>NZ_JAMYQH010000002.1:0-417352 GCF_040320765.1 Mesorhizobium sp. M0618 | reverse complement strand
TTTTCACCCACATCTATCAATACACTCCCCTCACAAAACACAACCTCTGCGGCGTCTGTCCCTACATCCGCCCATCTTCTTTTTCTCGCGGGCCGGGGGGGGGGGTGGGGCCGGGCGGGGCCGCGTTCCTTGATGCTTTCGCTCAGGCCGCGAGCCGGGCGATGCGCTGCAATCGCCGCAGCGTGGTGTCGTCCTGCAGCGCCTGCTGGAAAAGCGAAATCTCCTGATCGATGCGGTCGCAGAGGGCCTCGGTGTTCCCCTTCAGCAGGCCGCGCGTCTGCAGCAAGGCGGCGACCGGCTTCTTGACGAGTTGTCTTGCCCGGCCGAGAGCCGCCTCCTCGACGGTGCCTCCCGGCACAATCTCCGCGACAAGGCCGAGCGCCCTGGCATCTTCGGCGCGAAGCGTGTCGCCGAGGCAGAAGAAGCGGAAGGCACCGGCATAGCCGAGCTTCTGCGGCGCCAGGATGCTGGTCGCCGCATCCGGCACCAGGCCGAAATCGACGAACGGCACCCTGAACGTGCTCTCATCGGACGCGATCACCATGTCGCAATGGAACAGGATGGTGCAGCCGACACCGACGGCATCGCCATCGACGCAGGCAAGGATGGGCTTGGGAAACGTCGCCAGCGTGCGGAACAGGTCGGTGACGGCGGCAATCAGTTTCTGGTGCTTGGTGGCGTCGAGGAATTCGGAGAAGTCGCCGCCCAGGCAGAAACAGCCTGCCAGGCCGCGCAGCACGACGACGCGAACCTCCTCATTATCGGCGGCTTCATGGAAGGTCCTTGCCAGGCTTTCATAGGCCCTCCTGTCCAGCACCGGCCGGCCGTCACTCGACGACACGGTGACGACCAGCGTGTGGTTGCGAAGTTCAGGTTGCGGATGTGTGCTCATGGCTGTCTCCGATCTCATGACGCACGCCTTTGCCCGAGCATGTCAGGATATCCCCTGGCCAGCACGGGAGCAAAATGATTGCGGCGCGACCGCACCACATCGAGGGTGTGTTCGTTGAAGGTCAGCAAAGTGGCGACGACCTGCTGGTTGCCATAGGTGCGCTGATAGCCCAGCGGGGTCGCCAGGAAATGCAGTTGCAAGGCGCGCAGCACCCACATCGGCTCGAACTCGATGATCACCTTGTCGACGCCGCGCTTCAGCCCCCACTCGACGAAACCGGCAATCAGTTCGGTGCCGACGGTCGAAACGCCGCGACGGCCGTCACGAAAACCGGGAGCCACCGCGTAGCGGGTCAATTCCCAGATGTTTGGACCCGATGGCGGCGTTCCTTCGGAAAGATCGGTCAAGACCTCGGTCAGCAGATGTGGCCGCGTCGTCGGCAACATCCTCTGATAACCTGCCACTTCACCGCCCCTGATGACGATCTGATGGACCGCCTCGTCGTGATCGAACTGGTCGAGTTCGAGCCCGTCAGGCCGCCTGAGGTCATCCCACCCCATCTCTTCGACGAATATCTTGTAGCGCAACCGATGGACGGCCTCCCAAAGGTCGGGACGTTCCATCAATTCCTGGGTTGTAAGGGAAAAAAGCATTCCGCCGTCTCCTGCGTTCAGAGGAAGATACGGCCGTGCTTTGATGAGAAAATTGCGTGATCGCGTAGGCAAAAATTCCAGGTCGGCACGGCCGACCTAACTAATGTAGCCGCGCCGTATCGCTTCCGCGACGGCCTGCACCCTGTTGACGGCACCTAGTTTGCTTTTGGCGTTAAGAAGATGTTTCTCCGAGGTGTGTTCGGAAATGCCGAGGATTTGCGAAATCTCCCATTCGGACTTGCCGACGGCGGCCCATTGCAGGCATTCGCGCTCCCGCGGCGTCAGCACGATATGATCGATGGTGCTGTTCGCCATGGTGTGGAGTTGCATGGCGCGGCCAACCGCGTAGGTCGAGACCAGCGACACCTGGCCGAATTCGGCGACGGACAATTCCACGGCCTCGCCGCCGAGCGACACCATGACGATCTGGCCGTCGAGCGTGATCAACGGAAAGGCCAATCCATCACGCAGTTTGAAGGCGCCGGCATCGCCCATCACTTCGCCGCAGCTCTTGTCGATGCGGATGCCCTGCGACGCCTCGTGCCACTGGAAGGGCGCCTGCAACTGTTTCATATGGCTGACGACGGGGTCATGATCGACATAGTTGCGCGCGACATAGCGCTCCAGCCACTCTCCCGGCCAATCGCAGAGAAGCACATGCTGCTTTTGCTGGCCGGCCGGCGTGCCTGGCTGCGGTACGGTTCCAGCCATCAGTGCGGTGAGACCGAAATCCGATGTTATGCCCAGCAGCCTTTCACAGACCGCCGCCGCCGTTGCGGCGTGCTGCAGTTGGTCTATGTATTCCAGCGTGCGATCGAACTGACCCATCGCAACATCAACCCCATGTTGCCTCGTGCATTGCGGCCAATGATGCGTGCCTGATTTACACTTCGCCACCGACCACGGATTGCAAATCGCATACTTATTTTGTGGCTTCCCTCACCGAGGCGGCCGGAGCTGATTTGCAAACCGGTTGAATCATATCCTGAAATCGGCGGGTTGAAATCAAAAACCATTGTGCCTGTACCATTTTCGTACCAAAACCGGTGCGAGCACGACTGTGGCGGAGTTTTATCTTGGCGTTCCGGTGGAGATCCTTCGCCTTTGCGATGCTGATCGGATTGCTGTCGTTCGCCGCCGGCGCGCGCGCCGCGGCGCCTCAGGTTCCGATGCTGTGGGATGCCAAGGAGCGGCTGCCCAAACCAGACCTTTCGACGCTGCCCCGGCTGAGATTCCTGACCACCACGGACTTCCCGCCCTTCAACTTCCTCGACGGTGCGGGAAAGCTGTCCGGCTTCCATATCGATCTGGCACGCGCCATCTGCGCCGAGCTTGGCATCGTCGAAAAATGCCAGATCCAGGCCCTGCCTTGGGCCGAGCTGGAAGGCGCACTGCGGAAAGACGAAGGCGAGGCGATCATCGCCGGCATCGCCGCAACACCGGAATCGCGCACGACCTACGCCTTCTCGCGCTCCTATCTACAGTTTCCAGCGCGCTTCATCATGCCGAAGAGCAAGGCACTGACCGAGCCCATCTTTGACAAATTGCACGGCAAGCGTGTCGGCGTGATATCAGGCTCGGCGCATGAGCGCATGCTGCGCGACTATTTCAGCACGGTTCAGGTCATCCCTTTCGACAGGCCGGAAGACCTCTATGCCGATCTCAAGGCCGGCAAGGTCGACGCCGCCTTCGGCGACGGCATGCGCCTGGCTTTCTGGCTGGGCGGCTCGGACGCGGCGGGCTGCTGCCGCTTTGCCGGCGGGCCCTATCTGGCGCCCGAATATCTGGGCACTGGCATGGCCATCGCCACCAAAGCGGACAATCCGGCGCTGGCCGCCGCGATCGATTACGCGCTGCAGGAAATTTCGATGAAAGGCACGTTCGCGGAATTCTATCTGCGCTATTTTCCGGTGAGCTTTTTCTGATCCGGTTCCGGTCAGCTTTGCCGGCCTGAGCCGAATCTCAACAACGCCCGGCCAAGGACTTTCAGGTCATCGTGCGCAGCCGCGCCTTGGCCGCGCGGCCGATGGCAGCAACCGTCAGCGTGTCGAGGTCGAGCTGCCGCCGGATCAGCTGCAGCACCCGCACCTCTTCCATGCGCATTTCGAGGTCGACGGCGGCAACCTCGAAGGCGGCGGCATAGGCGGTATCGCGCAGCCGCTCAGGCAAGACCTCGGCGACTTCAGCCAGCACGCCCTCCAGCCCATGCTTTTCGTGCAGACGCTTCTGGCAGTCCTGGGCGACGCCGACAAGCCTGTCGTGGTTGAAGTCCTCGAACACCGGCCAGGAGCGGACAACCTCGCCGATCCGCGCCAGTTCGACATCGGTCATGTCGCGGTCGGAGGCCGAGGTGATGACCATCAGATAGATCAGGGCTTCATGAGGTGTCGGCAATTTTTTCTCCTCGAACCGGACCTCGAAGTTAGGAACGCCCATTCTGCACCGCAAGGAAAAAGCGCCGCACGCGTTGACGCTCCGGCGCTGCACGCCTAGAGACCGGTTGAAAAACCCTTGCTGCGGCCCGCCTTCGGGCCGGCAAATGATTTGGAAAACTGTGACATGGCGGGATCAAACATCATCGATCTCAACCCCGAGCTACTGGCGGCCGCGACCGAAAGCAAGGCGTGGCCGTTCGAGGAGGCCAAAAAGATCATCGAGCGCTACAAAGGCGCCGACTTCCCGCAAACAGTCCTGTTCGAGACCGGCTACGGGCCGTCCGGCCTGCCGCATATCGGCACGTTCGGCGAGGTGGCGCGCACCTCGATGGTGCGCCATGCCTTCCGCGTCCTGACGCAGGACAAGGTCGCGACCAAGCTGCTGTGCTTTTCCGACGATATGGACGGCATGCGCAAGATACCCGACAGCGTGCCGGACCGCGCCGCGCTCGAGCCGCATCTGCACAAGCCGCTGTCGTCGGTCCCCAACCCCTTCGGCGGCGACTATGCGAGCTTCGCCGACCACAACAACGCGATGCTTTGCCGCTTCCTCGACACGTTCGGCTTCGACTACGAGTTCGCCAGCGCGACGCAATACTACAAGGCCGGCCGTTTCGATGCGATGCTGCTGCGCGCCGCCGAACGCTATGACCAGATCATGGCGGTGATGCTGCCGACGCTCGGGCCCGAGCGGCAGGCGACCTACAGCCCGTTCCTGCCGATCTCGCCCAAGAGCGGCCGCGTGCTTTACGTGCCGATGAAGCATGTCGACGCCAAGGCCGGCACCATCACCTTCGACGACGAGGGCACCGAGACCACACTTTCGATCACCGGCGGCCGCGTGAAGCTGCAGTGGAAGCCGGATTTCGGCATGCGCTGGGCAGCCCTTGGCGTCGATTTCGAAATGTTCGGCAAGGACCACCAGACCAATGCGGTGGTCTACGACCGCATCTGCAACATTCTGGGCGGACGGGCGCCGGAGCATTTCGTCTACGAACTGTTCCTCGACGAGAACGGCCAGAAGATCTCGAAGTCGAAAGGCAACGGGCTGACCATCGACGAGTGGCTGACCTATGCGCCGACCGAAAGCCTCGGGCTCTACATGTACCAGCGGCCGCGGCAGGCCAAGAAGCTGTATTTCGACGTCATCCCGCGGGCCGTGGACGAATACTATACGTTCCTCGCCGCCTATCCCCGGCAGGACTGGAAGGAACGGCTGGGCAACCCGGTCTGGCATATGCATGACGGCAACCCGCCCGCGATCGACATGCCGGTGCCGTTCTCGCTGCTGCTCAATCTGGTCAGCGCTTCCAACGCGCAGAACAAGGATGTGCTGTGGGGGTTCATCTCGCGCCATACGCAAGGCGTGACGCCAAAGACGCATCCCGAGCTCGACCGGCTGGTCGGCCATGCGATCCGCTATTTCGACGATTTCGTGAAGCCGACGAAAACGTTCCGGCCCGCCGACGAGATCGAGCGCGAGGCGCTGGCAGCCCTCGACGAAGCGCTTGGGGCGCTGCCGGCCGACGCCAGCGGCGAAGCGATCCAGAACGCCTCGCTCAATGTCGCACGCAGGATCGAGCGCTATCAGGATCATTCCAAGCAGAGCCCGGAAGGCGGCCCCGGCGTATCGGGCGCCTTCTTCCAGATGATCTACCAGGTGCTGATCGGCCAGGAGCGCGGCCCGCGCTTCGGCTCGTTCGCAGCACTCTATGGCGTTGCCGAGACACGTGCGCTCATTGAGCGGGCGCTGGCTGGTCAGCTGGCTTGAGCACGCCATCGACCTCTTCGAGGATCGAACCCGGCGCCTGAGGCGCCGGGCCGGGCGCGGCCGGCATCGCCGGCATGCCGGACAGATCGGGCGCCGATCCGAAAATGCCCTTCTTCGCCGTGCGCGCCTTGTCGCCGGCCTCGATATAGGGGCCGCCCTTGGCGGCGCGCGCCCAGCCATTTTCGACCAGCCACTGACCGACATCCTGCTTGCCGATCCGGCACTCGGCTGCGATCAGGTCGCGGCCACCTTGTGGCGGCACCGTGCAGACCACCGCGCGGCCGCGCAAGAAGGCGCGGAACGCCGTCCGCGCCCGGACGCCGCACGGCCAGGACTTGCCGTCCTCGCTGCAGGTCTCGTCCTGCCTCACGATGTCGATACCGGAAACCGCGACCGAATAGCCCTTCGCTTCGATCAGGCCGGCGGCCGGCGCAACCGGCTGGAACAGCTTTGTGCCGTTCCAATCGTCGGGCATTTTCGGCTTGGGCGGCACAGCCAGCGCGAGCTTGCTCAACGGCTCGCGCGGCTCGACCCGTTCAAGCCCGTCGGCGGGCAGTTCCGGCGGCGCGACGATTTCGGGATCGATTGCCCTTGAATGCGGCCCCGGCTTCGGCGGCTGTGGAGCTGCCATGGCTGAGGTGGCCGGCTCCCGCGGCACCGTCCCGGCAGCCTGCTGCGCCATCGTATCGGCGCCCGGATCAAGCTGGTCCACCGTGACGACGCTGTCGCTTCCTTTCAGCGTGCGACCGCCAGCGACGACCATGGCCGCCATCACAGGGAGCAACAGAACCGCCAGCGCATGATGGAGAAGCCGCACCAGCCTGACCTATTGGCTTGCCCAGACAATCCGTGCCACCCACTCGACATCGCGCATGGGAATGTCGCGGTCGGGATGATCGGGATTGAGCGAGACCAGCGCAATCGACTTGACGCTCTGGCGCTCGAGCACCTTGGCCATCACCTCACCTGATGTGGTCTTGACAACGACGCGATCGCCCTTGCGGGTGACGGCGCCCGGTTCGACGATGAGGACGTCGCCATTGCGGTAGAGCGGCAGCATGGAATCGCCCTGCACCTGCAGCGCGTAGGAGCTCTCGGTCGATTGCGCCGGCAGTTCGACCAGATCCCAACCCTGCCCGACTGGAAAGCCGGCATCGTCGAAGAAGCCGCCTGCGCCGGCTTGGGCAAAGCCGAGCAACGGCACGGAGCTTCTGCGGGCGACCGAAGCGGCATTGCTGGTCGAGGCACCATTGCTGATCCCGGGCCGGCCTTCGATCAGACTGGTGAATTCGTCGAGTGAGGCGCCCGTCGCCTCGATGATCTTGGCCAGTGATTCGGTCGAGGGCCAGCGCGGCCGGCCATCCGACGACAAACGCTTCGACTTGTTGAAGGCAGTGGAATCGAGCCCCGCACGCTTGGCCAAACCCGAGGCCGAAAGCGAATAGCGCTTGGCAAGAGCATCGATGGCAGCCCAGACTCGGTCGTGCGAGAGCATGCTCGCTCTCCTTCGGTGCAGGAAAAAATACCTTTCCCTTCTAGTCTTGGAATGTCGTTTTGTCCACCGGTCGTGGAGTGGTTGCAAACGTTCCCGTCGATCGCGGAAAGTCCGATTACCGGGATCGATCGACGCCCTTGGCCAAGCTGCGCAGACCCTGGTGCGATGTCATGAAAATCCGCTCCGTTTGCGTCGGTGGCCGCGGGTTCACGGCACGACCAAGTGCCGCAACGACCTCGTCAATCTCAAGAAAGTTGCGAGCCTTGCGATCGTAGACGCCGGCTGTCGTCAGGATCAACGCGGCCGTCTCGCCATTGTCGAGGACGAAGCGGTGCTTGCCGACAACCTGGGTGCCTTCCCAGGTCTCGATCGAGGACACCACTTCGAAGCGGCGCCACAGCCTGATCTCGCGTGCATAGACCGCCTGCAGTCCGCCCATCATCGGCGCCCAGCCATTCTTCCTTGCCAGCGTGATGAGGCCTGCACGAACAAACAGGTCGATGCGGCCGAGATCGGCCAGCATCATGTAGCGCGCATTGTTGAGATGGATGTTGAAATCGATGTCGGTCGGCAGGCAGCGGAAAGCCAGCCGGCCTTCGCCGCCCATCACATAGGGGCCACGGCTGCGTGCCGTGGCCATCATGCGCACCATGCGCGCCCAGACATACATTACAGCGCCGCGCGTCCTCTTGGACGCGCAAAGGACGCTGTAAGACTCCTGATTTTACCCATGCGTCAGGCTGCCTGCTTCACGTCGCCTTTCGCATAGGGATCGAAGCGCTGGTAGAAGGTCTCGCCCTTCTCGGCCATGTCGAGCAGCAGCTTGGGTGCCTTGAACTCGGCGCCGTATTTCTTCTGCAGGTTCTTGGCGATCTTGACGAACGCCTTGGCGCCGATGCCGTCGATGTAGGACAGCGCACCGCCGGTGTAGGGAGCGAAGCCGAAAGCGAGGATCGAGCCGACATCGGCCTCGCGCGGGTCGGTGACGATGCCTTCTTCCATCACCCGCGCCGCTTCCAGCGCGATGGTGACCAGCAGCCGCTGCTGCAGTTCCCCATAATCGACCTTCTCGGGTGCAAGCTGCGGATAGAGATCCCTAAGGCCCGGCCACAGCTTCTTCTTGGCGGGCTTTGCCGGGTAATCGTAAAAACCCTTGCCGTTCTTGCGGCCGAAGCGGCCGTGATCGTCGACCATGGTGTTGATCAGCGCCATCTGCTTGGGATCGACCGCCTTGTCGCCCAAATCCCTGATGGTCTGCTTCATGATCTTCTGGGCAAGGTCGATGGCGGTCTCGTCGGTCAGCGCCAGGGGGCCGACCGGCATGCCGGCTGCCTTCGCCGCGTTCTCGATCATCGGCGCGGGAACGCCTTCGATCAGCATCTTGTAGGCTTCCGACATGTAGCGCAGCACGCAGCGATTGACGTAGAAGCCGCGCGTGTCGTTGACGACGATCGGCGTCTTCTTGATGGCGCGAACGAAGTCGATCGCGGTGGCCAGCGCCTTGTCGCCGGTCTTCTTGCCCAAAATAATCTCGACCAGCATCATCTTGTCGACCGGCGAGAAGAAATGGATGCCGATGAAATTCTTCGGCCGCGCCGAATTCTTGGCCAGCGACGAGATCGGGATGGTGGAGGTGTTCGACGCGAAGATCGCCGATGGCTTCAGCACGGCTTCCGCCTGTTCGGTGGCGCTCTTCTTCACGCTCGAATCCTCGAAAACGGCCTCGACCACCAGATCGCAGCCGGCAAGGTCGGCATAGTCCGCCGTCGGCGTGATCAGCGACAGCAGTTTGTCCTTGTCCTCCGGCTTGGCGCGGCCCTTCTTAACCTGATCCGAGATCAGGCCGTCGGAATGCGCTTTGCCCTTGGTAGCCGACTCCAGATCACGGTCGAGCAGCACCACCGGGATGCCGGCCTTGGCGGTGACATAGGCGATGCCCGCGCCCATGAAGCCGGCCCC
Source organism: Mesorhizobium sp. M0618 (assembly GCF_040320765.1). NCBI lineage: Bacteria > Pseudomonadati > Pseudomonadota > Alphaproteobacteria > Hyphomicrobiales > Phyllobacteriaceae > Mesorhizobium > Mesorhizobium sp. M0618. Next base: position 408,147 of record NZ_JAMYQH010000002.1, on the reverse strand, counting down.
GAGAATGCCGACCTTCTTGAACTTGGTTTCGGGCACGCCGGCTGGGCGGCGGGCGCCCTTGTTCAGTTCCTGCAGCGACACAAACAACGAGCGGATCATCGCCGCCGCTTCCCTGGTCTGCATGATCTCGGTGAAATAGCGCTGCTCGATGCGCAAGGCGGTGTCGAACGGCACCAGCAGGCCTTCATAGACGCATTTGAGGATCGCGGCGGCGGCGGGATAGTTGCCGTAGGTCTCGCGACGCAGGATGGCGATGGCCGGTGGCCACAGATTGGCGCCCGCCACCGAGTAGATCGGGCCGCCGGGCAGCTTGAAACCCTTCTCGTCCCAAGGAGCGACCGGCTTCAGGCCGTTCCTGATCATCGCCTTGGCGGTCTCGACCAATCTGACCGGCTCGGCGATCTCATGGATCAGGCCCATAGACTTGGCCTTCTGCGGCGACAGTGTCTGGCCGGAGGTCAGCATCTGCAGCGCCTGCTGCTGATCGGTCAGCCGCGGCACGCGCTGGGTGCCGCCGGCGCCCGGGAAGATGCCGATCTTCACCTCCGGAAGCGCCATCTTCACCTTGTCGCTGTCGGCGGCGACACGGCCGTGGCAGGCGAGCGACAATTCGAAGGCGCCGCCCATGCAGGTGCCGTTGATCGCGGACACCCACGGCTTTCCGCAAGTTTCCAGCTTGCGAAACAGGCCGGTCATCATGCCGGCATTGTCGAACAGCGCCTTGGTCGCCTTTTCGGCGTCCTTGCCCTTTTCCGCGGCGAAGGTCGTCAGCATCTTCTGCAGCAGGGTGATGTCGGCACCGCCGGAGAAGGTGTCCTTGCCGGAGGTGATCACCGCACCCTTGATGGCGGCGTCACCAGCCACCTTGTCGACGATGGCGTTCAATTCCCGCATCGCCTCTTCGGTGAAAACGTTCATCGAGCGGCCAGGCATGTCCCAGGTGACCAGCGCAATGCCGTCGGCGTCGATGTCGAGGGTGAAATTGGTGTAGCTCATCGTTTCTCTCCCCGTCAGACGCGTTCGATGATGGTTGCGGTTCCCATGCCGGCGCCGATGCACAGCGTCACCAGAGCGGTGTTGAGATCGCGGCGCTCGAGTTCGTCCAGCACCGTGCCGAAGATCATCGCGCCGGTGGCGCCGAGCGGATGACCCATAGCGATAGCGCCGCCATTGACGTTGATCTTGTCGTGATCGATGTCGAACGCCTGCATGTAGCGCAGCACCACCGAAGCGAAGGCTTCGTTGAGCTCGAACAGGTCGATGTCCGAGAGCTTCATCTTGGCGCGCTTCAACAGCTTCTCGGTGACGTCGACCGGGCCGGTCAGCATCAGCACCGGCTCGGAGCCGATGTTGGCGAAGGTACGAATGCGCGCGCGCGGCTTCAGCCCCATCGCCTTGCCCGCCTTCTTCGAACCGAGCAGCACGGCGGCGGCGCCGTCGACGATGCCGGACGAATTGCCGGCATGATGGACGTGATTGACCTCTTCCACCTCGGGATGCTTCTGCACGGCGACGGCATCGAAGCCGCCCATTTCGCCTGGCATGACGAAGGACGGGTTGAGCGAGGCCAGCGACTGCATGTCGGTGGACGGGCGCATATGTTCGTCATGGTCGAGGATGGTCAGGCCGTTCTGGTCCTTGATCGGGACGACGGAATTCTTGAAGCGGCCATCGGCCCAGGATTTGGCGGCGCGCTTCTGGCTCTCGACCGCATAGGCGTCGACGTCGTCTCTGCTGAAGCCGTATTTGGTGGCGATCAGGTCGGCCGAGATGCCTTGCGGCACGAACCAGCCGGGCAGGCCGACCGAAGGATCCATGAACCAGGCGCCGCCCGAGGCGCCCATGCCGACACGCGACATCGATTCCACGCCGCCGGCAATGACGATCTCATCGGCGCCCTGCGCGATCTTGGCGGCGCCGAAATTGATGGCGTCGAGCCCGGAAGCGCAGAAGCGTGAGATCTGCATGCCGGGCGCCTTGGTGTCGTAGCCGGCCTCGAAGGCGGCGGCGCGCGGAATGACCGAGCCGGCTTCGCCGACCGGATCGACGCAGCCGAAGATGATGTCATCGACATTGCCGGTGTCGAGCCCATTGCGGTCGCGCAGCGCCTCGAGCGTCTTGGCGGCAAGCCGCACCGCCGGCACCTCGTGCAGCGATCCGTCCTTCTTGCCCTTGCCGCGCGGTGTGCGCACAGCGTCATAGACATAAGCTTCAGCCATTGCTTGCTCCTTGGGTTTGCCGGTCGTTGCCCTCAGAGAGAGCGGCCGATCAGCAATTTCATGATCTCATTGGTGCCGCCGTAGATGCGCTGGACGCGAGCGTCGCGGAACATGCGGGCGATCGGATATTCATTCATGTAGCCATAGCCGCCATGCAGTTGAAGGCATTCGTCGACGACTTTTCCCTGCAGGTCGCTGAGCCAGTACTTGGCCATCGACGCGGTCACAGGATCGAGGCCGCCGGCGATGTGGCGGGTGACGCAATCATTGTAGAAGACGCGGCCGATGGTGGCCTCGGTCTTGAGTTCGGCCAGCTTGAACTGGGTGTTCTGGAAATCGATGATCGCCTTGCCGAACGCCTTGCGCTCCTTGACGTAACGAATAGTCAGCGCCAGCGCCCGCTCGATCATCGCAATGGCGCCGGTGCCGATCTGCAGTCGCTCCTGCGGCAGTTGCTGCATCAACTGGACGAAGCCCTGCCCTTCCTCGTGGCCGAGCAGGTTGGAGGTCGGCACGCGCATGTCGTTGAAGAACAGCTCCGACGTGTCGTTGGCCTTGAGCCCGATCTTGTCGAGGTTACGGCCGCGCTGAAAACCTTCGACCTCGTCGGTCTCGACGACGATCAGTGAGGTGCCCTTGGCGCCCTTCTCCGGATCGGTCTTGGTGACGACGATGATGAAGTTCGCAAGCTGCCCATTGGTGATGAAGGTCTTGGAGCCGTTGATCTTGTATTGATTGCCATCCTTCTGCGCCCGCGTCTTGACGCCCTGCAGGTCAGAGCCGGCGCCGGGCTCGGTCATGGCGATGGCGCCGATCAGCTCGCCGGTCGCCAGTTTCGGCAGCCATTTCTTTTTCTGCTCCTCGGAGCCGTAGTGGAGGATGTAAGGGGCGACGATCGAATTGTGCAGGCCGATGCCGAACCCGTCGACACCGACATGGCCGATAGCCTCGATGATAGCGCTCTCATGCGCGAATGTGCCGCCGGAACCGCCATATTCCTCCGGCATCGAGGCGCAGAGCAGGCCGGCGGAACCTGCCTTCAGCCAGCTTTCGCGATCGACCATCTCGTTCTTCTCGAACTCGTCGTAGCGCGGCGCGATCTCCTCCGACATGAAGCGATGCGCCATGTCGTAGAGCATGCCGACCTCGTCCGCCGCCCAGGCGGGCTTCGGAAGGCCAAGGATTTCAGCTGGGTTGGTCATGCTGGTATGATACTCCTCCCGAGATGCATCATCGAAACTGAAGCCGGCGCACTGCCGCAACGACCCCTCCCGGCCCTTCGGGCCACCCTCCCCTCGAGAGGGAGGGGGACGCAGGTCATCTTTAGAACGCTTCCGCCGGCAGTGCCATCAATGTGTCGGCGCCGCTCGAAATGCGGTCGAGATGCGCCGACGTCTCCGGCATGATCCGCTCCATGAAGAAGCGCCCCGTCACGACCTTGTTGTCGTAGAAAGCCACGTTGTTTTCATAAGAGGATTGCGCGCCATTGGCGTCAGTCTTGCCAAGTGCCACCTTGGCCATCTGCGCCCACATATAGCCCAGAGCAACCAGGCCGAAGAGATGCATGTAGTCGGTCGAGGCCGCACCGGCATTGTCGGGCTTGGCCATGCCGTTCTGCACCAGCCACATGGTCGCCGCCTGCAAATCGTTGAGACCTTTCTTCAGCGCCTTGGTGAATGGCGCCATCTTCTCGTCGGAGCGGTTCTCCTCGCAGAACTCACCGACCTCCTTGAAGAAGGCCTGCACGGCGCGGCCGCCATTCAGGCCGAGCTTGCGGCCGACGAGGTCGAGCGCCTGGATGCCGTTGGCGCCTTCATAGATCATGGCGATGCGGGCATCGCGCACGAACTGGCTCATGCCATGCTCTTCTATATAGCCGTGACCGCCGAACACCTGCTGCGCCATGACGGCGTGGTCGAACCCTTTGTCCGTGAGCACGCCCTTGACCACCGGTGTCATCAGGCCGGTGTAATCGTCGGCGGCCTGGCGGTCCTTATCGTCGCCGGAGCGGTGGGCAATATCGGACTTGATCGCCGTCCACAGCGCCAGCGCGCGGCCGGCCTCGTTGAAGGCTTTCATGGTCATCAGGCTGCGGCGGATGTCGGGATGGACGATGATCGGGTCGGCCTTCTTGTCCGGCGCCTTCGGCCCCGACAATGAGCGGCCCTGCAAACGGTCCTTGGCGTAGCCGACAGCGTTCTGGTAGGCGATCTCCGACAGCGAAAGCCCTTGCAGGCCCACACCAAGGCGCGCCTCGTTCATCATCGTGAACATCGCCTTCAGGCCGCCATTGGCCTCGCCGAGCAGCGTGCCCTCAGCCTCGTCATAGTTCATGACGCAGGTCGAATTGCCATGGATGCCCATCTTCTCCTCGATGGAGCCGCAGGAGACGGTGTTCCTGGTGCCCGGATTGCCCGACGGGTCGAGCTTGAGCTTCGGCACGATGAACAGCGAGATGCCCTTGACGCCTTCCGGCGCGCCCTCGATGCGGGCCAGAACCAGATGGACGATGTTGTCCGACATGTCGTGTTCGCCGGCCGAGATGAAGATCTTCTGGCCTGAAATTTTATAGGTGCCATCGCCGTTCGGCACCGCCTTGGTGCGCAACAGGCCGAGGTCCGTGCCGCAATGCGGCTCGGTCAGGTTCATGGTGCCGGTCCAGGCACCCTCGATCATCCTCGGCAACCATGTCGCCTTCTGCTCGTCGGTGCCGTGGGTGATGATCGCGGCGATCGCACCCTGCGTCAGGCCCGGATACATCATCAAGGACATATTGGCCGAGACCATATATTCGGCGACAGCGGTGTGCACGGCATAGGGCAGGCCCTGGCCGCCGAACTCGACGGGTGCGGCCAATCCCATCCAGCCGCCCTCACGATACTGGTCGAAGGCCTCCTTGAAGCCTTTCGGCGTGGTCACCGAGCCATCGTCGTGACGCACACAGCCTTCCATGTCGCCGACACGGTTCAGCGGATGCATGACGTTTTCGGCGAGCTTGGCGCCTTCGGCGAGGATCGCCTCGAGTACATCGGGCGTGGCATCGGCAAATCCGGGAAGGTTCGAATAACGCTGGTAACCCAGAACCTCGTTGAGCACGAACAGCGTATCCTGTACCGGAGCCCTGTATGTCGGCATGCTTTTTCTCCACCCTGCAAACCCGGTCCGAATACCCCGAAGACAAGCCAGGGCGGCATGCGGACCCATATTGGGAGTGGGATAGCAAAAATTGACGTTTGCGTAAACGTCAATTTTTTCGATGCGACAAGATTCCCCGCCCACTGGAGCAATGAGCGTAGCGGCGCGACGTTGCGCAAGCCAGCGCCGAAAGGCCATAAGAGTGGGCTAGGACAACGAAAGCCGCGTGGCAGGCCACGCGGCTCGACAGAACTTGGACAATCAGCGGACGACTTGGTGTCTGGCGCAACTCCGGACGGAATTGCTTTAGCTGGCGGCGCTCGCCTGCGGCGCCGAACGCTCGCTCAGCATCTGGCGCACCGCCGACATCGAGCCGCTCAGCTCGTTGATGGCGTCGTCGATCAGCGCCCTTTGCTTCTGCAGGCGGGCAAGCTGCTTTTCCGACTTGTCCAGCGCGAGCTTGAGCTGCTTGGTGTTTGAACCGGTCGGATCGTAGAGATCCATCATCTGCTTGACGTCACGCAGCGAGAACCCGACCTTGCGGCCAAGCAGGATCAGCTTGAGGCGGGCCTTGTCGCGGCGCGTGTAGAGACGGGTCGACCCGTCACGCTGCGGGTTGAGCAGGCCTTTGTCTTCGTAGAAACGCAGCGTGCGCAGCGTCACTCCATATTTCTTCGCCATCTCGCCGATGCGGACGAGGTCCTCGCCGGCTTCGGCAGATATATTGGTATTGGCCGCGGTCTCGCCGGCCGAGATAAGCTTCATGGTCACTGGCTTTCCCCGTCTGGTGGCGTCGCGGTCTCGGACCGTGCGTCGCCTGACTGGAAGCGGGGGCCTGCTTCCAGTCGTGGTTTCAACAAACAAATCGCAAACATGCGCTCAATGCGCCTTTTACGTTTACGTCAATTCTATACCGATTGCCGCATGATGACGCAAGGGCGTTCTGCGCGCCGCCCTTTATGCCGCACCGTCAGGCCGGCAGCCGACATCCTTTCGATTTCTTAAGTTTGGTTAACGCGTTGTTTACCACGTTGGGGGAAATGTGGGCGCGTCGGCTACCCGTGTTTATCCTGTATCGAATTTTTCACGGTTTTTCGGAGCGCGGGCGAGAGCCCGGGAAGCTCGTCTTCCGCCGCGGCATCGCCGCCGGTCGCCTTCGTTCCGATAGGGACCTGGGGGAACTGGCCGCGAGCCAGCCATTCTGAAAGACGGACGCACCGATGAACAGCAAGCGGTCCTATCTCGATACACTCAATGCCGGCAGGCAGCGCAGGCCGCAGACCACGCTCGAGCAGTTGAACCAGTCGCTGGAGACGCTGGAGCAGCGGCTGGAGCGGACGCGCGAGGATCCGATGGCACGTTCCGATCCCCGCCAACCAGATCTGCGCCAACCCGATCCCCGCCAATATGGTGCCGACGCGCGCTATCCCGCCGCCCGGCCCTCCGGCCAGCAGCGCTGGTATGAGGACCCGCAGCCCGCGCCGCGTCCGAAGAGCCCAATGCAGGGAGCCGCCGCTTTCGAGCAGAATTACCAGGCCATTGCCCGCGATATCGATCGCGTGCGCGGCCAGGAGGATGGCGTTGCCATGGTCGGCAAGATCGCCGGCGAATTGCGCGGCATGCGCGAGGAACTGCGCCACCAGATGACCGCAGGTCTGCAGCGGGAATTCGAAGCGCTGCGCAAGGACATCGAGCGGGCTTTCCAGTCAGGCGCAAGGCCCGGTGCTTTGGCCAAGGGCAGTGCTGAACTCGGCCTTGAGTTCGAGCGGCTTTCGGGCGCCATCCAGACCCTGGCCGAGAAGAGCGACGACAGAAGCGTCAACATGCTGCGGCTCGAACTCGAACAGGTCAAAGCCGCACTCGACACGCTGGCACGCGAAGAGAGCGTGCAGAAGGTCGACCGCCGCTGGGACGATTTCGATCGCCGCTGGACGGCGTTCGAAGACCGCGTCGACGCCGACCAGCGCAAGCGCTCGGACGACCCGGGCCTGTCTGCTCTGACGGCCCGGCTGGAGCAAATCAGCAATGCCGTCAACAATTTGCCGGAATCGTTGTCGCTGCGCTCGCTGGAGGAGAAGGTGCGCACGCTTGCCGGCGCTGTCGACCATTTCGCCAGCCAGCAGGACAATCGCGGCAGCGACACACTTGGCATGATCGACGAGCGGCTGGACGAGATCTCCCGCGCCATCGTCGCATCCACGGTCGCGGCGCAAGCCAATTCATTCGACCACGAGGCTTTCGAGCGCATCGAGAGGCGGATCGACTCGCTTGCCAGCCAGATCGAGGAAGTGGCGCAGGATCGTCCAGGCAACGCGGTCATGGACCGGCTGAGCACGCTGTCCGGTCGGGTCGACGAGCTCGGCGGTCGCGCCAATCTGCCCGAGCAGGCGATGGAGCGCCTGGCCAAGCAGATCGCACTCATCGCCGACAAGATCGACCAGGCGCCCGCCATGCCTGACGCCGACTACATCTTCCATGGGCTGGAGCAGCGCTTCGACGTGCTGTCGAGCATGATGGAACGCCGCCAGGGTGACGCCATCGAACAGGGCAACATGCTGTTCCGCGATCTCGAGCGCAGACTGGACGAGGTTGCCGACAGGCTCGACCAGCGCATGCCGCAGGTCGACAGCGCCGGCATCATGGAAGCCATCGATGCCCGCTTTACGGCGCTCGCCAAGCGTATGGAAACGCGTGTGCCCGATCCCGCGGGCGAAGCCGCGATCCGCGGCCTGGAGAGCCGGCTCGAAGACATTTCAAGCCGGCTGGACGCGTCGGCCGCACAGGTCGCCGGCATCGATCCGGCGCTGATCCGCAGCCTGGAAGCACAGGTTGCCGGCCTGTCCGCTCATCTTTCCAAGCCCAGCACCCCGCTGCCGGAATTCGAGGACATCAGCCCGCGTCTCAACGAAATTGAAAAGTCGCTCGCAGGAACCCGCGATTCCATCCTTGGCGCGGCGCGCGAAGCGGCCGAGAACGCAGTGCAATCGCTGGCCGGTTCGAGCGCCAATACGACCGCGGTTTCCGGCCTCGCCCAGGATTTGAAGACACTTGAAACGCTGACGCGGCGCTCCGACGAGCGCAATTCGAGAACGTTCGAGGCCATCCACGACACGTTGCTCAAGATCGTCGACCGGCTAGGTTCGCTCGAACCCGGCGAGCCGGTCGAGGCGATGAGCGAATTGCTGGATGCGGCACCGGCCGAGCCGAGCAACTGGCGCGGCGCCCGGCGGCCCAAAATGGCTGTCGACGCGCCGTCGATGGATATCGATCAGCCCCTGCCATTGACCGGGGACATGGCCGATCTCGATGGCCGTGCCGCCGCCATCCTGCGCAACGAGCCGAGTGCGCGTGGCGACCTGGGTACGCGTGGCGACCTGGGTACGCGTGGCGACCTGGGTATTGGTATCGGCACGCGCACGCCGGCCGAGGCTGCGGCGGCGGCTGCCATGGCCGCGCTCGGTTCGGACACGATCGCCGAGAAAGGCGAACAGGCAGGCGGCCGCAAGTCGTTGTTCGGTGGCCTGGCTCGCGCCTTCAAGGGCAAGAAGGAGGCGGACATGCCGCCACTGGCCGGCTCGGCGCCGAGTGCCCCGATCCCGAGCGTCGATCTCGACGAGCCGCTCGATCCGAAAATGGCCAACCGGCCGCTGGAGCCCGGCTCCGGCGCACCTGACCTCAATGCCATCATGAAGCGCGTGCGTGACGAGCGCGGCCAGCCGGCCAAGCCCAGCGACACCGATGCCGCCAAATCGGATTTCATCGCCGCGGCCCGGCGCGCGGCGCCGGCCGCGGCCGCCGAGGCCGATGCGCTGAAGCGCCAGTCGACGGTGACCGGACCGGTGAAGGCGCTGCGGATCGGCGACCTGCTCAAGGCACGGCGCAAGCCAATCCTGATGGGGACAACCGCGATCCTGCTGGCGCTGGGCGCTCTGCAACTGGGCAAGGCCTTCTTCGCTGATCCGGCCCAGGTGGCGAGCAACGATGTCGCGCCGATCGTCGCCTCGCAGCCGGTGCAGACCGCCTCGCTCGATGCCGCGAGCCAGCCAAAGACGGACGCGCAGCCCGCGGCAGTGGAAAGCGCGCCGGACCATGCCGTCAGACAGGCCGAGCCGTCCGCACCGGCAACCAAGGACGACATGGCCGCGCAAAGCATGATTGCCACGCCGTCAGGCGCCGAGCCGTCGATGGGTGCCGCGCCGACCGCCGAGCCGGTTCCGGCGCCCGTCGCCTTGGCCACATCGGCCGATGCGAACCCAGCGGTGTCCGAGACAACAGCCCCGGCTGCGCCGCCCTCGACCGTTCCGGTCGCCCCGGAAGCTGCCGATACCGACACCGGCATCCAGCCTATGGCGGCAGAGCCGACCATCGCCAAGGACACCACGGGCGCGGTTCCGCCGGTGGACGCTTCGCCGGCGACGACGGCAAAGTTCGACATTCCCGCTGACGCCGGCCCGCCCGCCTTGCGTGATGCCGCCGCCGGCGGCGACGCCAAGGCGCTGTTCGAAATCGGCTCGCGCTATGCCGAGTCGCGCGGCGTCAAGGAAGACATGGCGGCAGCGGCCAAGTGGTACGAGAAATCGGCGGAACTCGGCTTCGCGCCGGCCGAATACCGCATCGGAAATTTCTACGAAAAGGGCGTCGGCGTCGCGCGCGACATCAAGAAGGCGAAGACCTGGTACCAGCTTGCCGCAGCACAGGGCAACGCCAGCGGCATGCACAATCTAGCCGTCCTGTTCGCCATGGCGGCAGACGGCGTGACCGACAATGAATCGGCCGCGCACTGGTTCCAGGCGGCGGCCGATGTCGGCGTCAAGGACAGCCAGTTCAACCTCGGCATCCTCGCCGCTAAGGGCGTCGGCATGAAACAGAACCTCGAGGAATCCTACAAATGGTTCGCGCTTGTCGCCAAGACCGGCGACAAGGATGCGGCGGCCAAGCGTGACGAGATCGCCAATGCGCTGCGGCCCGAGCAGCTCGAACGCGCCCGCGCCGCGACTGAGCTGTGGAAGGCCAAGCCGTTGGATGCGGCGGCCAATTCGGCCGACATTCCTGAATCCTGGCAGGACGGCACACCGCAGACGACAGCCAGCATCGACATGAAGAAGGCCGTCCAGAACATCCAGCGCATTCTCAACAAGAACGGCTACGACGCCGGCGGCGCCGACGGCAAGATGGGCCAGAAGACGAAGACCGCGATCATGGCTTTCCAGACCGACAACAAGATGCCGGCGACCGGCGAAGTCGATGAAAAACTGGTCAAGGCGCTGCTGGCGCGCAAATAACGGCGGAGGCGTCGTTTCCACGACGCCTCTGCCACACATTCGCCTGTTAACTGATTGAGATGTTTTTTGTTTCGGCGGCGTAGCGCGGTTTGACTTCGCAGCACCTCCGGCGCAAGAACGAATTGGCTTGTCGGTCCAAGATGCCCGCAACGGTTGCATTCGCCGACGGCAGAACTGATCGAGACTGACGGGTGGGCATCTATCTCCCGATCGCGGAAATTTCCGTCAATATCTTCGTCCTGCTGGCCATGGGCGCGGCGGTGGGTTTCCTGTCGGGCATGTTCGGCGTCGGCGGCGGCTTCCTCATCACGCCGCTCTTGATCTTCTACAACATACCCCCGGCGATCGCGGTCGCCACCGGCGCCAACCAGGTCATCGCCTCCTCCGTCTCCGGCGTCCTTTCGCACATGAAGCGCGGTACGCTCGATTTCAAGCTCGGCGGGGTGTTGCTGGCCGGCGGCATTGTCGGCTCCACCGGCGGCATCTACGTCTTCGCCTTCCTGCGCCGCCTCGGCCAGCTCGACCTGTTCATCTCGCTGCTCTACGTCGTGCTGCTCGGCACCGTCGGCGGGCTGATGTTGGTCGAAAGCGTCAATGCGCTACGCGCCACGCGCAGCGGTGCGGCGCCGGTGCTGAAGAAATCCGGCCAGCACAACTGGATCCACCGCTTGCCGCTGAAGATGCGGTTCAGGGCGTCAAAACTGTTCGTCAGCGTCATCCCCGTACTTGGCCTTGGCGCCGGTATCGGCTTCCTGTCGTCGATCATGGGCGTCGGCGGCGGCTTCATCATGGTGCCGGCACTGATCTATCTGCTGAAAGTGCCGACCAACGTCGTCATCGGCACCTCGCTGTTCCAGATCATCTTCACCTCCGCCTATACGACGCTGGTCCACGCCACCACCAACCAGACGGTCGATGTCGTGCTGGCCTTCCTGCTGATGGCGGGCGGCGTCGCCGGTGCGCAGTACGGCGCCAAGGCCGGCCAGAGGCTGCGCGGCGAGCAGCTCAGGGCGTTGCTGGCGCTGCTCGTGCTGGCGGTGGCGATACGATTGGCGATCGATCTGTTCGTCACCCCGCCCAACCTCTATTCGCTGTCTGCCGCGGGCCTCAACTGATGAGGGCTCGCAACACATTCGCAACCGCCATTGTCCTGTCGCTGCTTGCGGCCGCCGTGCCGGCGAAGGCACAGGTCCCGCTGACCGAAGGCATCCAGATCGGGCTCTCCACCGACAACGTCTCGATCACCGCCGGCTTTTCCGGGGCCGACCTGACCATCTTCGGTTCGCTGGAAAACCCGGATCCACTCGTCGCGCGCCAAGGCCGTTACGACGTCATCGTCGTGCTCGAAGGTCCGCCCAAGCCGGTGGTGGTGCGCCGCAAGGACAGGGTGCTCGGCGTCTGGGTCAATCTGGACTCCGAGACCTTCGAAAACGTGCCCGTCTCCTATTCGGTGGCGACGACGCGGCCGCTGCAGGACATCACCGAACCCAACAGCTACAAGCAGCTGTCGCTCGGCGCCTCCAACCTCTATATGCAGCCCGCCGATGCCGGCGACAGCCCGGCGACGATCGAGGAGTTCACGGCGGCACTGCGGGAGCGCAAGTCGGCGACCGGCCTCTACAGCGAGAATGTCGGCGGCGTGCAATTTTTGTCGCAGAACCTTTTCCGCGCCACCGTCAGGCTGGCACCGAATGTGCCAGTTGGAACCCATAAAGCCCGCGCGTTCCTGTTCAAGAGCGGCCTGTTCATCAAGGAAAGCTCGGCCCAGCTCGAAATCCGCAAATCCGGTTTCGAACAGTCGATCTTCCGTGTCGCGCACAATTATTCGTTCCTCTATGGCGTCTTCGCGATATCGCTGGCCATGCTGACTGGCTGGCTTGGAAGGCTGATCTTCCGGCGGGACTAATGCATGTCGCCCAAAAGTGGCCCCGGTTTTGGGAGAACGACATGCATCGAATCAAGACCTGAAGTGCGTAGGGGGAATACGCTCAAACGCGCCCCCCTTAAGAACTTTCCCCGAAAAGTGGTTTCCCTTTGCCGAGGCATGCGGTAGACCGCGCTCCCCAGCCAAATGGCAGACACAAACAATTCGGTTCGGCAGAGCAGCCTGTCCCCGGGCAGCGCGCGATTTCTCGGCGCCTGTCGGCTCGCCGACGACAAATACAGGAACTTGTCATGCGACCAGCCTTCGGCGGCATCGACTTCGGGACTTCGAACTCCACCGTTGGCGTGGTCCGCAACGGGCAGCCGCGGCTCGTCGTGCTTGAGGACGGCCAGGTGACGCTACCCAGTGCCGTATTCTTCAACTTCGAGGACAACCGCACCTGCTTTGGCCGCCACGCCATCGCCAACTACACCGACAGCGTCGAAGGCCGGCTGATGCGTTCTCTGAAGAGCGTGCTCGGCAGTTCGCTGGCCCATGAAAAGACCCGCATCAAATCGCGGTCGATCGGCTTCCTGGAGATCGTCGGCATGTTCCTCGGCCATCTCAAGAAGAGGCTGGAAGCAGATGCCGGCGATACGGTCGAGACCGTCGTGCTTGGCCGGCCGGTGCAATTCGTCGATGACGATGCCGAGGCCGACGCGAAGGCGCAAAGCGAACTCGAGAACGCCGCGCGTGCCCAGGGCTTCAAGCACATCGCTTTCCAGTTCGAGCCGATCGCGGCGGCGCTCGACTACGAGCAGAAGGTGACGCGCGAGGAACTGGCGCTGATAATCGATATGGGCGGCGGCACGTCGGACTTCTCGATCGTGCGCGTTTCACCGCAGCGCTCCCGGTCGCTCGACCGCAAGGACGACATCCTGGCCAGCCGGGGCGTCCACATCGGCGGCACGGATTTCGATCGGCAGCTGAGCATCGCCCATGTGATGCCGCAGCTCGGCTATTTGACGCCAACCAAGGACGGCAAGCGCAATCTGCCGGCAAGCTACTTCATCGATCTGGCGACATGGCAGCGCATCAATCTGGTCTACACCGCCAGGGCGATGACGCATCTGCGCCAGATCCGCTACGAGGCCGAGCGCGCCGACCTGGTCGGCCGTTTCATCCACATCGTCGAACACCGCTATGGACACGCGCTGGCGGCACTCGTCGAGAAGGCCAAGATACAGCTGACCGACAGATCGTCCGCAGATGTCGTGGTGAAGCTGCCGGGTGCGGAGTTCGCCGCCGAAATCACGCGCAACGGGCTGGATGCCACGATCGCCAGGGATATCGAGCGTGTCACAGCAACGGTGGCGCAGACCATCCGTGACGCCCAGGTGAAGCCATCCGACATCACCGCGGTGTTCCTGACTGGCGGATCGACCGCGATCCCGCTGGCCAGACGAGAAATCCTGTCGCTGGTGCCGCAGGCGTCCGTCATCGAAGGCGACATGTTCGGCTCGGTCGGACTTGGGCTGGCGCTAGATGCCCAACGGAAGTTCGGCTGATCAGGGTCCATTGATATTCAGGTGATGCCGGCCTGCAAATGGCTGGTACCTGCGCTTCCGGTGCTCACGTACTTTAAGTACGCTCCGCTCCGGTTCTCGGCGTCAGCCATTTTCGACTCGGCCTGACCTGAATCTCAACGGACCCTATCTTGGCGCGGACCCGTTCATCTCCGTACCCAGATGTGCCTTGAGCGCCATCTGGGCCAGGCTTGCCTGGCGATCGCGATGAGTGATCATGGCGAAGTCGCGTTTCGGCAGTTCGAGCGGCACCGATCTCAGACCGCCTTCGGCCACGGCGCGGGCCACGACAAGCTCCGAAATGATGGTGGCGCCGGCTCCTGCCTCGACCGCCTGGCGGATAGCCTCATTACTCGGCAGCACCAGGAATATCTGGAGGTCGGCGAGCGAAATCCCTTCGTGGCGCGCCAGATCCTCCAGCACCTCGCGCGTACCCGAACCACCCTCGCGGATGATCCAGCGCAGACCCTTGATGTCAGGGCGGCCGGGCGCGACTTCGGGGATCTCCGGATGCGCGCTGGCAACCACCAGCATCAGCCTGTCGACGTCGACCTTGGTGCGGCGCAGTATGTCGGACTCGGTGCGGCCTTCGACCAGGCCGAGATCCGCAGCGCCATCGAGGACATTGGCCTCGACCTGCCTGGTGTTGCCGATGGAGACGCTCAGCCTGACGGCCGGATAGGCTTCGTGGAAGGAAGCCAGCCGGCGCGGCAGCCAATAGCTGGCGATGGTCTGGCTGGCAGCGATCGAGAGGCTGCCGGTGACGGTCTGTGAGACATGCTCCAGCACATTGCGCGCGGCGGCGGCCCGCTCGAGCACGGCCTTGGCCTCCGGCAGGAACCGGTGGCCGGTCTGGGCAAGCTCGATGTTGCGGCCGACGCGGTTGAACAGATGGACGCCGTGCTGTTCTTCAAGGGCCCGGATGGCGGCCGATGCGGCCGACTGCGAAATGCCCAGCAGTTCCGCCGCCTTGGTCATATGGCCGCGCTCGGCGACGGCGACGAAAATCCGCAACTGGTCCAGGGTCATGTCTGCATTAAGAACCAATATCGATCGAATTTACAAGAACAACTGATTAGACAGATCGATAGCTTTATTCTAAGTTTTTGAACGAAGTTAGAAAAAATTCGCCGAGAGATCGCAGAGAGCAGAATGATCGGGCGGTTCAGATCCCTGCTTGCGCATTGGACCCGCGGTATAAGGCGGCGGCTGGCCGGTGATCGCTACCACCCTGAAGAGCATTACATGCGCGGCCCCGGACCGAAAACGCGGGCCAAATCCATGAGCCGTACAGGCACCACCGGATCATGATGCAGGGACCGCCGCGCGGCGCGAATTCGGCACCATCGCAACGCCCGCTTGCCGAGACGCGAGCGCCGGATGAAGGCGACGGCGTCGACACCTCGCCTGACGTTTCCGACAGCATCGCCAAGACGACCTGCTACATGTGCGCCTGCCGCTGCGGCATCGATGTGCACATCAAGGATGGCAAGGTCCGCCACATCAACGGCAACAAGGACCACCCGGTCAATCGCGGCGTGATCTGCGGCAAGGGCAGCTCCGGCATCATGCAGCACTACAGTCCGGCAAGGCTGAAGAAGCCATTGCTGCGCACCGGCCCTCGCGGCTCCGGCGAATTCCGCGAGATCGAGTGGGAAGAGGCGTTTTCGATCGCCACCGAACGGCTCTCGGCCATCCGCCGGACCGACCCCAAGAAGCTGGCCTTCTTCACCGGCCGCGACCAGTCGCAGTCGCTGACCGGCTGGTGGGCGAGCCAGTTCGGCACGCCGAACTTTGCCGCCCATGGCGGCTTTTGCTCGGTCAACATGGCGGCCGGCGGTCTCTACACGATCGGCGGTTCGTTCTGGGAATTCGGCGAACCCGACTGGGACAACACCCGGTATTTCATGCTGTTCGGGGTTGCCGAGGATCACGATTCCAACCCGATCAAGATCGGCCTCGGCAAACTCAAGGCGCGCGGCGCCAAGGTCGTCTCGATCAATCCGTGCCGCACCGGCTACAATGCCATCGCAGACGACTGGATCGGCATTCGGCCCGGCACCGATGGGCTGTTCGTGTTCGCCCTCATCCACGAATTGCTCAAGGCGGGCCGCGTCGATCTCGATTACCTGCTGCGCTACACCAATGCCCATGTTCTCGTCGTGCAGGAGCCGGGTGCCGCCGATGACGGGCTGTTCGTGCGCGACGCCGACGGCAATCCCCTGGCGTGGGACAGGGTTGCGAAGACGCCTGTCGGCGCCACCGATGCCAGTGCGAAACCGGCACTGACGGGCAGCTTCACGATCGGCGGGCGCCACTGCGTCTCGGTGTTCCAGCTCATCGCCGACCGCTACCTCGATGAGAGCTATGCGCCGGATGCGGTCGCCGAGCGCTGCGGCATTGCCGCCGATACGATCCGCAGGATCGCCGCCGAACTTGCGCATGTCGCCTTCGAACAGACGATCGAACTGCCGATCGCGTGGATCGATTGGGCCGGGCGCCGGCACGAGACGATCAAGGGGCGGCCTGTTTCGATGCACGCCATGCGCGGCATCTCGGCCCATTCGAACGGCTTTCACACCTGCCGCGCCATCCATCTCCTCCAGGTGTTGCTGGGCACGGTGGATGTTCCCGGCGGCTTCCGTTTCAAGCCGCCCTACCCCCGCTCCGCTCCGCCCGGTCACAAGCCAGCCGGCATGACCGTCAAGCCGATGACGCCGCTTGACGGCATGCCGCTCGGTTTCGTCTGTGGGCCGGACGATTTGCTGGTCGATGAGGCCGGCACGCCGCTTCGCATCGACAAGGCCTATTCCTGGGACGCACCGCTGGCGGCACACGGCCTGATGCACACCGTCATCCGCAATGCCTGGGCCGGCGATCCCTACAAGATCGACACGCTGATGATGTACATGTCGAACATGGCGTGGAATTCCTCGATGAACACCGTTGAGACCATTGCCATGCTGACCGACAGCGACGAAGCGGGCAACTACAAGATTCCCTTCATCATCTATTCCGATGCCTATTATTCCGAGACCGTGCCGTTCGCCGACCTGGTGCTGCCGGATACCACCTATCTCGAGCGGCATGATTGCATCAGCCTGCTCGACCGGCCCATCAGCCATGCCGACGGACCGGGCGACGCCATCCGCTATCCCGTCGTCGAGCCGGACCGCGACGTCAGGCCGTTCCAGTCGGTGCTGATCGAACTCGGCGCCCGGCTCGGCATGCCCGGTTTCGTCGATGAGGACGGCACGGCCAAATACCGCGACTACGCCGACTACATCGTCAATCATGAGCGCACGCCCGGCATCGGCCCGCTCGCCGGCTGGCGCGGCAAGGATGGGACCTCGACCGGCAGGGGCGAGGCCAACCCGGATCAGTTGCAGCGCTACATCGACAATGGCGGCTTCTGGCATCACGATTTAGCTGACGACCAGCGCTACTATAAGATGGCCAACCGCTCCTATCTCGACTTCGCGGTGCAGATGGGCTTCATCCCCAAGGCGGAGCCAATCGTCTTCCAGCTCTATTGCGAGTCGATGCAGCGCTTCCGCCTCGCCGCGCGTGGGTATGGCCCCGTATTGCCGCCAAAGGGCGATCGCCAGCGCATCGAGACCTACATGGACCCGCTGCCCTTCTGGTACATGCCCTTCGAGGAAGCGGTCGTCGACCTCGAAAAATATCCGCTGCATGCGCTGACGCAGAGGCCCATGCACATGTACCATTCCTGGGGATCGCAGAATGCGTGGCTGCGGCAGATCACCAGCCAGAACCGGCTGTTCGTGCATCACCGGACGGCAGCCGGCCTTGGCCTTGTCGATGACGACTGGGTGTGGATCGAAAGCATCAACGGCAGGGTGAAGGGGCAGATCAAGCTGATCGACGGGGTCAACGAAAGCACGGTCTGGACCTGGAACGCCATCGGCAAGCGGCGCGGCAGCTGGGGGCTGAAGGACGACGCGGCCGAGAGCAACCGTGGCTTCCTGCTCAACCATATCATCGGCGACCAGACCTCGGCCGATGCACAGGGCAAACGCTATTCGAATTCCGATCCGATCACAGGCCAGGCCGCATGGTTCGACCTGCGCGTGCGCATCGTCAAATGCGCTGTCGAGGAAGCCGGCTTCACCGAGCCGCAATTCGAGCGTTTCCGGCAGCCGCCGCATTTCGAACCCTCACCCGACATCCTTCGCTTCGGTGCCGAATTCCGCAGGGCAAGAGAGGCGACCGAATGACCTGTCTGCCAAGCCAAAGCGGCAAGAAGCTCGGCCTCGTCATCGATCTCGACACCTGCGTCGGCTGCCAGGCCTGCGTCACCGCCTGCAAGGAATGGAACACCGGCGGCCACATGGCACCGCTGACCGACATCGACCCCTATGGCGGCCATGTCGACGGCGTCTGGTTCAACCGCGTGCACGCTTACGAGCACACGACCGAGATGGGCGGGCGCACCGTCAATTTTCCGCGTTCCTGCCTGCATTGCGAGACACCGGCCTGCGTCACCGTCTGCCCGACCGGCGCCTCCTACAAGCGGGCCTCGGACGGCATCGTGCTGATCGACGAGGACAAGTGCATCGGCTGCAAATTGTGCAGCTGGGCCTGTCCCTATGGCGCGCGAGAATTCGATACGGACGTCGGGGTGATGAAGAAGTGCACGCTGTGCGTCGACCGCATCTACAATGACAATCTGGCCGAAGAGGACCGCGTACCGGCCTGCGTCGCCGCCTGCCCGACCAGCGCCCGGCATTTCGGCGATCTCGGCGATCCCCTATCGGCGGTTTCGCAACTGGTGGCGGAGCGTGGCGGCGTCGACCTGATGCCTGAGCTCGGCTATCGCCCGACCAACAAATACCTGCCGCCGCGCGCCCACACCACGCGCGCCGCATCGGTGGCAGCACCCGCACTCGAACCGGTGCGGGCCGAAGGCGGTTTCCTCGGCTGGGTCGACCGCATGCTTTCGAACTGACCCATGCATCCAGCCTTCTCCGTCGTCTTCTTCACCACCGCCACCGGGGCGGGCTACGGCCTGCTCGCGCTGCTGGGCGTGCTCGGAGGATTCCAGATCATCCCACCCGATTTCTGGCTGGGCTTCATCGGCATGGGGCTGGCGCTCGGCCTGATCGTAGCCGGACTGTTGTCCTCGACTGGCCACCTCGGCAGACCCGAACGCGCCTGGCGGGCGTTCTCGCAATGGCGCAGTTCATGGCTGTCGCGCGAAGGCGTCGCCTCGGTCATCACCTTCATTCCGGCGGGACTGTTTGGCATCGGTTGGGTATTTTTTGGCCGCACCAGTGGCTGGGTGGCCATTGCCGGATTGCTGGCGGCCTGCGGCGCGATCGTCACCGTCTGCACCACAGGCATGATCTATGCGTCGCTGAAGCCGATCGCCCAGTGGCACAGCCGCTTCACCTTGCCCGGCTATCTCATCTTCTCGGCAATGACCGGCAGCGTGTTGCTGAACGCGCTTTTGCAGGGGTTTGCTCTCGGCTCGAAAATTCTTCTGGTGGCTTCCGCGCTGCTCACCTTGCTCGGCTGGGGCTGGAAGCTCGCGACCTGGCGCTACAACGACCGGCTGGAAATCTCGACCAACGCCAACACCGCGACCGGGCTGGCTGGCGGCACGGTGCGGTCACTTGAATGGCCGCATACCGAGGAGAACTACCTGCTCAAGGAAATGGGTTTTCGCATCGCGCGCAAGCACAGCGCGCGGCTGCGCCAGATCACGCAGGTTCTGGCTTTCGCCCTGCCTGTCCTGCTGCTCGCTGCTGCTTTCGCCCTACCCTGGCCCTTCGCAGCGGCGCTGTCGGTGCTCGCCGTGATCGTGCAGTTCGCCGGCATGTTGGTCGAACGCTGGCTGTTCTTCGCCGAAGCGAAGCACACCGTCATGCTTTACTACGGTCTGTAGGGCGTTCCAGCATGCTTTCCTAATCCGGCCGCTGGAAACATGTTGTTCCCAAGGGCTTCACCAAGTTGTGGATCGGAGGATTTTATCGTAACTCTTTGTCAAGCATCCTCCAGATCGACATATGAGCGATGATCATCCATATATTTAATTCAATGACGTATCTTGCACGGGGAATCTGCGTAGCGGGAATTTTGGTTTTTTATTCTCATGGTTCCCTGGCAGGCGCGGACGAAGCCGACTCTGCCTTTCACGCTAAGAATTATGTGGAAGCCTTCAAGGAATGGGAGGCGGTTGCCAAAACCGGGGATGCCGTTGGGGAATATAATCTTGGCTTTATGTACTCCGAGGGATTGGGGGTGCCGTTAGACTATTCCAAAGCGGCGGAGTGGTGGGCCAAAGCGGCCGCACAGGATTTTCCGGCAGCCGAGTTGAGTCTCGGCTTATTATACTCAACGGGCAAAGGAATTACTCAAGATGATGCTCAGGCGGCCGCATTCTGGCGAAAAGCTGCGGTTAACGGCTTAGCTAAGGCCCAGCTATATCTTGGCGATGCGTGTTTCTTTGGCAAGGGAGTCTCGCAAAGCGGGACGGATGCCGTCGGCTGGTGGACGAAAGCGGCAGAGCAAGGTGAAGTCGCTGCCCAGGTAAACTTGGCTACATCATATCTCAATGGACAATATGTAGAGAAGAACCTGCAAAAGGCTTTTGTTTGGTATGAGAAGGCCGCTGAAAGTAATAGCGGCAAGGCTCAGTATAATTTGGCGATAATGTACCTAACGGCACGGGCGCTGAGAAGAACTACGCGCTTGCAATCCAATGGCTCAAACGCTCTGTTGCGCAAGGATATGGTGGTGCGCAAGAAGCGCTCGATCGCATACAGGCAGCACTTAAGAAGACTTGACCTCCAGCAAACCAACCGGCGACCTCAGCCGGGCCGCAGCATCGAGCCGGAAATGGCAAAGATGCGTTGGGCGCCCAGCATATAAGCCATCAGCGTGTCCAGCCGGAACAGCCCGGCATAGGCGCGGTCGAGCACGTTGAGCGAGCCGGTATAGGCGCCAAAGGCCGGCATGATCATGCGGCCGCCATCGCCGGCAAAGCAGCGGCGCCGCACCGAGCGGCCCTGCTGCACGATGCGGGCGCAGGGATGCAGATGGCCCGCTATTTCGCCTTCGACACGCTGCTTCGACGGCTCATGCCGGAACAGCAGGGAGCCTATAGCAAGTTCACGCACCGTTTCGCCGGGCAGATCGGCTGGAGCTTCCGGATCATGATTGCCGGCAACCCAGAACCATTGCCGGCCTGATATCAGCGCTTCCAGCCGCTCGCGGAAGCTTGCATGCATGCGCTGGGCGCCGCCGCCATCGTGAAAGCTGTCGCCCAGGCTGATGACGATCGAAGGCTGGTAGTCTGATATCACCGCCTGAAGCCGCAGCAAGGTCGCACCGGTGTCGTAGGGCGGGATCAACGTGCCGCGCCGTGCCAGCGACGAACCCTTTTCCAGATGCAGATCGGACACGGCCAGAAGCCGCAGATCCGGAAAATAGAGCACGCCGCGCGGGTCGCAGACAGCGCGCTCGCCGGCGATGCCGACGAGATCGGCCTCGGCGATCAGCGATATGCGCGCCAGCGAAAATTTCATTCCACACTCATTCCCGACCCCATGGCCTCCTCGACCAATGTCGCCGCATCCATCAAAAGCGTTTCATCGGCTTCGCCATGGACCGGCATCTTGCCGATCTCGAGCATGATCGGCACGGCGAGCGGCGATATCTGTTCGAGTGCCTTATGCACGATTCGACCCTGGATGCGCGAGAGCATGTCGGCAAGTCTGCTGACATCGAGCAGACCGGTCGCTGCGTCGGCGCGTGTCGCCTGAAGCAGAATGTGGTCCGGTTCATGGCTGCGCAGCACATCGTAGATCAGGTCGGTCGAGACCGTGACCTGGCGGCCGCTCTTTTCCTGGCCGGGGTGGCGTTTCTCGATCAATCCCGAAATCAGTGCACAATTGCGGAAAGTGCGCTTGAGAAGCCAGCTATCGGCCAGCCAAGCTTCGAGGTCATCGCCCAGCATGTCCTGGTCGAAAAGCGCGCCAAGCGAAGGCTTCCTGGCTTTGAACATCGCGCCCATGTCGCCCAGTGACCATATCGCCAAGGCATAATCGGTGGCGACGAAGCCGAGCGGCCTGGCTCCTGCCCTGTCGAGACGGCGGGTGAGGAGCATGCCGAGCGTCTGGTGCGCCAGCCTGCCCTCGAACGGGTAAGCCACCAGATAGTGGCGGTTGCCGCGCGGAAAGGTCTCGATCAGCAGGTCATCGCGTTTGGGCAGCACCGATTTGTCGGCCTGGAATCGCAGCCAGTCGGCGACCTGCTCGGGCAGCTTCTTCCATCGCTGCGGGTCGTCCAGCATGATGCGGACCTGTTCGGCGAGATAGGTCGAAAGCGGGAACTTGCCGCCGCCATAGTAAGGCACCTTGGCATCGCTGCCGGGCGCGTTCGACACGAAGCATTCATTCTCGCGGATGCCTTCGAAGCGCAGCACCTTGCCGGCGAACATGAAGGTGTCGCCATGCGTCAACGTTTCGAGGAAGGCCTCCTCGATCTTGCCGAGAACCCGGCCGCCACGCGAAGCCGCGCCCTTGCTGCCTGCTTGCACATAGCGCACGTTAAGCGCCGGCACCTCGATGATGGTGCCGACATTCAACCTGTATTGCTGGGCAATACGAGGATTGGACACCCGCCAGAACCCATCCTTGTTCAGGCGTATGCGGGCGTAGCGTTCGTAATTCTTGAGCGCATAGCCGCCGGTGGCGACGAAGTCGATGACGCGGTCGAAAGTCGGCCGGTCGAGGCTGACATAGGGTGCTGCCGTTCGCACTTCCTCGAACAGATCATCGGCACGGAACGGCGCGCCGCAGGCGCAACCGAGCACATGCTGGGCCAGTACATCGAGCCCGCCATCGATCAAGGGAGGCGTGTCCTGCGCGCCGAGATAGTTGGCATCGAGGGCGGCCCGGCATTCCAGCACCTCAAAGCGGTTGGCCGGGATGAGGATCGCCTTGGACGGCTCATCCATGCGGTGGTTGGCGCGGCCGATGCGTTGCGCCAGCCGGCTCGCCCCCTTCGGCGCGCCGACATGCACGACCAGATCGACATCGCCCCAGTCGATGCCGAGGTCGAGCGTCGAGGTGGCGACGATGGCACGCAGTGCGTTTTCCCCCATCGCCTTTTCGACGCGCCGGCGCTGGGCGACGTCGAGCGAACCGTGATGCAGCGCGATCGGCAACGTATCCTCGTTGACCCGCCACAATTCCTGGAACAGCAGCTCCGCCTGGCTGCGCGTGTTGACGAACAGCAGGGTCGTCTTGTGGCGCTTGATCTCGCGATAGATTTCCGGCGTGGCGTAGCGCGCCGAATGTCCCGCCCATGGCACCCGCTCTTCGGAATCGAGGATGGAAATCTCCGGTTTCGCGCCCCCGGTGACGACGATCAGTTCCGCCATGTCATGGCCTGTCGAACCCTTGGGCGGATTCTGGCTGACCAGCCAGCGCCGCAACTCGTCCGGCTCGGCCACCGTCGCCGACAGCCCGATGGTTTGCAGACCAGGGACAAAGCTGCGCAACCGCGCCAGACCGAGCGCCAGCAGATGTCCGCGTTTCGACGTCACCAGCGAGTGCAGTTCGTCGAGCACGACGTAGCGCAGATCTTCGAAGAAACGTTTTGCATCGCCTGCCGCTATCAGCAGCGCCAGTTGCTCGGGCGTGGTCAGCAGGATGTCGGGCGGCACCAGCTTCTGGCGCTGGCGCTTGTGCGCCGGCGTGTCGCCGGTGCGCGTTTCGATGGTGACGGGCAGGCCGATCTCTTCCACCGGCTTGCCGAGATTGCGCTCAATATCGACGGCAAGCGCCTTCAGCGGTGAGATGTAGAGCGTGTGGATACCGCGACGCGCCTGGCCCGGCTTTCTCTTGGGCCGGTTGGCCAGTTCGGTCAGCGAAGGCAGGAACCCGGCCAGCGTCTTGCCGGCACCGGTCGGCGCAATCAGCAGGACTGATTGCCCGGCCTGGGCTTTCGCCAGAAGTTCGATCTGATGGGCGCGCGGCGACCAGCCTTTCTCGCCAAACCATCTGATGAATGGTTCGGGCAGGGCCACGGCGGCATTCTGTTCGGCAAGGCGCGGCTGCTCTGTCACCTGCCAGAGGTAGCGCGACGGCAGTCAATCGCCAAGAAGAATCGGAACAAAAGGGGATCGTTCTTCCCTAAGGCCGCCGAAACCCTGTCGGGCTGCCATAGAGATAGCCGATGCGCGCGACGGCGTCTTTCAGTCTCTCGTGCGACACCAGCATGGTGTGGCCGTTGGCGTGGATCATCGTGTCGGCATCGGTCATGACGGCGACATGGCCCTTCCAGAACACCAGATCGCCACGTCGCAACCCGGAGAAATCAGGTGCCGGTTCCAGCGGCTCGCCAAGTGTCGCCGCCTGCATATCGGAATCGCGCAGCACGTCTCTGCCGGCCATGCGCATCGCCAGTTGCACCAGCCCCGAACAGTCGATGCCGAAACCGGAAGTACCGCCCCAGAGATAAGGTGTTCCTAGAAACGCCTCGGCAACCGCGACATAGTCGGAGGCAGCTTCACTGAGCGGCCGCAGGTGACCTGCGATCAGCGCCTCGCCGGAAGGCAGGACCGCATAGTGCGTACCGCGCGTCTCGGCGGCCTCCGTCACTGTCACCGTCGATCCCATCGACAATTGTCCGGCGATCGGAAAGCGCAGATCCGGCCCGGGGTAAAGGAAGGTGCGCGGCACGCAGACGATGTGAGTGGCCGCGTGATCCCGGCCCCCGAGCATCGTGTCGGCGACATAGCCGACATAGCCGTCGCGTTCGGCCTGGACCCAGGCCCAGCCTTCAGCGACATCGAAGACCAGGACATCGTCGCCGAACAGCGCTTGCGTGTTGACGCCGGCATCAGGCCGCGGCGCCTTGCGCATATCGGCCACTGACGCGATGACCCGCGCCGGCCGGCCGGCGACGAAGCGGTCGGCGGCGACCTCGCCCTTCAGCCTTGCATCGGCGAGATCGGAGCGAAAAGCGTGAAGGCGGGCATCCCTGGCGGTCAAATCGAGCACTCTGTTGAAAAGGTAATTCGCTCACATCGGCAGTTCGAGCGCCTTGGCGATGATACCATCGCCGAAGCGCTCGACAAAGAGCGCGCCCTCGACCGTGCGCCTGATCAGAACATTGCGCTTGTCGAGTTCGTCGCGATGGCGCGAGACGAGTTTCAAAGCGCCCATCGTGTCAAGCGCGCGGGTGATCACCGGCTTGGTGACGTTGAGGCGCGCGGCGAGCCCGCGCACGGTGTGCGGTGGCGGGTCGAGATAGATGGTGAACAGGATCGCCGTCTGGCGCATGGTCAGATCGGGCGCGTCGTCGCGCACCTGCGACAGCATCACCTGCTGCCACAGTCGCAAGGCCTGGCTCGGGCGCATCGCAATCGACATCGCGCCAGCATGACGGCAAATTGTTTCGGTTCCGTTTCAGTCAAAGCGATTGCCGTCTCTCGCCTGCGACTGTCAGCCGTAGCGTTTCGCGATGATCCGCTCCAGCGCGCGGATGCCTTGTGCCTCACCGCCGGCGGGGCCATGCGGACGGTCAGCCGGGTTCCAGGCGAAGATGTCGAAATGCGCCCAGCCCGCGGTTTTTTCGACGAAGCGCTTGAGGAACAGCGCCGCCGTGATCGAGCCGGCGAAACCATCCGGGGTGACATTGTTGATGTCGGCGATCTTCGACGACAGTTTTGCATCGTAGGGCTGCCACAGCGGCATGCGCCACAGCGGATCCTCGGCCGCGACGGAAGCCGCCGCAAGGTCGGATGCCAGCGTTTCGTCGCCGGTGTAGAACGGCGGCAGATCGGGGCCGAGCGCGACACGGGCAGCGCCGGTCAGTGTCGCCATGTCGACCAGAAGCTGAGGCTCCTCCTCGTCGGCCAGCGCCAGCGCATCGGCCAGCACCAGCCGTCCCTCGGCATCCGTGTTGCCGATCTCGACATTGATGCCCTTGCGGCTCACCAGCACGTCGCCAGGCCGGAAGGCGTTGCCGGCAATCGAATTCTCAACTGCGGGAATGAGCACGCGCAGTCGCACATTCAGCCCGGCAGCCATGATCATCGAGGCGAGGCCAAGCACATTGGCGGCACCGCCCATGTCCTTTTTCATCAGCAGCATGCCGGACGATGGCTTGATGTCGAGACCGCCCGTATCGAAGCAGACGCCCTTGCCGACCAGCGTCACCTTCGGCGCCCCTTGCTGCCCCCACTGCATATCGATCAGGCGCGGCGCGCCGGCCGACGCACGGCCGACAGCATGGATCATCGGGAAATTCCGGTCGAGGAGATCGTCACCCTTGACCACCGAGACCTCGGCCTTGTGCTTGGCGGCCAGGGTCCGCACCGCCTGCTCCAAATCTTCCGGGCCCATGTCGCTGGTCGGCGTGTTGACCAGATCGCGTGTCAGGAAGACGCCATCGGCAATGCGGCGAACGCGCCCGGCATCGACGCCTGCCGGCAGGCCGAAGCGCAGCGCCCTGCCTGACTTCTTGCCGTAACGGGTGAAGACATAGCCGCCGAGCAGCAGCGCGATCGCCGCGAGATCCGGCTCGGCTGGCGTCGAGGCGAAATGCCAGTCGCCTTCCGGCAAGGCTTTCGACAGTGCGCCGAGGGCGAGCGCGCCTTCGCCATCGCCGACGCCGAACAAGGCGCCGCCGAGCGCCCCGTTTTCGCCGGGCACGACCAGCGTCCTGCCTGCCTCGCCGGAAAAGCCGTTGGCCCTGGCCCAGGCGACAGCGGCCGGCGCAAGGCCGGCCGCGTCCAGACCGTCCCTGGCGATCAGATGGACCGGCAGCGCGCCCGGCAATGTCTTCCCGACGAGTTCGACAGGCATGCGATGTTCTCCGTGTGAGTCGCCGTTCTTAACCGTCCGTTAGGGTTAACAGAATATTTCTGCGGGAGGGAAGACGGCCACGCAATGGCCGCGCATGAATGGAGGCTTAGGTGGCCATGCCGACCAACCGCAGGATGAATGCCAGGGGAAAACGGCTCATCACCACGGCTCTTGTGCTGGCGCTGACGGCGGGCGTCGCCGGTTGCGGAACCGACAAGCTCTCCACCGGCTCTATCGCACGCACCAGCGGCAAACCGCTGGAAAGCATGTCGGCCGGCGAACTGCACAATGCCACCGGCGCACTCGGCCAATCCTACGCGAAGAACCCCAACGACAAGCGGATCGCGACGAATTATGCGGCGGCATTGCAGATGGATGGCGACGCCGATCAGTCGCTGGCCGTGATGCGCAAGCTCGCCATCGCTTTGCCCAAGGATCGTGACGTGCTTGCCTCCTATGGCAAGGCGCTGGCCGCCAATGGCCAGTTCGAGGCGGCACTCGACGCCGTGCGCCGCGCTCAAACACCGGAATATCCCGACTGGAAGCTGGTGTCGGCCGAAGCGGCCATTCTCGACCAGACCGGCCAGAAGGACGATGCACGCCAGCTTTACCGCAAGGCGCTCGACCTCAAGCCGAACGAGCCTTCCGTGCTCTCCAATCTTGGCATGTCCTATGTGCTGGAAGGTGACCTGCACACTGCCGAAACCTATATGCGCTCGGCCGCGCAACAGCCGAATGCGGACAGCCGCGTCCGCCAGAACCTGGCACTGGTCGTCGGCCTGCAAGGCCGGTTCGACGAGGCCGAGAAGATCGCCTCGCAGGAGCTCTCGCCCGAACAGGCGCAGGCAAACGTCGCCTATCTCAGGCAGATGTTGGCCCAGCAGAATGCCTGGAGCCAGCTCAAGGACCAGGACAAGCCGAAATCCGCGACCAACTGAGACCACAATCCCGATGCCCAACGAAGAAGCCGCGCTGCATGCGCGGCTTCTTCGTTTGAGGGAATGCAGGAATTTGCTCGCCGCTACTGGGCGTTTGTTGCCGGCGTCGCATGATCGCCGAAGATACCGCGTTGGCTGACCTGAATGCCGGCGGGACCCAAAATGATGGCGAAGAGCACCGGCAGGAAAAACAGGATCATCGGCACGGTAAGTTTTGGCGGCAGGGCGGCCGCCTTCTTCTCGGCCGCATTCATGCGCATGTCGCGGCTTTCGGCGGCAAGCACGCGCAGTGCATGCGCCACCGGCGTGCCGTAACGCTCGGCCTGGACGAGCGCCTGCGACACCGACTTGACCGAATCCAGGCCGGTGCGGCTTGCCAGGTTCTCGTATGCCTGCTTGCGCTCCGGCAGATAGGAAAGCTCGGCGTTGGTGAGGATGAATTCTTCCGCCAGCGCCACCGATTGCGCACCGATCTCGTCGGCGACCTTGCGCAGTGCCGCTTCCACCGACATGCCCGATTCGACGCAGATCAGCATCAGATCGAGCCCATCCGGCCATGCCATCTGGATCGACTGCTTGCGCTTGGTGGCGCGGTTGTTGACGTAGATGACCGGTGCGTAGAAGCCGCCGTAAGCAACGAGGACGCAGACGAACAGCCTGATGACCAGTGGCTTGTCGGGCAGCCCTCCGAGCACGAAGATGTAGATTGCGGCCAGCGCGAAACCGACAAAAGGAAGCACGAGACGGAAGAAAAGGAACCGCGTCAGCGGATTCTGTCCACGAAAACCGGCCACCTTGAGTTTCTGCAATGTGCTCTCATCGGCGAGCGCGCGTCTCAGATCCAGCCGGTCGACAATGTTGCGCATGCCGATCGACTGTTCCTCGCGCAAGCCCTTGCGACGGCGGTCGGCCTCGACCGCAAGCCGGGCGCGCTGTTGCGCACGCAGTTCGTCGCGTTCCAGCGCAACGGATTTCATGCGTGACTTGAGCTGGTTTCCGCCAAACGCCGGCAGCAAGGTGAGGACGGTCGCAAACACCGCTATCGCGACCAGCATCGCGATCAGGAAGCTCGGATCCGTCAGGGTCTTGATGACTTGCTCGGTCATGCCAGCATCCTAGACTTCGAAGTTCATCATCTTGCGCATCACCAGGATGCCGATCGACATCCAGACCGCAGAGCAACCAAGGATCAGGTTTCCGACGCTGGTGTTGAACAGCGGCATCAGGTAGGCCGGGCTCGACAGGTAGACGAGAAAGGCGACGATGAAGGGCAGCGCACCGATGATCGCGGCGGACGCCTTCGCTTCCATCGACAGCGCCGCGACCTTGGCTTTCATCTTCTTGCGATCGCGAAGCACGCGCGAAAGATTGCCCAGCGCCTCGGAGAGATTGCCGCCGGCCTGCGATTGAATCTGGATAACGATGCCGAAGAAGCTTGCCTCGGTGCAAGGCATGGTTTCGGGCATGCGCAAGGTCGCGTCGGGGATAGAGAGGCCCATCTGCTGTGAATCGACGATGCGGCGAAACTCGGTCTTCACGGGTTCGGGCGATTCGTTGGCGATCAGGCGCACGGCGTCGTTCAGCGGCAGGCCGGATTTGACCGCACGCACGATGATGTCGAGCGCATTTGGAAATTCGTTGAGGAATGCCTTGACCCGGCGGGCGCGACGAAACGTGACGAACCAGCGCGGCAGGCCCAGCCCCCCGGCCAGCAGCACGCCCGGCAAGGCGATCAGCGGGGCTCCGGCCACAAAGGCGACCATCGTCAAAACGATGCCGCATATTGCGGAATATATATAGAAACGCTCGATGGTGGTCTTGAGGTCGGCCTGACGAAGCTGGGCTTTCAGCGGCGGTTTCTTGACGCGGCTGTCCTTGGTTTTCTGCTTGGCGTCGAGTTCGTTGAGAGAATCCTGAACCGATTTGCGCCGCTTGGTGGCTTCCGCCACGCGGTCGCGCGAGGCCTTGACCACGGAGCGATCCGTCTCGGCGGTCCTGATCGTTTCGAGCCGCTTGCCGACCTGTTTCTCGTTGCTGATCCGGGTGAACAGAAATGCATAAGCGACGGCGCCGGCGCTGAAGCCGGCGAGCACGACAAACGCCAGTACTGTGCCGTCAATTCCAAACATTGGCCCGAACCCTTACACCCCAGCACACGTCAGTCAGCGCGTTTCTCCATCGCCTCGAGCGCAATGGCGAGACGCTGCTCCTCGCCGTAATAACGTGCGCGCTCCCAGAAATGCGGACGGCCTATGCCGGTCGATACGTGCTCACCCAACAGCCGGCCGTTGGCGTCCTCACCCTTGATGTTGTAGAGGACGATATCCTGCGTGATGATGACGTCGCCTTCCATCCCGATCACCTCGGTGATGTGGGTGATGCGGCGCGATCCGTCGCGCAGGCGCGCCGCCTGGATGATCACGTCGATGGAGCCGACGACGATTTCGCGCACTGTCTTCTGCGGCAGCGAATAACCGCCCATGGCAATCATGGATTCTATGCGGTTCAGGCATTCGCGCGGGCTGTTCGAGTGGATCGTGCCCATCGAGCCGTCATGGCCGGTGTTCATCGCCTGCAGAAGATCGAACACTTCGGGTCCGCGCACTTCGCCGACGATGATGCGCTCGGGACGCATGCGGAGGCAGTTCTTGACCAGGTCGCGCATCGTCACCTCACCCTCGCCCTCCAAATTGGGCGGGCGGGTTTCGAGGCGTACCACATGCGGCTGCTGCAATTGCAGCTCGGCCGAGTCTTCGCAGGTGATGACGCGCTCCTCGCGGTCGATATAGTTGGTCAGGCAATTGAGCAGCGTGGTCTTGCCCGAACCGGTGCCGCCCGAGATCACGATGTTGCAGCGAACACGACTGATGATCTTGAGAACTTCGGCGCCCTGCGGCGAGATGGCGCCGAACTTGACCAGTTGATCGAGCGTCAGCTTGTCCTTCTTGAATTTACGGATGGTGAGCGTGGCACCGTCGATGGAGAGCGGCGGCGCGATGACGTTGACGCGGGAGCCGTCGGGAAGGCGCGCGTCGCAGATCGGGCTGGATTCGTCGACGCGGCGGCCAACCTGGCTGACGATGCGCTGGCAGATGTTGAGGAGCTGCTGGTTGTCACGAAAGCGGATGCCGGTCTGTTCGACCTTGCCGTTGACTTCGATGTAGACGTTCCTGGAGCCGTTGACCATGATGTCTGCGATGTCGTCGCGGGCGAGCAGCGGCTCGAGCGGCCCATAACCGAGCACGTCGTTGCAGATGTCCTCGAGCAGCTCTTCCTGCTCGGCGATCGTCATTGCGAAGTTCTTGATCGCGATGATGTCGTTGACGATATCGCGGATTTCCTCGCGCGCGCTTTCAGGATCAAGCTTGGAAAGCTGCGACAGATCGATGGTGTCGATGAGCGCGGAGAAGACCTGGCTCTTGGTATCGTAATAAGTTTCGCTCTTTTCGCGCTGTGCCCGCTTCGGCTCAGGCGCCAATGGCGGTGCCTCGACCGCACGGCGCGCCGGCGGCGCGACAGGCGCGCTTGGCGCCGCCGCGGGCCGGGTCAGAACCGCCGTGTCCATGGAACCTGCAGCCGGCGGCGCAACAGGCGCCGGTGCTGGCTGGCGAAATTCCGGCGTGAACCGGTTGCCGTCGTCGCTGCCTCTTTTACCAAACATGATCGACTACCGATTCCACTGCTGAAGCGTCACTTCTTGTTGCGCGAGAGCTTGCCGAGCAGGCTGCCGAGCCCGGCCTTCTTCTTGATCTTGATTTCGCTGCGCCCGGTCAGCACATGCGCCATTTCGTTGATCATCGCGACAACCGGGTTCTTGGCATCCATTTCGCCAAGCATGCGTCCGTTGTTGGCGGCATTGCCGAACAGCAACGGATCAAAAGCAATGACCGACATCGGCGACAGGCCGAGCGGCTCGGCGAAATCGGACGGCGAAATCTCCGGGCGCTTCGGCACGCCTGCCTGGTTGATGATCAGCTTGGGCGGCGGATCATTGGGACGAAGCCGCTTGAGCATATCGACGAGGTTCTTGGTGTTGCGCAGATTGGCAAGTTCCGGTGTCGCAGTGATGACGATCTCGTCGGCCTTGACCAGGGTGTTCTTGGTCCAGCCCGTCCAGGCATGGGGGACGTCTAGCACCAGAAGCGGCACGCTGCGCTGGGCGGTGTCGATGAGCTGAACGAAGGCCTCGGGATCGAAATCATAGACCCGTTCGAGCGTCGAAGGTGCTGCCAGCAGCGACAGATGCTCGGCGCACTGGGTCAGCAGCCGGTCAAGATAGACTTCATCGATGCGCTCCGGCGAAAACACCGCTTCGGCGATGCCTTGCGCCGGATCCTGGTCGAAATTCATGTTGGCGGTGCCGAAAGCCAGATCGAGATCAGCGACGACCACTTCGGATTTGAACAGGGAGGACATCGCCCAAGCCACATTGTGGGCGATCGTCGAAGAGCCGACACCGCCCTTGGCGCCGACGAAGGCGATCGAGCGGCCGAGCGGCTCGGCTTCCGGATCGATAAAAATCGACGACACCACGCTGACGATGTCGGCCATCGAGACCGGCGCGATCACATATTCGGAAATGCCGTTGCGGATGAGCTCGCGGTAGAGACCGACATCATTGTAGTGACCGATCACCACCACCTTCGACGTCGGATCGCAATATTCCGAAAGCTGGGCGAGTTGTTCCAGCAATTGCTTGGGCTCGCTGCGCGATTCCAGCAGGATCAGGTTGGGCGTCGGCGCCGATTGGTAGAATTCAATGGCAGTGGGGACGCCGCCCATATGCACCTTGAGATGCGCCTTTGTCATACGGCGGTCCTCGCCGGCGCGCTCGACCGGGTTGGCGACACCCTCGGTCTCGCAGAATGCCTGGATCGAGATGCGCGGGATCGGCCGCAACGCCTGCATCGCGGCGATGTCCTGCTGCGAGGTATCGCTGCCGTCCACCGGGGCGTCATAGGCAAGGTTGCTCATCGTCATGCTCTTTCCCGTGGCCTGTTCTATCCGAGACTGGCGGCTTAGTAGTCTACTTCCGAATTGCCCAGGAACTCATCCGAAATGCCTCTTGCACGGTAGACATCGATCACCGCGCCGCGATTTTCAGCATCGATTGTGGACGGCTTGCGCGGGCCGAGCAGATCGGCCGGGTTGGCCATCTGGGCGGCAAGATTGTTCTGATAGGAGCAGCCGAAGTCGGCATAGTGCTTATTCTCCGACGTATCGACGAGGTCGGCTGGCCAGCGTCCGCATTTGTCGGTCTGCGCCCTCACCGAAACATAAGCGACGCGGACCGGCGAGGATATCTCGCTCGAGGCGGCCTGGTAAGAGGTGACGACAAGCCGGTTGCGCTTGACGCCGCTGGCGATCGCGAGCCGGGCGAAATCACGGGCCGCCGCGGTCGCGGCGACCTCATTGGCCGATCCGCTCGGGACCTGGATCGTCAGCGTCGGGGCGGCACTTCTGTCATAGCCATCGAGGAAGCCAAGAAGTGTATCGCGCTGAGAGCCGGTCATGCCGCGGTCACCGGCACCAACCGGGAGGTCGATCTTTTGATTCTTCTCGGCGATCACGATCGGATGGTTGGTGCGGTAATCGTCCGGAATGGCGCCGACCGTGATGCTGTCGCGCTGGGCGCAGCCGGCCAGCAGAGCCGCCACCGCAACCGCCAGGACAGGAACGGCTCCCCGGCAGACCCGCGAGCGGCCAAAGCGCATCGCTGCCGCGATGGTGCTTGCCTTCAATGCTGACTGAGACATGTCCGCTTCCCCGCTCACTTGTAGATGAAGCCGACAACGCCGTGGTAGCGGCCGTTGGGCTTGTCTGTCTGCATGGTGCCGTAGACACGATTGACGCGGCCAAGGAACATGCCAGCGCCATCGCTGGCGGCGTTGAAATTGTCATCCGGCTTGGCAAGGTCGTTGCGTGCTACCGGCTTCACCAGATAGGGCGTGATGATGATCACGAGCTCGGTCTCGTTGCGCACGAAGTCCCTGCTGCGGAAGAGCGCGCCGAGCACCGGTATCTTTGTCAGTCCGGGCAACCCATTGACGGCTTGCCTGACATCGTCGCGAACCAGGCCGGCGATCATCATGGAGCCGCCTGAGGGCAGTTCCACCGTCGTATCGGCAAGACGCTTGCGCAGCGACAGGGCATTCATTCCGGGACTGGTCACGCCCGAGGAGAGCGATACGGATCCCTCGGTTGTCGGCTCGGAAACCGACGTCCTGACCTTCAGGCTTATGCGGCCGGGAGACAACACCACCGGCTGGAATTCCAGGCCGATGCCGTACTCGATCTTGTCGAGGGTGTAGGTTTTCAGGCCAGTCTGGTTGTCGGAGGATACGTTCTGGGAGACGCTGCTCACCATATTGTATTCACCGCCGACCTTGAAGGTCGCCTTCTCGCCTGATACGGCGGTCAGGGTCGGCTCGGCCAAGGTCTTCATGACCCCGGACTGCTCCATGGCGTTGATATAGGCCTGCAGCCCCGACGCGCCGATCTGGAAGCCCGAATTCGACAGCTGCTTGCCAAGGCCGGTGAAGTTGTCGCTGATCGAGCCGTAGCTGATGCCGTTGCTGCCACCGCTGCCGACCATGTTGACGCCAAGTTGCTTCATCACCGAACGGCTGACTTCGGCGACCGTGACCTTCAGCGTGACCTGGTCGTCGCCAATGATCTGCAGCAGGTTGACGATCTTGCTGGTGCGGCGCTCCTGGTCCGGGTTGTTGATGTCGACACCGCTCTGGGCCGAACCGCCGGCCGCCGTCTGCGAATATTGTCCCGTCGTCGCTTCACCACCCGAAACGAAGATCGTCGCCAGGTCGACCGCGCGTTTTGCGTCCAGCGGCGTGTCGACCGTTCCGGTCAGGACGACGTTGTCGTTGAGCAGTTCCACCTTGATGGTCGACGTCGGCAGGAAGCGCCTGATATAATCCTCAAGGCCGGCAACATCGCGTTCGACAGCCAGGTCCAGGCTGACGATCTGCTCGCCATTCGGGCCGAAGACAAAAATGTTCGTCTCGCCGACCGCCTTGCCGAACAGATAGATGCGCCTTGCGGTGCGGGTCACCGCATCGGCAACCGCCGGGTTGGCGACGAGAATGTCGTAGGCATCGCTCGGCAGGTCGATGACCACCGACTTGTTGAGGCCGAGCTTGACGCGCTGGGTGGCCGTCGATGCCGTGACCTGCGCGTTCTTTGCCTCGACGACGCTGCCTTGCACGTTCGTTCCGACGAGCAGCAGGCCGAACGCCGCGGCTACGATTGCCGGCAGTTTACCGCTTAGCCTCATTTCCTTGCTCCCACTTCGGAAACTTCGCCCGACTTGATCAACCTCACCGTTCCCCTGCGGCCATTGCCGGAAACGAGATAGTCGGCCTCACCCAGATTCTTTTCCTGCGTGTCCGCGACTGCCCGCAGCGCCAGGGTCA
This sequence comes from Mesorhizobium sp. M0618, assembly GCF_040320765.1. Lineage (NCBI taxonomy): Bacteria > Pseudomonadati > Pseudomonadota > Alphaproteobacteria > Hyphomicrobiales > Phyllobacteriaceae > Mesorhizobium > Mesorhizobium sp. M0618. The sequence goes on along the minus strand of NZ_JAMYQH010000002.1, from coordinate 372,851 downwards.
GGCGATCCGCCATCTGCTGGGCGACGGTGATGATCTCCGCCTGCTTGGGCGTCAGTTCCAGCGTTGCAGTCTGGCCTACCCTGGTCTTCTTGCCTTCCTCGTCCTCCTGAATGGTCTGGTCGATGGCCAGGACGCGGATGTTCTTGAGGATGGTCTCGGTGTTGAAGCCGGCGGCGCCGCTGGTGGCATCGGCCCTGCGGGTCATGATGACGTCGACGAAATCGTTGGGAAGAATGAAGCCGCCGGCCGACGTGTCGGCCGAGATGGCCGTGGCGACCGCCCGCATGCCGGAAGGCAGGATCGACGACATGAAGCTCTGCCCCTCGCCGATCAGCTTGGAGCGCCGCAGGGGTTCTCCGGCATACATCGCCACACGGGCGACGGAGCTCTTCAGCTTGTCCAGCGCCTCGGGCTCGGCGGTGCGGGTGATAAAATTCGCGTTGACGCCGTCGGCGGGCCAGGATTGCCAGGCGATGTTGTTTTGGATCGGGCCGCCCATCGGAACGTCGCCTGAAAGCACAAGCACATCCTGGAGTGCCACCGCCGGGGCCTGGGGGCCGGAATCGACGACGATCTGGGGCGGCGGTGCCACCATGTTCTTCGCGACATAGCCAGCGCCACCCGCCGCGGCCACCGCCACGCTCAGAATTATCAATCGCGATGCTGGCATCTGTCCGAACCCTTGCCCTGGCAAACCACGTCGCCAAGCCGGACTTTGCAGCGTCAATCGTCAAAACAAGGTTAATGTAACGCTTACGATCGTGATTAATTTAAGGTTTACATAAATTAGCCGGAATGTGGCCTGACCGGCCAAAACAGCCGGGTCGGCCCTGTTGAGAACGGGGTTTCGGCAATGCTGACAGACAACAAAATAAGATCGCGCTCAGGCCGCCAGTCTGGCAAGCGCCCATACCATCAAAGGCGAATCCGGATAGGTCAGCAACCCGCCAAGGCCAAGCGCGACGCCGTAGGGAACACCTTTTGCTTCGTCGGCGAAATGGCGCAGAAACGGATTTTGGCCGGTAACGGCCGCAAGCAGCGACTTCCGGTAGAGGATGATGGCGAGCGTCAGCAGGCCGCCGATGATTGTCGAGGCGACAAAATATTCGACGAGATTGATATTGAGGCCCATCCACATCGCGGTGGCGGCCAGAAGCTTGGCGTCGCCGCCGCCCATGCCGCCCATTGCAAACAGGCCGAACGTCACGGCCAGGACCAGGGCGCCGGCGGCGAAATGTGCGCCATAGGCCGCCCAATCCATGCCTGTCAGAGGCGCGACCAGCGCGAAAACGACGACGAGCAGCGCCGGCACGCGGTTGGCGATCGTCATCGACAGCATGTCAGAGATCGCAGCAAACAGCATGCAGAACGGAAACACGACGAAGATCAGGGCTTCAAGCATCGGGCGCCATGCCTATTGTCCGATTTCACGGGACTCAATCTAAGTATGTTCGATTAACGATTGATGAGGCCTGAAACGAAAAGACGATTGATATTGCAGCGGTATAGAAAAAGGGCCGCCACCTGGCAGCCCTTTTCAGTAACCCAGATGCTCGGCGACTAGGCCGATCAGTTGCCAGCGCCGTTCAACGTGGATCCGATGTTGGTGAACTTGGCATTGAGCGCAGTACCGAGCTGGCCCGCGCCAGTGATGATGGCGAGCGCGATGAGAGCGGCGATCAGACCATATTCGATAGCGGTCGCGCCGGATTCGTCCTTCACAAAACGTGCGATGAGATTAGACATTCGAGAGCTCCTACTCCACGTGTTACAGCACTTCCGTCAACTTCTGTGATGGTTGATCGGATGCTGCCAATCTAGGGAGAAGCTCTTTCGATCGGCTTAAGAAACAGCCTTACCGATTCCTTTCCCGGTTCGAACATATTGCGTGGTTAACTTCGGGCTAAAGTACCGCCGCGCCTTCCAGTCCCAGGCTTGACCCGACCGGACCGCGCCTCGCGGGCGCCCTTGTCGGCCATTGCACGATTGGCAACATCGCATGCTTAACCGTTGGTTCACCAATCTCGTTCATGCTCTGTTGATCAGTCCGCCTGCGTGGAGCGCCTCAATGGCCCAGCCGAGATCGTCAATCCTGATTGCCGCGCTTTTTGCCGTCTTGAGCTTCGTCGCGCCCGCCATGGCCGGCGCCGGCATCGAGGTGACGATGAACCAGGCCAAGATCGTCAAACTGTCGCGTCCCGCCGACACCATCGTGGTCGGCAACCCGGCAATCGCCGACGCTTCGGTGCAGGACGCTTCAACGATCGTGCTCACCGGCAAAGGCTTCGGGGTCACCAATCTGGTCGTGCTCGATACGGACGGCAGCCCCATCGTCGACGAGCAGGTTACCGTGGTGCGGCAAGCCGCCTCGTCCGTGCGCATCTATCGGCGCGCCGAAATCCAGACGATGTCGTGCACACCCTATTGCGAAAGCTCGTACAAGAGCGAAGCGGAGAAGTCTTCGGAAGCGGAGATGAGCGTCAGCCGATAGGTGGCGTTGCCGACTGCCGTTCCGGTTATTGTCTGGTTAAGAGGCCTGCGCCGACTTTAACGATCATCCAAACCGGACCTCAATCGGTTTGCGCTAATGCTCCTTCCGAGACCGCATAGAGATCGGCAGGATCGGACATGAGCAAGGAATTCGGTCGCGCAGGCGACCACAAAGTGAGACGCCCAAGGTTTTTCGCCCGCTTCCTTCGTGACCGGCGCGGCGCCACGGCAATCGAATTCGCGATCCTTTCAGTCCCCTTCGCGCTGCTTGTCTTTGCCATTCTGGAAAGCTGCATCTCGTTTGCCGGCCAGGAGGTGATGGCCAACGTCACCGACGATGTCGCGCGCAAGCTGCGCACCGGCCAGTTGAGAGCGGCTGACGTTGCCGGAACCAATTTGCGGGACATGATCTGCACGAAACTGCAGATCATCGTCTCCCAGGATTGTCCCAATCAACTGCTGGTGGATCTTCGCCAATATACGTCGTTCGCCGATGCGGCCACGGCAGGCTTCAAGATCCAGAACGGCGACGTCGTACTGACGAAAGGCACCGCAACCCAATCGTTCTCAGTGACAGCGGGTGCGGCGGAGTCGAGGAACATGCTTCGGGTCTTCTACAAGTGGCCTGTTATGACCGATCTGCTGGCGCAGTCGATGGGCGGCAACAAGACCCTGCATTTCGCATCGGTGACCTGGCAGAACGAGCCGTTCGACAACTGAGCGGAATGCACGAGCAGTATAAGAAAAGGGCAATGGGCATGATGCGTGCGGGGGCACATCTTATGATTACGGGAGTTTGGCGGAAAGCAAGTCGATTCTGGTCCGATCGGCGCGGCATCGCGGCGGTCGAATTTGCTTTGATCATGCCAATTCTGCTGATCATGTATTTCCTCACAATGGAAGCGTCGCAAGCCATCGAGACCAGCAAAAAGGTCAGTCGTATCGGCAGCATGGTGGCCGATCTCGTCACCCAACAGACAAGCGTCCTCAAGGCGGATGTCGACGCCATCATGCAGATCGGCAGCGTCACCCTTCAGCCCTACAACCGCTCGCCCCCTAGCATCACCATCACGGCGATACAGGTTACGCCCGATGCGACGAGGGCACTGGTGGTTTGGTCACGCAAATTGGTCGCCGGCGTCGCCAGCCGTGGCGCCGGCGCCACCACCGAGACAACGATCCCGACGTCGCTCAGAGTCGCCAACACGTTTCTCATTCGCGTCGAAAGCAACCTCGGCTATACGCCGGTCATCGCGTGGAGCGCGAGCAGTCAACAGAAGCTTGGACTGACCTCGGCTTTCAGCAACATAACCATGGGCGAAACCTATTATCTGCGCCCCCGCAGAAGCGTGACGATCCCTTGCAGCGACTGTTGAACAGAACCAGCTAGACCCTCCGCAGGGCCGCTACTGCTGCGGCTCACGGTCCGAAACGAAGCGCACGATAGCAGCGGCCATCTCGTAATCTTTTGGCGCCACGCGAGCGAAGCCGCCGGAATGTCCCGATTCCAGGAGGGCGTAGATATCGGGTGTCGTCGACTTGAGGTTGGTGAGGAACACGGCAAGTCGACGCTTGGCTTCCGGGTCGAGATCGCTGCGGACCGCGTGCGGGCCGTATCTCAGCAGACCCGACGTCCACACGACACGAAGCGCCGTCACCGAGAGCCCTGCCGCCTCCAACCTGGCCTGCGTGCCCGACGGTTCTCGCGGGCCGTCGGCAGCGGCCGTCACCCAGCCAAACAGGCCATCAGCCTTGCCGTCGACCAGCATCGTCTCGGCCGCCGCGGCCGAATCGGCACGGGCCAGAAACGGTGCATCTTCCGCGATCTTGCGGCCTTCAGCGGCCAACGCCGCCAATGGCAGGAGAGAACCGCCGACGCTGTCCGAAGGCGCCATGGCGATACGATGGCGGTCCATCGCCGCAAGGTCGGGCAGCTTGCCGTCCCGCGTCAGCAGAACGGAGCGGATGCCGATCGCGCCGTCTGAATCGACCGGAGCGACAAGCGGTTCGATACATAAGCAGCGCTGCGAGGCCGTTGCATAGGCGGTGGCCGAATAGATCGCATATTCGATGCGGGAATCGGCCTGCGCCTCGATCAGCGCGGCATAATTGCGGGCAACGACAAACTCGACCTTCATGCCCAAGGCCTTGGTGTAGGCGTCGGTCAACAGTGCCAGGCCCGGAACGGCGTTGCCGGCGCCTGGCTCGGCAACGATGCCTATGCGAAACGTGCCGATATCATCGCGCCAGTCGGCATGCGCCGGGTTGGACCAGAGCCCGACGAGCGCGCCCAGCCCCAGCAACAGAGCGGCATATGTCTTTAACGCAACCCTCATGACAGAACCGCCGTCTGTTTTCCTGGATCGATGCTCAGACCGTCATCCCAAAACCGCTGCGCACTTTTGGGCAACGCACTGCTTGCTTTGTGCAAGTCGTTGCCCCCAAAACCGCAGCGCACTTTTGGGCGATATGCACTGATTATCACGCCTGCCCGTTGCCGTTTGGTTTCCGAATTGCCAATGAAGTCGCGGAACCCTATGTCTGGTCGGTCAAACTGGCAACAACTCGATGGCGCGCGCTTTCCTCTTCGTCCTGGATTCCTTCGGCATCGGCGGCGCGGCCGACGCCGACCGCTACGGTGACGCCGGCGCCAACACATTCGCGCACATCGCAGAGGCCTGTGCGGAGGGCCGTGCGGATCGCGAAGGGTTTCGCAGTGGACCGCTGTTTGTCCCTCATATGGCCTCCCTCGGGCTTGGCAAGGCTGCCGAAACCGCGACGGGACTGGGGTTTGCCAACAGCGGGGCGGATCTGCTCCCAACTGCCTTCCACGGTGCTGCTCAGGAGGTTTCGAGCGGTAAGGATACGCCATCCGGCCATTGGGAAATCGCCGGCCTGCCGGTGCGCCTCGACTGGGGCTATTTCCCGGATACGGTTCCGGCCTTTCCGGCCGAACTGACCGAGGCGATCATCCGTGAAGGCAAGGTGCCGGGCATTCTCGGCAATTGCCATGCGCCGGGCACCGAGATCATCGAGCGCTTCGGTGAGGAGCACATCCGGACCGGCAAGCCGATCTGCTACACGTCGGTCGACTCGGTCCTGCAAATCGCCGCGCATGAAGTCCATTTCGGCCTCGACCGGCTTTATGAATTCTGCAAGGTGGTGCGCAGGCTGGTTGACCCGCTGAGGATCGGACGGGTGATCGCACGGCCGTTCGTCGGCGAAACCACCGCCACTTTCGAGCGGACATACAACCGTCATGACTACGCCGTGCCCCCGCCGGAACCGACCCTGCTCGACCGGCTGACGGCGCGTGGCAGCCGTGTCATCGCCGTCGGCAAGATCGGCGACATCTTCGCCCATCGCGGAATTTCGCAAGTGCGCAAGGCGGCAGGCAACATGGCGATGTTCGACGAGGCGCTGGGTGCGATCGATGATGCCGGCGACGGTGACCTCGTCTTCGCCAATTTCGTCGACTTCGACACCGAATTCGGTCACCGCCGCGATGTCGCAGGCTATGCTGCCGCGCTCGAGGCCTTCGACCTGCGGCTGCCGGAAGCATTTGCGAGGCTGCGGCAGGGCGATCTTCTCATCCTGACGGCCGACCACGGCAACGACCCGACCTGGGGCGGGACCGATCACACGCGCGAGCGCATTCCGGTGATCGGCACTGGACCGGGTCTCAAGGGCGGCGACATCGGACTGAGAACGACATTCGCCGACATTGGCGAGACCCTGGCCGAGCATTTCGGGCTGGCGCCCGGACGCTACGGCACTTCTTTCTATGCGGCGATCGGCGGTCATGCCTGAATTGCCGGAGGTCGAAACCGTCCGGCGCGGACTTCAGCCGGTTCTGGAAGGCGCCACGATCGCCCGTGTCGAGGCGCGCCGACCGGATCTGCGCTTTCCATTTCCCGAGAAATTCGCGCAGCGGCTGACCGGCAAGACGATCACGGCACTCGGCCGCCGGGCCAAGTATCTGACGATGGACCTGGAAGGCGGGCCCGTGCTGATCTGCCATCTCGGCATGTCGGGCTCATTCCGCGTCGAGACGGCCGATGGCAGCGACATGCCCGGCATCTTCCGGCACGACCGCTCGAAAAGCTCCAATCACGACCACGTCGTCTTCCATGTCGAGTCTCCAACCGGTGCCCGGTCCCGCGTGATCTTCAATGATCCGCGCCGCTTCGGCTTCATGTTGTTTGCGGAGGGACTGCCGGACGTTCACCCGATGCTGGCTGGACTTGGCGTCGAGCCTACGGGCAACACATTGGACGGTGCGCTGCTCGCCTCATTGATGAAGGGGCGGCGATCACCGCTGAAGGCAGCGCTTCTCGACCAGAGGCTGATCGCCGGGCTCGGCAACATCTATGTGTCGGAGGCGTTGTGGCGTGCCGGCCTGTCGCCGCTGCGCGAGGCGGGCACGATCGCCAGGCCCGAAAAGAAAGCCCAAGCCCAAAGCGAACACCTCGCGCAAGCCATTCGTTCGGTGATATCGGATGCGATCGCAGCCGGCGGCTCCTCACTGCGGGACTATATGCAGACCGATGGGTCGCTGGGCTATTTCCAGCACGCCTTCGCCGTCTACGACCGCGAAGGCGAGGCCTGCTCCAAGCCCGGCTGCGGCGGCCACATCGAACGGATCGTGCAGAGCGGCCGATCGACCTTTTATTGCCGGACATGTCAGCGGTGAGTTGGAGCAATTCCAGGAAAAGTGTGAAACGGTTTTCCGTCGAGAATTGCGTCGAGACAAAGGAGATGGAAGCGGTTCTGCGTTTCCGTGAAACGATGAACCGCTCCAGACGAGCGTGAGCAAGGAGAAGCAGCCATGGCCTATGAGACGATCATCACCGAGCCGCACGGCAAGGTTGGGCTGATCACGCTGAACAGGCCGCAGGCGCTCAACGCGCTGAATTCGCAGATTCTGACCGAAGTGGTGGCAGCCGTGAACGGGTTCAGCGCCGATCCAGATATCGGCGCCATGGTCATCACGGGTTCCGAAAAAGCTTTCGCCGCCGGCGCCGATATCAAGGAGATGCAGTCCATCTCCTACGCGGACGCCTACGCCCAAGACTTCTTCGTCGGCTGGGAGGAACTGACGCGGGCGCGAAAGCCTATTATCGCGGCGGTGGCGGGCTATGCACTCGGCGGCGGCTGCGAGCTGGCGATGATGTGCGATTTCATTATCGCCGCCGACACGGCCAAATTCGGCCAGCCCGAGATCACCCTCGGCGTCATTCCAGGCATGGGCGGGTCACAAAGGCTGACCCGCTTCGTCGGCAAGTCGAAAGCGATGGACATGTGCCTGACCGGGCGGATGATGGATGCCGCCGAGGCCGAGCGTTCTGGCCTGGTGTCGCGGGTCGTGCCTGCCGGCGAGCTTGTCGAGGAGGCGCTGAAGGCCGCGGCCAAGATCGCCGCTTTCTCGCTACCATCGGTGATGATGGCGAAGGAGGCTGTCAACCGCGCCTTCGAGACGACGCTTGCCGAGGGATTGCGGTTCGAGCGCCGGCTGTTTCACTCGCTGTTTGCACTGGACGATCAGAAGGAAGGCATGGCGGCCTTTGCCGAGAAGCGGAAGCCGAATTTCACCAACCGCTGACGCCAATCCTCTCGCCGAGAAGAAGATGGCTGTTGGCCGCCAAAAAGAAGGCCAGGCAGCGTTGACGCGCCGGAAAAGCTGAACTATAAGCCGCACCAACCGAGGCGGCCCCGTGGCTGCCCGTTTGTTTTTTGCGCCCTGCGGCACCCCGCATGCGCCGACCAGATCAGAAGAGAGGCATCATGGCCAATACATCCTCGGCCAAAAAGGCAACGCGCAAGATCGTCCGCCGCGCAGCGATCAACAAGAACCGCCGCTCGCGCGTCCGCACCTATATCCGCCAGGTCGAAGAGGCGCTTGCCTCCGGCGACAAGGCTGCCGCACAGGCTGCCTTCAAGATCGCGGAGCCGGAATTGATGCGCGCCGCGACCAAGGGCGTGATTCACAAGAACACGGCGTCCCGCAAGGTGTCGCGACTGGCTCAGCGGGTCAAGGTACTGTCGGCCTGACATTACTTGCCTAGACTGACGTTCTTCGAACCCGGCCGTTTGTGCCGGGTTTTTTCGTTTGCCGGCAAGCACTTAAAAAGAATGTCCGGAAACGGCGTCTTAGGCGGATTTCACAATTGGGAATAGTTTGCCGGCATATGCATGCCTGCTGTTGATCGGCATGCTTGAAAAGGGCCAGCTTAATGATTCTTAACTGTCAGAAATAGCTTATAATTTTCAGACACTTACTGATGGTGATCCACAGCTTGTCCACACCGGGCCGACCCGATCGGGGACAAGTCGCTGTCAAGCGAATTATTTCAGAATATTTCTCTCAGCGTCCGGTTTTTCATATTCGCCGGAAAAGGGTTTGAATCACAATGGCTTTGTTAAAATGTGCCGTCACGGCACGCCACTCGAACCCGCCTCCAGTAACCAGATTCCTTAAAAATCCGTTAGACGTGGCCTTGCCCTATCCACAGCGATTTCGGTAGTGTCGATCTATCGAAAGGGACGGGCTCTGGCTCTTAACCCAAGCCTGAATCGGCCAGCTTAAATTGGTGGGATTTGCAACGCGGATCAAGTCCGCGGACGGGTTTGGTTTGTCTTTTTCGATACGGTAGGGGACTGGCGTAACTAGACATGGCAGGTAGACGGCGCGCCGGCGCTCCTTTCGCCGGACGGTGTTGTATTGCCCTGACATACCCAACGCGGACTGGCTTCCATGGGCCGGCACCGGTTCCCGCAGATAATGGGCGACGTTCATCTGCCGGCGGCGGCAGCGGACATCGTAGCAAAGACTTAGGTCGCCGGAACCGGATGCAGGAGGCGCATCCCCGGTGGAAACAGGTACGGAAGAACAAGGAAAAGATCATGCAGAGCGGCATCGAAAGGGAGCTTACGGGCGACCTCCCATTTCCTGGAACTTTGATCGGAGCAAACGACATGGCGGTGTCCAGCGACGCGGAACAGAAATTCGACCGGGTCAAAGCCCAGTTGAAGGCGCGCCTGGGAACCGAAGTCTATTCGAGCTGGTTTGGCCGCATGAAGGTCGCCGAGGCTTCCAAGGGCATCGTCCGCATCTCGGTGCCTACTGCCTTCCTGCGCTCATGGATCAACGGCCACTATCTCGACCTCATCTCCGAGTTGTGGAAGCAGGAGGATCCCGATCTCCTCAAAATCGACATCGTCGTGCGCACGGCAACCCGTCAGGGACGCAGCCAGGCCGAGCCAGAGGTAACGCCAGCACGCAGCAAGGTGACACGGCAGACGCAGACGGCGCTTGCCGCCGGCACAGTCAGCCCCAGCCGGGTGGAGCGCGCACCGGCTCCGCGTCCGGGCACACCGATCGAGAGCGAATTCCGCCACAACGTTTTGGGATCACCGCTCGATCCGCGCTACACGTTCGGCTCCTTCATCGAGGGACCGTCGAACCGGGTGGCCTTCGCCGCCGCCAAGGCAGTGGCGGAATCGCAATCGAGCGCGGTGCGCTTCAATCCGCTTTTCCTTCACGCAACCGTCGGGCTCGGCAAGACACATTTGCTGCAGGCCATCGCCGCGGAATCGCTGAAGCAGAACCCCAAGTCGCGCGTCGTCTATCTCACGGCCGAGTATTTCATGTGGCGCTTTGCCACCGCGATCCGCGACAACAACGCGCTGACGCTCAAGGAACAGCTGCGCGACATCGACCTGCTCATCATCGACGACATGCAGTTTCTGCAGGGCAAGTCGATCCAGCACGAATTCTGCCACCTCATCAACATGCTGCTCGACAGCGCCAAGCAGGTCGTCGTCGCCGCCGACCGGCCGCCATCGGAACTGGAATCGCTCGAACCGCGGGTCCGTTCGCGCCTCAATGGCGGTGTCGCGCTTGAAATGTCGGCGCCCGATTTCGCCATGCGCCTCGGCATGCTCAAATTGCGCCTTGCCACGGCCAGGAGCGACGACGCGTCGCTCGACATTTCGGAGGAGATCCTCAATCACGTCGCCCGCACCGTGACCGGCAGCGGACGCGAGCTGGAAGGCGCCTTCAATCAGCTTTTGTTCCGTCAATCCTTCGAGCCGCAGATCACCATCGACCGGATCGACGAAATCCTCGGCCACATCTATCGCACCGGCGAGCCGAAGCGTGTCCGTATTGAGGACATCCAGCGCATCGTGGCGCGTCACTACAATGTGTCGAAGACCGAATTGCTGTCCAACCGGCGCACGCGCACCATCGTCAAGCCGCGGCAGGTCGCCATGTACCTGTCGAAGGTGATGACGCCGCGCTCGCTGCCTGAGATAGGACGGCGTTTCGGCGGCCGCGATCACACCACGGTGCTGCATGCCGTGCGCAAGATCGAGGACCTTTCCGGCAACGACAACACGCTGGCGCAGGAACTTGAGCTTCTGAGGCGGTTGATCAACGACCAGGCCTGATCCTCCGGGGATGGCCGAGCCGGAACAATACCGGAATTCAATGGCTTGCCAGTGCGGCGCTGGGCCTGGATCGGGCTCGTGGCGCCGCCTGGAAGCGATCTGGATTTCGGTTTTACGACACTGGCTCGCGGACTTCGAGCGCGTTATCCCCAGAAAGCCCGCGTAGCCGGCCTGAACCGGTGGCGCGGGCTTGCGTTTGCTGGTTTTTTCCTGTCAGTTTACGCAGATTCTGAGCCTGTTCAGACCTTTCGCGGGACGCCGCTCACTGGTGACCCGTCATTCATTCAAGCGAGCCTGTTTCGTCATGCGTGTTATCCTGGAACGGTCAAATCTCCTGAAATCGCTCAACCACGTCCATCGTGTGGTCGAGCGGCGAAACACCATACCGATCCTGTCCAACGTGCTGCTCAGCGCCGAAGGCGCCAGCCTTGAAATGAAGGCGACCGATCTCGACCTCGAGGTGACCGAAGCGACGCCCGCCAAGGTGGAGCGCGGCGGGGCGACGACGGTCCCGGCACATCTGCTCTACGACATCGTGCGCAAGCTTGCCGATGGCGCCGAGGTGATGCTGAAGACGGACGAGGACGGCAACGCCATGACGGTGACGTCTGGCCGCTCGAGCTTCCGCCTTCAGTGCCTGCCGCAATCCGACTTCCCGGAGCTTTCGGCCGGATCCTTCTCGCATATCTTCCGTCTCGATTCGGTTGCCCTGAAAGGCCTGATCGAGAAGACCCAATTCGCCATCTCCACCGAGGAGACACGCTATTACCTGAACGGCATCTACCTGCACACGCATGAGGTCGCCGGCAAGCTGAAGCTGCGCTCGGTGGCGACCGACGGCCACCGCCTGGCGCGCGCCGAGATCGATGCGCCAGCGGGTTCCGAAGGCATGCCGGGCATCATCATTCCGCGCAAGACGGTGAGCGAGCTGCAGAAGCTCGTCGACGATCCGGATGTCGCGGTGACCACCGAACTGTCGGACACCAAAATCCGCTTCACCATCGGCAGCGTGGTTTTGACATCGAAGCTGATCGACGGCACCTTCCCCGACTATCAGCGGGTCATTCCGACCGGCAACGACAAGAAGCTGATCATTGACCGCCAGAGCTTTGCCGCCGCCGTCGATCGCGTCTCGACCATCTCTTCCGAACGCGGCCGCGCGGTGAAGCTGTCGATCAGCGAGGGTCAGGTGACGCTTGCGGTCAACAATCCGGATTCAGGCAGCGCCACCGAAGAACTGTCCGCCGACTATTCATCCGATCCGATCGAGATCGGCTTCAACGCCAAGTACCTGCTCGACGTTGCCGCGCAACTGACCGGCACGGAAGCCAAGTTCATGCTGGCGGATGCCGGTTCGCCGACGCTGATCCACGACATGGCCGACGAGACCGCACTCTATGTGCTGATGCCGATGCGGGTGTAGCGGCGCCGTGTCACCGCTTGGTCTGTTGTGGACCGGCGGCAAGGCGCGATTTACGGCAACTCCTAGAGCAATTCCAGGAGAAGTGTGAAGCGGTTTTCCGTACGGAGTTGCGTCAAAACAAAGAGATAGAGCGGTTCTGCGTTTCCGTGAAACGATGGAGCGCTCTATAGGCGGATAGCGGTTGCCGGCACAGAACCATATAAGTAAGTTAACACTTACTAACTTCCGCAACTACGCGGCGCTGACGATTGGTCTGGCGCCAGGTGCCGTGGTTTTTTCCGGCGACAACGGCGCCGGCAAGACCAATCTCCTCGAAGCGATCTCCTTTTTGACACCGGGGCGTGGCTTGCGCCGCGCCCCTTACGCGGATGTCGCACGCGAGGGCGGCGACGGCGGCTTTGCATTGCATGCCCGGCTCGACGGACCTGACGGCCAAGTCGAGATCGGAACAGGCATTTCGGGCGGCGACACCGCCGGCGAAGGCGGCAGGCGGGTGCGCATCAATGGAGCGTCGGCGCGTTCGGCCGAGGACATGCTGGAATGGCTGCGCGTGGTGTGGCTGACGCCGGCCATGGACGCGTTGTTCACCGGGCCGGCCGCGGATCGCCGGCGCTTTCTCGACCGGCTGGTGCTGGCGATCGATCCCGGCCACGGGCAACGTGCGATCGACTACGAGAAGGCGATGCGTGGCCGTAACCGCTTGCTTACTGAAGGCTCTCGAGACGACCGCTGGTTCGACGCAATCGAGACGCAGATGGCCGAAACCGGTGTGGCGATCGCCGCCGCGCGAGCCGAGATGGTGCGCCTTCTGACCGCCATGGTCGACAGGCTGCCCGACACGGGGCCATTTCCGCAGGCCGATATCGGCCTTTCGGGAGACCTGGAAGCCGAAATTGCGACCGCGCCGGCAGTCGATGTCGAGGAGCGCTTCCGCCGGACCCTTGTCGAGGGTCGTGACCGCGATCGCGCTGCCGGGCGCACGCTCGAGGGTCCGCATCGTTCGGATCTGATGGTTCGGCACCGCCCCAAGGCGATGCCGGCCGAGCTTTGCTCGACAGGCGAGCAAAAGGCGCTGCTGGTCGGCATCGTGCTGTCCCATGCAAGGCTGACCGGCGAAATGTCGGGCATGACGCCGATCCTGCTGCTCGACGAGATCGCCGCGCATCTCGACAGCCGGCGCCGCACGGCGCTGTTTTCCATCCTGGAGGAACTGAACTGCCAGGCGTTCATGACAGGAACCGATGCTGCGCTGTTTTCCAGTCTCCAGGGACGCGCGCAATTCCTGACTGTCGACCATGGGACGGTTGGGCCAACCGAAGACCCCTGACAAGGTTTTTCAGTCCCTGTATGATCAGGCAATGACCACTGCCGCCCTGACCGCAGACGAGATCGAACGCTATGCCCGCCACATCGTGCTGCCGGAGATCGGCGGAGCCGGACAGCAAAGGCTGAAACAGGCCCGGGTGCTGGTTATCGGCGCTGGCGGGCTGGGCGCGCCGGTGCTTGAATATCTCGCCGCCGCCGGCGTCGGCACACTAGGCGTGATCGATGACGACACCGTTTCGCTGTCCAATCTGCAGCGTCAGGTCATTCACGGTACCGACACTGTCGGCCTGCTGAAAACCGATAGCGCCAAGGCGGCAATCGCTCGCATCAATCCCAACACAACGGTGGAAGCGCACGCAATCCGGCTGACCACGGACAATGCGCCCGCCCTCGTCGCCCGCTATGACATCGTCGTCGACGGTTCCGACAATTTCGAAACGCGCTATGCCGTGGCCGATGCCTGCGCGAGCGAAGGCAAGCCGCTGGTGCATGCCGCCGTCGGACGCTTCGATGGTTCGGTAACGGTGCTGAAGCCATTCGAAGACGGCAAGGACGGCAAGCCCAATCCAGGCTATCGCGATCTGTTTCCCGAGGCGCCACCGCCGGGCCTGGTGCCGTCCTGCGCCGAAGCCGGCGTGCTTGGCGCGCTGACCGGCGTCGTCGGCACGCTGCAGGCCATGGAGGCGATCAAGCTGATCACCGGCGTCGGCGAACCGCTGGTCGGCCGGCTGCTGCTCTATGATGGGCTGGCGGCGCGCTTCGACACCATCCGCTACAAGAGAAGCTGAATTCTTGGACCGGATCGAAGCTTTCTCCACCGCGCGGATCCCGACCGATTTCGACCGTTGGGACGATGTGCTCGCATTGATCATGCGTGCCTTCGCCTCGATGGACGGCGTCATCGACTTGCCCTCCTCGGCCCACCTTTTGACCGCCGACACTCTGCGGGACAAGGCGCGGCGGGAGACCGGCTTCGTGGCGCTCAAGGGCGATCGGATCGTCGGCTGCGTCTTTGCCCTTGAAAAGGTGACAGAGTTCTATGTCGGCAAGCTCGCCGTGGCGCCGGGCTGCCAGGGACAAGGCATTGGCCGGCGGCTGATGCAGGCGGTCGAAGACCTTGCCCGCAGCCGCGGCAAGGCGGCAATCGAGCTTCAGACGCGGATCGAACTGACCGGGAATCATGCGGCCTTTGCTCGCCTCGGCTTTCGCGAAACTGAACGGACGGCGCACGAGGGCTATGCCAAGCCGACTTCGATCACCATGCGCAAAGCTATCCCGTAAGGTTTATCTTACGGTTTGTGGGCCGCGACAGCGTCAGGTCCTGAGCGGCAGCACCCGATCCGGCGGGCGGTGGCCGTCGACGAAGGCGCGGATATTGATGATGACCTTCTCGCCCATGTCGATGCGGCCCTCGAGCGTCGCCGAGCCCATATGCGGCAAAAGCACGACCTTGTTCTTGGCGGCGAGCTTCAGCAGCTTGCTGTTCAAGGCCGGCTCATGCTCGTAGACATCGAGCCCGGCGCCGGCGATCTTGCCGTCCTGAATCAGCTTGACCAGCGCTTCCTCGTCGATGATGTCGCCACGTGCGGTGTTGACGACATAGGCAGTCGGCTGCAGCAGCGCCAGCCGCCGCGCCGAAAGCAGATGGAAGGTTGCCGGCGTCGAGGGACAGTTGATCGAGATGATATCCATGCGGGCCAGCATCTGGTCGAGGCTTTCCCAATAGGTCGCCTCCAACCCGTCTTCCACGGCCGGCAGCACGCGGTGGCGATTGTGATAATGGATCGACAGTCCGAAGGCCTTGGCCCGCCTGGCGACGGCGGTGCCGATGCGGCCCATGCCGACAATGCCGAGCCGCTTGCCCCAGATGCGCCGGCCCAGCATCCAGGTCGGCGACCAGCCGGCCCATTTCTTGTCACCGGTGAGCACATTGGCGCCTTCCGCCAGCCGCCGCGGCACCGCCAGCATCAGCGCCATGGTCATGTCGGCGGTGTCCTCGGTCAGGACATTCGGCGTGTTGGTGACGGTGATGCCCCTCTTGGCCGCGGCCGCGACATCGATCTTGTCGACGCCATTGCCAAAATTCGCGATCAGTTTGAGGTTGTCGCCGGCCTGGGCGATCAGTGCGGCGTCGATCTGGTCGGTTACCGTCGGCACCAGCACGTCGGCCTCCTTGACCGCCGCGACCAGTTCCGGCTGCGTCATCGGCCGGTCCTCGACATTCAGCCTGGCGTCGAACAACTCGCGCATGCGGGTCTCGACCGGGTCGGGCAGCTTTCGCGTGATGACGACGAGAGGCTTCTTTTTGCCTGCCATTGTTTCCCTCTCGAGTACTTGCCGCAATTCCGAACGCAAAACCGCTTCACACTTTTACTGGAATTGCTTCTTACCCGATCTCGTTGAGACCTCTTTAACCAAGACCGGCGAAACTGAAAGCCGGTCGCGGTGCCGATTACTCCCTGTAACAAGCGGTGCCGCCGAAGACAAAGAAAAAGGGGCGCCGAGCCCGATGGGCAAGCGCCGAAAGGAATGAAAGTGTCTGGTTTCGCGTCGCTTCGCCTGATTGTCAGCGCAGCATTTCTCGGCGCCCTGCTTTATTCTCCGCTTGCCGTGGCGCAGAGTGCCGCTGCACCTGCCCAGGGCGTCGTCACGCTTGGTCCGAGTGGCCTGCCGCTGCCGCGCTTCGTCAGCCTGAAATCCGGCCGCGTCAACTCGCGCGTCGGTCCCGGGGCCAACTACTCGGTCGACTGGATGTATATGAAGGCCGGCCTGCCGATGGAGATCATCCAGGAATTCGACACATGGCGCCGCGTGCGCGATGCCGATGGTTCGGAAGGCTGGATCAACCAGTCGCTGCTTTCCGGCCGACGCACGGCAATCGTCGCACCATGGCAGCGCGGCAAGGGCGCCCAGATCGACCTTCTCAACAGTCCCGACAAGGACGCAAGAGTGGTCGCGATGATTGAACCTGGCGTCATGGGTACGATCAAATCCTGCGACGGCCAGTGGTGCGAAATGACATTCGACGGCCACACCGGCTGGCTTGCCCAGTCGGTTGTCTGGGGCGCCTATCCCGGCGAGCGGGTCAAGGACTGATTCTTGACCCGGAATCTAAACCCCGATCCTTCACAGCCCGGTTTGGGTGTGTTGAAATTCAGGTCAGCCTAGCGCCCGATACGGCCGAGATGAGTGTCCTGAAAGCGGTCGGCAGCTTCAGGCCATGGCCCAGCGCACGGTCGATGGCGATGTGCCCGGCGAGCAGCAACAGCACGGGCACGGTCAGGGGACCTCGCCGGTCATTCGCGGCGTTTGGGGCGCAGCCTCACCACGATGTCGACATTGGCGATCTCCATCCCTTCCGGAGGCTCCGGCAGGTTGGCAACCGTCACCGGACCGCTGTCGATGTCGAATATGCGGTTTTCGCCTTCGATGTAGAAATGGTGGTGGTCGGAGGTATTGGTGTCGAAATAGGTTTTCGCGCCCTCGACGGCGAGGATGCGCAAAAGTCCCGCCTGGGTAAACTGGTGAAGGGCATTGTAGACGGTGGCCAGCGACACCGGCACGCCGGCGGCAACCGCCTCCTCGTGCAGTTCCTCGGCCGACAGATGCCGGTCGCCCTTGGCGAAAAGCAGATCGGCCAGCGCAATGCGCTGACGCGTCGGCCTCAGGCCGGCTTCACGGACCCGCTTGTCCACAGCGACATTTTCCTTCCGGCCGTCCAGGTCCATCTTCTCGTCGAACCCCACAGTTCCGCCCCAAGACACGCCCAGAATGGCAAAAAAATGAACGTCTGCCGAAACCGGACCTCTCAGGACATATATTCTGTCGTCCGAATGCGATCAATAGCGCGCATTGACCCAGGCAGACGAGCAGGCTAAGCGCAAACGCCGGTTTCCGGCCTGAAACAGATTGTGTTAGGAAACCAACGACAAGGGCACCCGATAGCCCGGAACGATATGGGATGAGATTGATGGCGGGTAAATCCAGCTACGAGTACGACGAATTGCTGGCCTGCGCCCGCGGCGAACTGTTCGGACCGGGCAACGCCCAGCTTCCTTATCCACCTATGCTGATGTTCGACCGCATCACCGAGATCAGCGAGACGGGCGGCGCCTTCGAGAAGGGTTTCATCCGCGCGGAGTTCGACATCAAGCCGGACCTGTGGTTCTTTGCCTGCCATTTCATCGGCAATCCGATCATGCCGGGGTGCCTCGGCCTCGACGCCATGTGGCAATTGACGGGCTTCTATCTTGGCTGGCTGGGCGAACCCGGCAAGGGGATGGCGCTGTCGACCGGTGAAGTGAAATTCAAGGGCATGGTCACGCCCTCGGTGAAGAAGGTCGAATATGGCATCGACTTCAAGCGCGTGATGCGGGGCCGGCTGGTGCTCGGCATCGCCGATGGCTGGCTGAAGGCGGATGGCGAACCCATATACGCGGCAACGGATTTGAAAGTCGGTCTGTCCAAGCAGTCGGCGGTTGGCTGACCGGCATCCCTGGCCAGCTCTCTGGCCAGCACCCCTGGAAGGAGTTGCGAATGAGACGTGTCGTAGTCACAGGCATCGGCATTGTGTCGTCGATCGGCAACAATGCCAACGAGGTGCAGACCTCTCTGCATGACGCCAGATCCGGCATCAGCTTCTCGGATTCCTTCGCCGAACACGGCTTCCGTTGCCAGGTCTGGGGAGCGCCGACGCTCGATCCATCGGCCATGATCGACCGCCGTGCGATGCGCTTCCTGAGCCAGGGGGCTGCCTGGAACCATGTCGCCATGGATCAGGCCATCGCGGATGCGGGCCTCGGCGAGAGCGACATCACCAATGAACGCACCGGCATCGTCATGGGATCGGGCGGACCATCCACCCGCACCATCGTCGAAGCTGCCGAAACGACGCTGAAGAATGGCAGTCCCAAGCGCATCGGTCCGTTCGCGGTGCCGAAGGCAATGTCATCAACCGCATCGGCGACGCTTGCCACCTGGTTCAAGATCCACGGCGTCAACTACTCGATCTCGTCGGCCTGTTCGACCTCAGCGCACTGCATCGGCAATGGCTATGAATTGATCCAGTGGGGCAAGCAGGACATCATCTTTGCCGGCGGCCACGAGGATCTCGACTGGACGATGTCGGACCTGTTCGACGCCATGGGCGCGATGTCGTCGAAATTCAACGACAAGGCATCGACAGCTTCCCGCGCCTATGACGCCAATCGCGACGGCTTCGTCATCGCCGGCGGCGCCGGGGTGCTGGTGCTGGAAGAGCTTGAGCATGCCAAGGCGCGCGGCGCCAAGATCTATGCCGAGATCGTCGGCTATGGCGCGACGTCGGATGGCTACGACATGGTTGCTCCTTCAGGCGAGGGCGCGGTCCGCTGCATGCGCCAGGCGCTGGCCACGGTTTCCACACCGGTCGACTACATCAACACCCATGGCACCTCGACGCCGGTGGGAGATTCCAAGGAAATGGGAGCGATCCGCGAGGTGTTCGGCCCAGAGATGCCGTATATCACCTCGACGAAGTCGCTGACCGGCCATTCGCTGGGCGCGGCCGGCGTGCAGGAATCCATCTATTCGATCCTGATGATGCAGGGCGGCTTCATCGGCGAAAGCGCCCATATCGAGACCCTCGACCCCGAATTCGAGGGCATGCCGATCGTGCGAAAGCGCATCGACGACGCCAGGATCGATACTGTCTTGTCCAATTCGTTCGGCTTCGGCGGCACCAACGCCACGCTCGTTTTCCAGCGCTATTCCGCATAAGGATTTGCCGGCCATGGACGGATTGATGAAGGGCAAGCGCGGGCTTGTCATGGGTGTCGCCAACGATCATTCGATCGCTTGGGGAATTGCCCGGAAATTGTCCGAACATGGGGCGGAACTCGCCTTCACCTATCAGGGCGATGCCTTCGGACGCAGGGTCAAGCCGCTGGCCGACAAGCTCGGCGCCTCGCTGGTGGTGCCGTGCGACGTCGAGGACAGCGCTTCAGTCGCCGCCACATTCGAGACCCTGGGCAAGGAATGGGGCGGGCTGGATTTCATCGTCCACGCCATCGGCTTTTCCGACAAGAACGAGTTGAAAGGCCTCTACGCCGACACCAGCCGGGACAATTTCGTCCGTACCATGGTGATCTCTTGCTACTCCTTCACCGAGGTCGCCCGCCATGCAGCCACCTTGATGCAGGACGGCGGATCGATGATCACGCTGACCTATGCGGGCTCCGTCCGCGTCATGCCGAACTACAATGTCATGGGCGTCGCCAAGGCAGGGCTGGAGGCGAGTGTCCGCTACCTCGCCAACGATTACGGTCCGCGCGGCATCAGGGTGAACGGCATATCGGCTGGACCCGTGCGCACGCTCGCCGGCGCCGGTATTTCCGATGCGCGCCATATGTTCTCCTACCAGCAGCGAAACTCGCCGCTGCGCCGCACGGTGACCATCGACGAGGTCGGCGGCTCGGCACTTTATCTGTTGTCGGATCTGTCTTCCGGGGTTACCGGCGAGATCCACTATGTCGATTCCGGCTATCACATCGTTTCCATGCCGACACTCGACGAATTGAAGCAGACCGACGGCGGACGAGACTAACGCCTGTCGCCCAAAGGTGCGCGGCGGTTTTGGAATGGCGACATTGAAGACACGAAGCTTAAAGCGCGCCAACTGAATCCGTTTCAGCGCTAGGCGTATTGATCCGCTCAAGAAATACTTTCGGTCCAGTAAAATTGGATTCATTCGCGGAAACTCATTTTAAGGAGATATCCGCTAGAAAGCCCCGTACTCAGGGGAACTTTCAATGCTCGCCGTCAGCAACCCGAAGCGAACACCGGTGTTCCGACTGCTCACCATAGCGAGTTCGGGTCTCGGCAGTTTCGTCCTCGGGCTCTGGGGCTTGAAGCTCGGCCTCGGCGATGGTTTTGTCGGCATCTCCGCGGACATGATGGTCTCGGTGATGGCCGCTCTTTGCGCACTGGCGGCATCGGTCGCCGCGATGTCCTTCTTCGCCGGCGTCGATGAATCGGCGGATTTCGTCTTCACGGAAACCCATTTCGACAAGCTGACCGGCCTGGTGGCACGCCCGGCGATGGTCGGCAAGATTGCCGAGGCGGCATGCGCGACCAGCCGGACCGGCGAGCCGATGTTCCTCATCGATATCGACATCGACCGGTTCAAGCAGATCAATGACGCCATCGGCTACAGCCAGGGCGACGAGTTGATCCGCGCCTTCACCAAGCGCTTGAAGACGTGCGTGCCGCCGCGCGCGCTGATCGGACGCATCGGCGCCGGTGAATTCGCGATCCTGCTGCCCGACAATCAGGTGTCCGGATCGCTGGAAAGCACCGTCGAGAGGCTCATCGACGAGATGATGGAGCCCTATGATCTCGGTACGCACCTGCAATCGGTCAGCCTGTCGGTCGGCATCGTGGCGATGCCAAAGGACGGCGTCGATCCGGTCCTCATCCTGCGCCGCTCCAATCTGGCGCTGCAGAACGCGCGCGCCAGCGGCGTCGGCAACTGGTCGGTCTTCCATGCCGAAATGGGCAGGGTCGCCGACCATCGCCAATGGATCGAATCCGAACTGCATATAGCCTTCGAGCGTGGTGACTTCGACCTTCATTACCAGCCGCAGCTCGATCTCCCGACCGGCCGCATCGTCGGGTATGAAGCGCTTATCCGCTGGCGGCATCCGGAACGCGGCATGATCCCGCCGATGGAGTTCATTCCGATCGCCGAGGAAACCGGCATGATCGGCCCGATCGGCGAATGGGTGCTGCGCAAAGCCTGCAGCGACGCACAGCATCTGCCCGATGATTGCTTCGTCGCCGTCAACATCTCGCCCGTCCAGTTCATGACCAAGGACTTCGTCGGCATCGTGCGCGACACTATGACGAGCACCGGCATCAAGCCGTCGCGGCTGGAGCTGGAAGTGACCGAGACGGCGATGATGCAGGACCGCGACCGCGCCGCCGCCATCCTGAAGGAGCTTGCGGATATGGGCATCTCGGTCGCCGTCGACGATTTCGGTACCGGCTATTCCAATTTGAGCTACTTGATCGATTTCTCATTCGGCAAGCTGAAGATCGACCGGTCCTTCGTCAGCCGCCTCGACACCGACTCCAGCTCCGGCGCGGTCGTCTCGACGATCGTCGGGCTTTCGCGCGCGCTCGGGGTCAGCATCATTGCCGAAGGCGTCGAGACCGAAAGCCAGGCGACGCTGCTCAGGGCAGCCGGCTGCGAGGTGGTGCAAGGCTATCTTTACGGCAGGCCCGCCCCCCTCAAGATCAGGATCGGCGACGCGCATGTCACCGATGAGGTCCGGCGCGTCGCCAATCTGCATTGAGTGCGACGCGATGTCTGTTTTCGTCTGAGCATGACCTTTTCCGAAAACCGGTATCCACTTTTCGGGATCATGCTTCAACGACGAGCGACAAGCACCTTGAACATGCCGGCGCGAGCGAGTTCGGCATGGTTCGAAAAAGCGGCCGCCAGGATCGGCTCATAGGGAAGCTGGCGGTTGGCGACCATGAACAGCCGCCCACCTGGTTTCAAGGCCTTGGCCGCCGCGCGGATCATGCCGGCGCCGATCTCCGGCTCGGCCGCCCGGCTGCGGTGAAAGGGCGGGTTCATGGCGATCGCGTCGTAACGCTTCTCGACCGGTTCCTTCAGCAGATCGATCCAGAAGAAATTCCTGGCGATCGACTGGCCGACTCCTGCCAGATTGAGCTTTGCGGCTTCGAGCGAGGCGAAATCGGCCTCATAGAGGTCGAGCGCCTGAACGCCGGGGGAGCAGGCGGCGATCTCGGCAGCCAGATACCCCCAGCCGGCGCAGAAATCGGCAACGCTGCCCCGCAGATCATTGGGCAGGTTCTCGACCAGCAATTTGGAGCCGGTATCGATCCGGTCGAAGGAAAACATGCCGGGCGCGGTGCGGAACCGGTTTTCAACCAGCAGAGCGGGATTGGCGGCGCGCAGTTCTTCCGCGACGGCGAGATCCGCGGGACGGCGTAACCAGAAGGCGATGCCGTGATATTTCGGCAGATGGCCCTCAAGGGGGACAAGTTCGTCAACGCGCTTGCGCAGGCTGGCAATGCCGTCATCCTTGCCGCCGGCAATGACGACCAAGGCGCCAGGCGCCACGCGCTCAAGCGCATCGGCGATGCGCACCTCGTTCAGGCCGCGATGCCGGCCGGCCAGCACAAGTGCCATATCGAAGCCGCCGCCTTCCGGTTGCGCGGTGACGCCGGAGGCCTGCAACGCACGAAAATCCGGCCGGAAGCCTTGCACGAGGTGAAGCGTCGCCTCGAAGCCTTCAGGCAGGCGAAATCCTGGCTCAGCGCCGAGAAACAGCACGCGCTCGCCCTTTACCGGCAAAGCAACAGCCTCGGCCTCAAAGGGATGGAAAAGCGTCTTCAACGGCTCGGCGGACATTGTTCGATCTCGACCTGTCTAGACGATCTGAAAGTGAAAACGGAGCTAAAATGAAAACGGGCGCGACATAAGCCGCGCCCGTTTCGATTCATGGTCTCAGACCAATCAGGCGGCGTTTTCTTCGCCTTCGGTCTTCTTGTCGCGGGCGAGTTCCTTGCCGGTGGCCTGGTCGACGACCTTCATCGACAGGCGGACCTTGCCGCGCTCGTCGAAGCCCATCAGCTTGACCCAGACCTTATCGCCTTCCTTGACCACGTCCGAGGTCTTGGCGACCCGGTCGTTGGCAAGCTGCGAGATGTGGACGAGGCCATCACGCGGACCGAAGAAGTTGACGAAAGCGCCGAAGTCCGCGGTCTTGACGACCGTACCTTCGTAAATCTCGCCGACTTCCGGCTCGGCGACGATGGTGTGGATCCACTTCTTCGCCGCCTCGATCTCCTTGGCGTTGGACGAAGCGATCTTGACCGTGCCGTCGTCCTCGATGTTGATCTTGGCGCCGGTCTTTTCGACGATCTCGCGGATCACCTTGCCGCCCGAGCCGATCACGTCACGGATCTTGTCGGTCGGGATGTGCATCACTTCGATGCGCGGTGCGAACTCACCCAGTTCCGAACGCGCGCCGGTCAGAGCATGCGCCATCTCGCCGAGGATGTGCTGGCGGCCATCCTTGGCCTGGTCCAGCGCGATCTTCATGATCTCCTCGGTGATGCCTTCGATCTTGATATCCATCTGCAGCGAGGTGATGCCGCTGGCGGTGCCGGCGACCTTGAAGTCCATATCGCCGAGGTGATCTTCGTCACCGAGGATGTCGGAGAGAACGGCGAAACGCTCGCCTTCCTTGATCAGGCCCATGGCGATACCGGCGACGGGCTTGGCCAGCGGCACGCCGGCATCCATCAGCGCCAGCGAGGTGCCGCAGACAGTGGCCATCGACGACGAACCGTTGGACTCGGTGATCTCCGAGACGACGCGCAGCGTGTAGGGGAACTGGTCAGCGCTCGGCAGCATCGGGCGAATGGCGCGCCAGGCGAGCTTGCCATGGCCGATTTCGCGACGACCCGGCGAACCCATGCGGCCGGTCTCACCGACGGAATAGGGAGGGAAGTTGTAGTGAAGGAGGAACTTCTCCTTGTACATGCCGGTCAGCGAATCGACATACTGCTCGTCCTCGCCGGTGCCGAGCGTGGCAACGACCAGCGCCTGGGTCTCGCCGCGGGTGAACAGCGCCGAACCATGGGTGCGCGGCAGAACGCCGACTTCGGAGACGATCTTGCGAACCGTGCTCAGGTCACGACCGTCGATGCGCGAACCGGTGTCCAGGATGTTCCAGCGCACGACCTTGGCCTGGAGTTCCTTGAACACGCTGCCGATCTGCTCGGAAGTGTATTTGGCGTCTTCACCTTCGGCCGGGGCAAACGCTGCCTTGACCTTCGCCTTGACGGCGTCGACGGCGGCGTAACGCTTCTGCTTGTCGACGTTCTTGTAGGCATTGCTGAGTTCGTCGCCGACGATCTTCAGCATCTCGTCTTCAAGCGCGGAATAGTCCGGCGCGGTGAAGTCGCGCGGCTCCTTGGCGGCAACTTCGGCCAGCTTGATGATGGCGTCGATAACCGGCTGGAAGCCCTTGTGGCCGAACATGACCGCGCCGAGCATCAGCTCTTCGCCGAGTTCCTTGGCTTCGGACTCGACCATCAGCACGGCATCTGTGGTGCCGGCGACGATCAGATCGAGCTTCGATTCCTGCATCTCGTCGACATGCGGGTTGAGCACATATTCGCCGTTGATATAGCCGACGCGAGCGCCGCCGATCGGGCCCATGAAGGGAACGCCGGAGAGCGTCAGGGCGGCCGAAGTGGCAACGATCGACAGGATGTCCGGATCGTTCTCGAGATCGTGCTGGACGACGGTGACGACGATCTGGGTGTCGTTCTTGTAGCCGGAGGCGAAGAGCGGGCGGATCGGGCGGTCGATGAGGCGGGAAACCAGCGTTTCCTTCTCGCTCGGACGGCCTTCACGCTTGAAATAGCCACCCGGGATCTTGCCGGCGGCGTAGGTCTTTTCCTGGTAGTTGACGGTCAGCGGGAAGAAATCGAGGCCGGGCTTCGGCTCCTTCATCGAAACGACGGTGGCGAGAACCTTGGTCTCGCCGTAGGTGGCGAGCACCGCGCCGTCAGCCTGGCGTGCGATCTTGCCGGTTTCGAGGATGAGCGGACGGCCGCCCCATTCGATTTCCACTTTGTGGTGATTGAACATGTCTTGTCCTTAATATGAGGAAAGGGCCGCGCCGTTTCACGGTGCGCGGATGCCCTTTCCCTGGCTTCCTTTCTCGGGCAGCCACGGGCAAGACAACGGGAAGCTCGGGTGATTTCGGCGCGGTGCGCGCGCGAGCGTCCTGCAATCCTGCCCCATGACCGTCCATGGGCGGTTTCGAGTGCCCTCTGCACGATCGAAACCGGGTCTGGCCAGTCGATGCGACTGGCAGAATGCGCGACCGGCGGGCTCTCCTTCGAAAGCCCGCCGGTCAATTCGTCAACGGCGCAGACCGAGCTTCTCGATCAGCGTCTGGTAGCGCGCGTCGTCCTTGCGCTTGAGATAATCAAGCAGGCTGCGGCGCTGGGAGACGAGAGCAAGCAGACCACGGCGGGAATGGTTATCCTTCTTGTGGTCCTTGAAATGGTCGGTCAGGTTCTTGATGCGCTCGGAAAGGATGGCCACCTGGACTTCCGGAGACCCGGTATCGCCCTTGGCGGTTGCGAATTCACCCATCAATTCCTGTTTGCGCTCGGCAGTAATCGACATCGTGTTTTTCCTTATCTGTTTGAGGAAACGGGTCGCCCTCAGCCGGGATGTCGTCCAGCAGGGGCCGGTGCAAGCAAAACGTCATAGCGCTATGCTGCGGCGCATATAGTGCAATTCCCCGGAAAACACCAGCCCAATTCACAAGCCGGCTTTTCAGGCCAAAATGGCAGGTTTTAGCCTTGTCAAAGCCATTTCTTCCATTTGAAGAAGGCGATCAGCCCGAACGCGACAAGCGCCATGAACAACAGCGACAAGGGATAGCCATAATAGGCCTTCAGTTCCGGCATGTTCCAGGGCGAAGACTCCGGATCGAAATTCATGCCCCAGATGCCGACCAGGAAGGTGAGCGGCATGAAGATGACCGAGACGATGGTGAGATAGCTGATGACGTCGTTGGTGCGCGCCTGGCTCAGCGACAGGTGCATCTCGATCAGGCCGGTCAGCATGTCGCGCTGGGTTTCGACCAGCTCGATCAACCGTAGCGCATGGTCGAGCGTGTCGTTGAGGAAGATCTTGGTCTCGGCCTTCACATAGGGCACATCGTTGCGGATCAGCGTCGCCAGCGCATCGCGCATCGGCCACAGCACGCCTTTCAGCACGTTGGCGTCGCGCCGCAATTCATGCAGCTGCCGCATCTGATGCTTGTGCGGCGAATGCAGCATCTGGTCCTCGATGCTGTCGACCGTATCGCCGGCGGCCTCGATCGGCGGAAAATAGCTGTCGACGATGGCGTCGATCAGCGCATAGGCGAGGTAATCGGCACCGCGGGCGCGCAACCGGTTGGGCGCTGAGCTTTCGATGCGCTTGCGCACGGGATCGAACGGATCGCCCTCCCTCTCCTGGAAGGTGACGACGAAATTATTGCCGAAGAAGACGGCGATCTGCTCATAGCGGTGCGAGGCGACGTCGTCGATCATCCTGACGACGACGAAGGCATGATCCTCGAAAAAGTCGACCTTCGGCCGCTGGCCGGTGTTGACGACGTCCTCCAGCGCCAGCGGATGCAGGCTGAAAGTGCGGCCGATCTCCTCGATCAGCGGGATGTTGGCGAGGCCGGTACAATCGAGCCAGATAACCGGCCACTTGTCGCAATGGGTGTTGAGGTCGTCGATGCTGGCATTTTCGATAGTCTTGAATTTTTCGGGCGAGATCAGCGTCAGCCTGAGTTCGCTGCGCCGCGCCGAGGGATCGGCGATCAGCGTGCCGGGCGACGCACCGACCGGCGGCCGCCGCGTTTTCACTGGTGCCCGCGTCTTCACGGTCTCAGCCTTTGCCATATGCCCCTCGTGCGAGTCCTCGCCTCGACATTAGACGACAGGAGTCACCCGGCAAAGACCCGCTTGGGCTTGAACATGCCTTGCTCGATGGCACCGATGGCGACCAGCTTGCCGCGCGCCGTGGCGCAGGCTTCCTCGGCTTCCACCGGTGCGTCGCGGCCGCGGATGATGACCGGGTTGCCAAGGCGGATCTTGGTCGCTGCATCGTCGCTGATGGCGATCTGCGGCAGGCAGTCGAGAGCCGCCGACGTATCGACCAGAAGCGCATCGATGGCGTCGAAGTCGATTGGTACTTCCACCTTGTCGACAGCCTCTGTCGTGTCAGCGGCTTCCGTTGCGTCAGTGACGTCCGTCGTGCTGTCTTCGTCCTGGACACCGAAACGGGCGGCTTCCAGTTCGGCAATGGTGACGAAATCCTCCGCCGTGAACGGCTCGACCTCGACCCGGCGCAATTCGGAAATGTGGCCAAAACAGCCCATGTCGCGGCCCATGTCGCGGGCCAGCGAGCGCACATAGGTACCCTTGCCGCATTCGACCTCGAAAACAGTATGGTCGGCGTTGTGCTCGACAACGTCCAGACGGCCGATCTCGATCTCTCGCGCGGGTATGTCGACTGTCGCGCCGTCGCGGGCCAGATCATAGGCACGCTCGCCCGCGATCTTGATGGCCGAGAATTGCGGCGGCGTCTGCATGATGACGCCAGTGTATTTCGGCAGCAGGGCGAGCACTTGGGCTTCCGACGGGCGCAAGTCGGACTCTTTCGTCACCGGACCTTCGAGGTCATCGGTGGAGCGCTCCTGCCCCCAGGCAACGGTGAAGCGATAGATCTTTGCGCCGTCCTGCACGTAAGGCACCGTCTTGGTGGCCTCGCCAAGCGCGATCGGCAGCATACCGGACGCCAGCGGGTCGAGCGTGCCGGCATGGCCGGCCTTTTCGGCCTGGAACAGCCATTTGATCTTGGAGACGGCTTCGGTCGAGCCCATGCCGACCGGCTTGTCCAAGATCAGCCAGCCCGAGATCGGCCGGCCCTTCTTCTTGCCGCGGCGCGCCACTATTCGGTGTCCTTGTTGTCGTCTTTGTCCTGGTCCGCGTTTTCCTGGTCCTCAGGACCCAGATCGCGCGCCACTTCCGGCGATTTCAACAGGTCATTGATCCTGGCAAAATTGTCGAAGGAGGTGTCGAGCTTGAAGCGGAACTCCGGCATGAACTTCATCTGCCGCAGCGCGCCGGAGACACGGCCACGGACGAATTTCGCATGCTTGTTCAGCGCCTCGACCACCGCATCGGTATCCTTGGCGCCGAGCGGCGAGACGAAAGCGGTAGCGACCTTCAAATCGGGCGACATGCGCACTTCCGAAACCGACACCACGGTGTTCTCGATCAGCGGATCGATGATCTCGCCGCGCTGCAGGGTTTCGGATAGCGCATGGCGCACCTGTTCGGCGACGCGCAGCATGCGCTGGGATGGGCTGGATGTGGTTGGACGGGGCATTTTTCTCTATCCTGAAAGCGTGAGGCGCGGGATGGGACCGTGCCGCATGTCTCATATGGGTCGTTCTCAATAGACCTCGGGCGGCGGCCTCTCGGCCACCGCCCGGTATGGACAAGTCACTCGAACTCAGAGTGTCCGGGTCACCATCTCGACGCGGAAGCACTCGATGACGTCGCCGACGCGCATGTCCTCGTAGTTCTGGAAGGCCATGCCGCACTCCTGGCCGCCGGGGACTTCCGAAACTTCGTCCTTGAAGCGCTTCAGCGTCTTCAGCGTCCCTTCGTGGATGACGACGTTGTCGCGGATCAGGCGCACCCCCGCACCGCGTTCGACCTTGCCTTCGGTGACACGGCAGCCGGCGATCTTGCCGACCTTGGTGATGTCGAAGATCTCGAGGATCTGCGCGTTGCCAATGAAGGTCTCGCGACGCTCCGGCGACAGCAGGCCCGACAGAGCCGCCTTCACGTCATCCACGAGGTTGTAGATGATCGAGTAGTAGCGGATCTCGATGCCAGCCGCCGCTGCGGCGGCACGTGCCTGGACGTTGGCGCGGACGTTGAAGCCGATGATCGCGGCACCCGAAGTCTCCGCCAGCGACACGTCGCTTTCGGTGATGGCGCCGGCACCGGCATGGACGATGCGCGCACGCACCTCGTCGGTGCCGAGCTTGTCGAGCGCGGCGTTGATCGCCTCGATCGAGCCCTGCACGTCGCCCTTGATGACCAGCGGAAATTCCTTCAGCCCGCTTGTCTGCAATTGCGACATCATCTGCTCGAGCGACCCGCGCTGGCCGGCATGCTTGGCAACCGCCTTCTCGCGCGCCAGACGCTGGCGGTATTCGGTGATCTCGCGGGCACGGGCCTCGTTGTTGACCACGGCGAAGCGGTCGCCGGCCTGCGGTGTGCCCTGCAAGCCAAGCACTTCCACCGGCATCGCCGGCGGCGCTTCCTTGATCTGCGTGCCACGATCGTTGACCAGCGCACGGACCCGGCCCCATTCGTTGCCGGCAACCAGGATGTCGCCCGGCATCAGCGTGCCGGTCTGCACCAGCACGGTGGCGACGGGGCCACGGCCCTTGTCGAGCTGGGCTTCGATGACGACGCCTTCGGCGGTACGATCCGGATTGGCCTTCAGGTCGAGAATTTCGGCCTGCAGCAGGATCGCCTCGAGCAGTTTGTCGAGATTGGTGCCCTTGGTCGCCGACACTTCGACGTCCAGAACTTCACCCCCCATGGATTCGACGAAAACCTCGTGGCGCAGCAGCTCCGAGCGCACTTTCTGCGGATCGGCATCATGCTTGTCGATCTTGTTGATCGCCACGATGATCGGAACGCCGGCCGCCTTGGCATGGCTGATCGATTCGATCGTCTGCGGCATGACGCTGTCGTCGGCCGCAACCACCAGGATGGCAATGTCGGTCGCCTGGGCGCCACGAGCACGCATCGCTGTGAAGGCGGCGTGGCCGGGCGTGTCGATGAAGGTGATCTTGTGACCGTTCTTCTCGACCTGGTAGGCGCCGATGTGCTGGGTGATGCCGCCGGCTTCGCCGGAGACGACATTGGCGTTGCGGATCGCGTCGAGCAGCGAGGTCTTGCCGTGATCGACGTGACCCATGATCGTCACGACCGGCGGACGCGAAACCAGGTCCTCGGCACTGTCGGCGATGTTGAACAGGCCTTCCTCGATGTCGGACTCGGCGACGCGGCGGACCGTGTGGCCGAATTCGGTGGCAACCAACTCGGCCGTGTCGGCGTCGATGACGTCGCCCGGCTTCAGGATCTGGCCCTGCTTCATGAAGAACTTGACCAGGTCGACCGCGCGCTCGGACATGCGTTGCGCCAGTTCCTGGATGGTGATGGTCTCTGGCAGGATCACTTCGCGCATGACTTTCTCGCGCGGCTCATTGTGCATCGCGCGCTTGAATTTTTCCTGGCGGCGACGCATCGACGACAGCGACCGGGCTCGCGCGTCTTCGTCGGACAATGCTGAATTCAGCGTCAGCTTGCCGCGGCGGCGGTCTTCCTCGGCCTTGGTCGGCTTGGCCGGACGCGCCACTTCGGGCGTGACCGGACGGCGCACCGGTGCGCCGGCACCAACACGTTTCGGCTTGGCCACTTCCTCGTCATCGACTGTTGCCAGTTCGGCGGCCAATGGCGCGCGTCGACGGGCCTCTTCCTCAGCCCGACGGCGGGATTCGGCCTCGGTCTGCAACCGCGCCTCTTCCTCGGCCTGGCGGCGTGCGGATTCATCGCGTTCGCGCTTGCGGCGCTCTTCGTCCTCGGCGCGACGCTTGGCATCCTCGGCGGCGCGCTGGCGGTCCTCGACCTCGCGAACCTTCGAGCCCTCGAGCGCCCTGCGGCGCGCTTCCATTTCACTGCGCGACAGTTCGTTCAGCACCATACCGCTGCGTTCGACCGGGGCCGGCGGCGGTGGTGGCGCCTTCGGTGCTTCCGGCACGACGACGGGTGCGGCCACGACCGCCGGCTTCGGTGTGAAGACGGGGGCGGCAACAGGCTCCGGCTTGTCGCCGGGCATCGAGAACTTGCGCTTCTTGGTTTCGACGACGACCTGCTTGGTGCGGCCGTGCGAGAAGTTCTGGCGCACAGTGCCCTGTTCCATACCGGGGCGCTTCAGCGTCAAGGTCTTCTTCGGCGTCACACTCAGCGTATTGTCGTCACCCGATTTCGTATCGCTCATTCCATATCCTCTGCGGCATCATCTTCGTCAGCAACAGCCGCAAGCATTGCCAGATCGTCCGGGGAACCGCCCCGATACCGGTCGAGCGCAACCATGCGCTTCTGGACCGCCCTGCCCGCGTCTCCCGCGAGAACGGCAGCATGTATCACATTTGTACCCCCCAATGCCAAGCTCAACTCGGCCTCGGAGAAAAGTTTGTAGGCAAGGATAGCGGGCCCGCCGAGATGGACTGTCGCCCGTCGCGCCTGGCTGATCTTGCGCACGCCGTCGTCGGACGCCTCGGTCGCGTGGAGCACGAAAAGCGCCAATCCACCGCGGACAGCACTTTCGACCTTGGTGGCACCCAGCGAAATTGCGCCTGCCTTGCGGGCAAGACCAAGCATGCCCAGAGCGTGCCTGGAAAGTAGCCCGTCGATCATGCCGCCAAGATCGGGCGGCACGACCACCTGTGCCTTGAAGGCGCGGGCAAAGAGGTTCTTCGCCGCAGCCTTGTCGATATGTAGGCGGTCGGCGCTCACCCAGCAACCGCGGCCGGGCAGATTTCTCTTGATGTCGGGAACGACGGCCGAATTCGGGCCGACGACAAACCGGATCAGATCATCCGGTTCGGCTTGTTTGCGCGTAACGATGCAGGTGCGATCGTTCATCTCGTCCAAGGGCGGGTTCGGTGCGATGCGGTTTCACCTCACGCACCAACGGCTTCGTCAGCCGAGACTTCTTCGGCTGCAAGCTCGTCTTCGGTGATCCAGCCGGCCTTGAGGCGGGCGGCCAGAACCATTTGTTCGGCGTCTGCGCGGGTCACGCCATGATTGGCGAGCACGCCCGGATAGACTTTTGTCTCGCCGTCCTTGCGTTCCTTCCAGCCGGTCAGGTCGTCAGCGGCATAGCCAGCGAAATCCTCGATCGTCTTCACGCCGTCCTCGCCAAGCGTCACCATCATGGCGGTGGTGACGCCGGGGATTTCGCGCAATTCGTCGGAAACACCGAGCGCCTTGCGCTTGTCGTCGTGCTCGGCCTCGATCTTCTCCAGATATTCGCGGGCGCGGGTCTGGATTTCCGAAGCGGTGTCCTCATCGAAACCGTCGATAGAGGCGATCTCGCCAGAATCGACATAAGCGACTTCCTCAACGCTGGTGAAGCCTTCGGAGGCCAGCACCTGGCCGACCATCTCGTCGACGTCGAGGGCTTCCATGAACAGCGACGAACGCTCGACGAATTCCTTCTGGCGGCGCTCGGATTCTTCGGCCTCGGTCAGGATGTCGATATCCCAACCGGTCAGCTGCGAAGCCAGGCGCACGTTCTGGCCGCGGCGGCCGATGGCCAGCGACAGCTGGTCGTCGGGAACCACGACTTCGATGCGTTCAGCATCCTCGTCGAGCACGACCTTGGCGACTTCCGCCGGCTGCAGCGCATTGACGATGAAGGACGCCGCCGAAGGCGACCACGGAATGATGTCGATCTTCTCGCCCTGCAATTCGCCGACGACGGCCTGGACGCGGCTGCCGCGCATGCCGACGCAGGCGCCGACCGGATCGATCGAGCTGTCGCGCGAGATGACGGCGATCTTGGCGCGCGAACCTGGATCGCGGGCGACCGATTTGATCTCGATGATGCCGTCATAAATTTCCGGCACTTCCATGGTGAACAGCTTGGCCATGAACTGCGGATGGGTGCGCGACAGGAAAATCTGCGGGCCGCGCTGCTCGCGGCGCACATCGTAGACATAAGCGCGGACGCGGTCGCCATATTTGTAGTTCTCGCGCGGGATCAGCTCATCGCGGCGGATGATCGCTTCGCCGCGGCCGAGATCGACAATGACGTTGCCGTATTCGACGCGCTTGACGGTACCGTTGACGATCTCGCCGATGCGGTCCTTGTACTCGTCATACTGGCGGTCGCGTTCGGCCTCGCGGACCTTCTGCACGATGACCTGCTTGGCCGACTGGGCGGCGATGCGGCCGAAATCCATGGGCGGCAGCTGTTCAGCGATGAAGTCGCCGAGCTGAGCGTCGGGATTGCGCTCGCGCGCCGAGGAAATGGCGATCTGCGTGGCGTAGTCATCGACCTTCTCGACCACTTCCATCAGCCGCTGCAGCTTCATCTCACCGGTGTTCGGGTTGATGTCGGCGCGGATGTTGGTCTCCTGACCGTAACGCGAGCGCGCCGCCTTCTGGATCGCATCGGCCATGGCGGCGATGACGATCGACTTGTCGATCGACTTTTCACGCGCGACCGCGTCAGCGATCTGCAGCAATTCAAGTCTGTTGGCGCTTACAACCATCGTTTTTCTCCCGAGCCTGTTTGCCGGACCTTTGCGCCCGGCAGCTCAATCATAGTTCCTGTTCGTGTTCTTCCGTGGCGTCCGCTTCCGCACCCGACTCGTCGTCGTCCGGTTCGCCGCGGCGTTTCTTGGCTTCCTTGCGCGCCCTGTTGTCCTTCGACAGGGCATCGCGGATAAGATCGTCTGTCAGGATCAAGCGCACATCGGCAATCGCATCATAGGGGACGCGCACCGTCGGCTCCTCGCCATAGGCGGCCTTGTCGCGCTCGATCAGCACATCGTCTTCGCCGGCTTCGGCGATCTTGCCCTTGAAACGCTTGCGGTCGGCAACGACGATCGATGTTTCCATCTTCACCAGATGACCCGTCCAGGTCGTGAAATCCGATTTGCGGACCAGCGGCCGGTCGATGCCGGGCGACGAGACTTCAAGATGATAGGCCTTTTCGATCGGATCGTCGACGTCGAGCGCCGGCGACACCGCGCGGCTGACCTCTTCGCAATCCTCGACGGTCATGGTGCCGTCCTCGCGTTCGGCCATGATCTGCAGCGTCAGCCCGTTCTGGCCCGACAGATGCACCCGCACGAGGCGGAAGCCGATGCCACGCAGAACCGGCTGGACGATCAGCGCGATGCGTGCATCGATGCCGCTTTCGCGGATGATGCGATCGTCGCC
Organism: Mesorhizobium sp. M0618; assembly: GCF_040320765.1. Classification (NCBI taxonomy): domain Bacteria; kingdom Pseudomonadati; phylum Pseudomonadota; class Alphaproteobacteria; order Hyphomicrobiales; family Phyllobacteriaceae; genus Mesorhizobium; species Mesorhizobium sp. M0618. Next base: position 338,521 of record NZ_JAMYQH010000002.1, on the reverse strand, counting down.
CTCGTTTGCCGTTGCGGTCATTGAAGCCCTGTCGTTCTCTACGAAGTTATCGGCAGGTAATAAAAAAGAGCGGGACCGGGTGGACCCACTCTTCGTCATACCGACCAAGAATTTGAGGCTGATATAAACGATCATGGCCTGTGTTTCAAGCCCGCTATGCTGGTAGGGTAACGCCGCCATCGAGGCTGCCCGCGCCAGCGTTGCATGGGGCGCATGGCGCCTATGCGGCGACCCCCATGGGATTGGCGCTGAAACGCACCTAGTTATGTTGCGCTGCACAAATGTGGTCGTGCGTCACACGTGCACGAAAGGACATGATCATGAACAACCGCAAGATATTTTCTGCAATAGGCGACTTCTTCACCGTATTCGGCAGCGCCGTGGCCGCTTCACGGGCCGTGGAAGCCGGTCGCAGGCCGCGCGCCGACGACCTGCGCAACCTCGGCGTCGAGCCTGCCGCCTTCGATCGCATCGGCCGCCGCTTCTAGCTTTGACGCAATTCCGGACGGAAAACCGTTTCACACTTTTCCTGGAATTGCTCTAAGACCGCGAGCCTATTTCCGAATGAAGGTAAGATAGGCCGGCCGCCGGCCCTCACGAATGGCCTTGACCTCGTAACGGGTGCCTGGCCAGCCTTCATAGGGCCGGTGCCAGTCCGCCGCCTCGCAAGCCTGCCATGCGAACGCGCCATGCGCGCGGCAATGCAGCAGGGTCCAGTTGACATAGGTGTCGATGTCGGACGCAAAGCGGAATTTTGAACCAGGCTTCAGCACACGCGCGAACCGCTCGAGATTGACCGGGCTGACGAAGCGCCGCTTCCAGTGTTTCTTCTTCGGCCAGGGATCGGGATAGAGCAGATCGATGCCGTCGAGCGAGGCTTGCGGCAGCCAGTCGAGCAGCCTTGTGGCGTCGTCGTCATAAACCCGCAAATTGGCGAGCGGTTTCTCGCGCACCGCCATCATCATCTTGGCCATGCCGTTGACGAAGGGCTCGACGCCGATAAAGCCGATCGCTGGGGCCTCGGTCGCACGATGCAGGAGATGCTCGCCACCGCCGAAGCCAATCTCGAGGCGAACCGCGCGGACATCCGTCTCAAACAAAGCGCTGAGATCAGCCGGCGGCTCGGCCGCCAGATCGAGCCGATATGTGCCAAAGCCGATTTCCAGTGCGGCCGCCTGCTGCGGGCGCATGGTCTTGCCGCGCCGGCGACCGAAAAAGGCTTCGGTCGCGCGGCTTGGTCTGTCCTTCGGATCCATGGCGGGACTTTGCGGTGCCGCTGTCAGGCGGCGACCGCGTCCTTGAGTGCCTTGGCGAGATCGGTCTTTTCCCAGGAGAAAGACCCATCACGGCCGGCCTTGCGGCCGAAATGGCCGTAGGACGACGTCTTGGCGTAGATCGGTTTGTTGAGATCGAGGTGACGGCGGATGCCCGACGGCGACAGATCCATCACCGTGCGCAACGCGTCCTCGAGCTTTGCCTCGTCGACCTTGCCGGTACCGTGCAAGTCGACATAGACCGACAGCGGCTGAGCAACGCCGATGGCGTAGGAAAGCTGGATGGTGCAGCGGTCGGCGAGTTTCGCCGCCACGACGTTCTTGGCCAGGTAGCGCGCCGCATAGGCCGCCGAACGATCCACCTTGGTGGTGTCCTTGCCGGAGAAGGCGCCGCCGCCATGGGGTGCGGCACCACCATAGGTGTCGACGATGATCTTGCGGCCGGTCAGTCCGGCATCGCCGTCCGGCCCGCCAATGACGAACTTGCCGGTCGGATTGATGTACCACATGCAATCGTCGGCGATCTTGAGGTCGCCCAGCGCCTCTCGGATATAGGGTTCGACGACCTTGCGGACCTTCTTCGAATCCCAGCTCGCATCGAGATGCTGTGTGGACAGCACGATCTGCGTCGCCTCGGCGGCCTTGCCGTCGACATAGCGAACGGTGACTTGGCTCTTGGCATCCGGCCCGAGCTTGCCGGCTTCACCGCTGCCTTCGTGACGGGCGGCAGCCAGCAGTTCGAGGATCTTGTGGCTGTAGTAGATCGGCGCCGGCATCAGATCCGGCGTCTCGCGACAGGCGTAACCGAACATGATGCCCTGGTCGCCGGCACCCTCTTCGCCCTGACGGTCGGAGGCATTGTCGACGCCCTGGCCGATGTCAGGCGACTGGCCGTGCAGCAGAACCTCGATCTTCGCCGTTTTCCAATGAAAGCCGGCCTGCTCGTAGCCGATTTCGCGGATCGCCTTGCGGGCGACCGATTTGAACTTGGCCGGATTGACGACCGAATGCCCGGCGGCATCCTTGAGAATATTGCCGGCCTTGTCCCGCTTGAGCAACGTGTCGGGAACACGCACTTCGCCGGCGATCACGACACGGTTTGTGGTGGCCAGCGTCTCGCAGGCGACACGGACTTTCCACGGGTCCATGCCGGTCTTCTTGGCTTCGCGATACACCAGATCGACGATCTCGTCGGAAATCCGGTCACAGACTTTGTCGGGATGGCCCTCGGCAACGGATTCCGAGGTAAAGAAGTAGTTCTGCCGCGTCACGGGTGTCCCCTCTTGAAAAACGATCGGCAGGCTGCCGATTTTGGCGCGCCACGTGTTAGCGGGGCGAAGCGCCGCTCGTCAAGCGGTGCTTCGGTTCTGGCATGAATGTCGATGCAGTTATCTTGTGCCACCGGCGGCAAGACGCCGCCAGTCCTGGCGTGATTGCCGATCAGTCGGGATCGTCGGTGGAGAGGGACTTGACTAGGTCTATGATCCTGCGGCGCACCTTGGCATCCGCGATCTTGACAAAGGCCCGGTTGAGTTGGAGTCCTTCGGGACTGCCGCAGAATTCGACGGCGAAAGCCATCGACGCGTCCTCGGCAAATCCACGGCCCGCCACGGGCTCCTGGCCGGGCGCATCCTCGAAAAAGAAGGCGACAGGCACGCCGAGTATGGACGCTATCGCCTGCAATCGGCTGGCGCCGACGCGGTTGGTGCCTTTTTCATATTTCTGAATCTGTTGAAATGTGATGCCGAGGTTTTCTCCCAGCTTTTCCTGGCTCATTCCCAGCATGTTGCGGCGAAGCCGGATGCGACTGCCAACATGGATGTCGATCGGATTCGGTTTCTTCTTGTTGTCTTCTGTCATTTTTTCCTCGCCGAATTTTTTCGGCTTTCTCTATTTTTTTCCTGCCCAAACAAAGCCGGAGGCAACTGCCCCAACAGAACGATCCACCGGCTTCGAGAAATTTTCAGGCACTTACAGTATGAGTTTCTAATGTGTGGGCTGTCAATTCACCCGTAGCCTTTGCCTTACGTTCAACAGCGCTGCCCCAACGGCAAACAGCAACATGATCAGCATTCCGTTAATGCGCCGTTGGCCGGGAGATATGAGCGCCTGTCCGGAAATCGGTATGTGGGCGTCGATGGCGCCGCGTGCGTCGATCGCAAGCGCATCGACGATGCGCCCACGCGGATCGACGACGGCCGAGATGCCGTTGTTGGCAGCACGCACCAATGGCAATCCATTTTCCACCGCACGGATCTGGGCCTGCCTGAAATGCTGATACGGACCCGGCGTGTCGCCGAACCACGCATCGTTGGTAACGTTCACAATAAGCTGCGCTGACGCAGCGTCAACTGCCACAAGATCGGGAAAGATCACCTCATAACAGATAAATGGCAGCGCACGGATGCCATCGGGCAGCGTGATGGCGTGGCGCTCATTGCCGGCCGCGAAACTCATCGGCCCGGCAACCAGTTGCTCGATGCCGAAACGCTGGAGCAGATCGGCGAAAGGCAGGTATTCGCCGAACGGCACCAGGTGAACCTTGTCGACGGCGTCAGCGATTTCACCCTTGTCGTCGATCGCCACCACGGAGTTGTAGTAACGGCTGTCGGCATTCGCGGCCGAACCGCCTTCCTCGCGAACGACGCCGGCAATCAGCATCTGGCCGGGTCCGAGCATGTCCCCCAGCGCCGTCAATGCGTCCGGACGCTCGGTGAAGAGGAACGGCACCGAGGTTTCGGGCCACAAGATCAGTTGCGGCTTTTGATGGCCTGGGTCCGGCGCCTTGGCCGAGAGCCCCATCAGGACCGCGAAGATGCGGTCGCGCACCGAGGCATCCCATTTTTCCGACAGGTCAACGGCCGGCTGGACGATGCGGACATCCAGGCTGCGTGAAGCTGGCGGTTCGGGAGCGGCAAGCCTGACATAGCCGAAGCCGACATGGGCGGCGGCGAGCACGACAAACAGTGCCGCGCCGAGGCGCAGATGCCGACGTGCCGCCAGCAGTGCCGGCAATGCGAAGACGAACACCGCGAGCGCGTTCATGCCGATCATGCCCGTCACCGAGACGCTCTGCATCAGCAGCGGCACGGGCATGGCCGCGTAGCCGACGGCATTCCAGGGAAAACCGGTGAACAGGAAATCGCGCAGCCATTCCGCCAGGCCGAAGCCGAAGGCAAGGGCGGCGATGCGGCCAATGTCGTTGCTCCACAGCAGCCGGGCAACGATTGCCGCAAAGCCGTAGAAAAAGGCGAGCATGAAAGGAATGCCGACCACCGCGAAGGGAAGCGCCCAGGCAAAACTGTCGGCCTCGACCAGCAGCGCCGAGCCGATCCACCAGAGGCCGGCGAGGAAATAGCCGAAACCGAACCACCAACCGACGGCGAAAGCCGGCCGCAGGCGCTGGAACAGGCTGCCGGAAGCTTCGCCGGTGGCGCCGTCGAGCAGCCAGACCAGCAGCGAAAACGAGACGAAACAGGCGGCGAAGAAATCGTAAGGCGCCTGCCCAAGCACGGCAAAAGCGCCTGCGAGAAACGCCACGAGCGCACGCCGCCAACCCCAAAGCAGAATTATCCGGCCGGTGAGGCGCTCCATGCATACTTCCGAGTCGCGAATCAGGACACAAGATTTAACAGGCTGCGCTCCGCGCTCCAAACGGCGGATGGGCTGGCTGAGATGCACAGCTTCGGCCCTGCCCTACCGGTGCCAACCCTCGATTTGGACGCCGCCCAGCCGCTCGGCCTCCTCGCGCGGAACCGAACGGATGGTCTGCGTGAAGGTCCAGACATGGCCTTCGGGGTCGCGTGCACGATACTGGCGCTCGCCGTAGAACTGATCCGCCGGCTCCTGGATTATATCAGCGTCGACCGCCCGCGCCTGCTCGCAATGCGCATCCAGGCCGCGCTTCAGCCTGACATAGATCGACTGCGTGTTCTTGCCCAAGACCGAAGCCGGGCTGGCAACATAATCGCTCCATTCGGAATCTACGATGATGTAGCTGTCGCCGAATCGCATCTCTGCATGGACGAGTTTCCCTCGGTATCGCTGACCACCATGCTGCGCGCGAAGCCGAAGGCTGCTTCCAGCCAGTCCAGCGCGGCACGAGGGTCCTTATAGAAAACACCGGAACCCAGACTTGGATGCTTGAACGGGTCGTCGACAGTCATCGGGCGAGCGTAACGCTTACGCCTGTTCGGTGCGCGCGGTGGCGCGCCGGCGGCGCTCACCCTTCTGGCTCTGCACGATGCGCACGCGCTTGACGCGGCGCGGATCGGCGTCGAGGACGTGGAACTCGAAGCCGGGTATGGCCTGCACCACCTCGCCGCGGGCCGGAACACGGCCAAGCGTGTTGAAAATCATGCCGCCGATCGTGTCGACATATTCGCCATGTTCACCGGCGGCGAAATCCCCGCCGATCATCTTGGCGACGTCGTCGATCTCGGCCTTGCCGTCGACGATGAACACGCCGTCGCCGCTCTGGGTGATCATCGGCTCGTCGTCGTCATGCTCGTCCTCGATGTCGCCGACCACCATCTCGACGATGTCTTCCAGCGAGGCGAGGCCGTCGGTGCCGCCATATTCGTCGATGACCAGCGCCATCTGGGTGCGCGTCGTCTGCATGCGGCCCATCAGGTCGGAGGCAAGCATCGACGGCGGCACGAACAGCACCGGGCGGATCAGATTGAGGTCGCCAATGGTGCGTGCGAGGTCGACCTGGGCAAGATCGAGAACCGTGGCAGCGGGGGTTTTCCTGGTCGTGCGGCCCTTCTTGACGCGCGCGATCTTGGTGATGTGGGCCAGCACGTCACGGATATGGACCATGCCGCGCGGATCATCGAGCGTCTCGGAATAGACCGGCATGCGCGAATGGCCGGATTGTTCGAAAGTGCCCAGGAGATCGCCGAGCGTCGTCGTGATTTCGACCCCCTGGATGTCGGCGCGCGGTACCATGACGTCCTCGACGCGCACTTCGCGCAGCCGCAGGATGTTGTTGAGCATGGCGCGTTCGCCGGGCGAGAAGGCGCCGGCATCGCTCGTCGTCTCGGCTAGCGCGCCGGCAATTTCCTCACGCAGGCTGGTTCCGTTGCGTTGCTTGAACAGGCCCAGAACGCGGTCGAACAGGGAGGGACCGGCAGGCAACGTCTCGCTGGCAGCGCTGCCAGCACCGGCAGCAGCAGAGGTACTGCTAGCGCCAGAGGTACTGTTAGCACCAGAGGTAACGGTACTCGGACTTGATCCCTCTTCCGACGTGTCGGAAGCCTTGGTCGCACTGCCGGCGTCGGGGCGGGCGGCAGTCTCTGGTTTGTCGTTCATCGTCGTCCGGTCAATTGATCAGATGTAGTTACGCGTAGGGGTCGGGAATGGCAAGCCTTGCAAGCGCCGCGCGTTCGACGGCTTCCATCGCCTCGGCCTCGGCCTCGGTCTCGTGATCGTAGCCCAGCAAATGCAGCAGGCCGTGGATGACGAGATGGGTGATATGGTTCTCGACCGGATTGTCTTCCAGTGCCGCTTCATGGGCGACCGTTTCGGCGGCCAGCACGATGTCGCCCAGCATCGGCGGCAACGGACCGCCTTGCGCAAACGGCAAAGCCGGGAAAGACAAGACGTTGGTCGGCTTGTCCTTGCCGCGCCAGCCGGCATTGAGGAGCTGGACATGGGCGTCGTCGGTAAAAACGAGGCTGAGTTCGGAACGGCCCGCCACGCCGGTTTCGGCAAAAGCCGCCTTGACCGCGCCATCGACCAGCCGCGTCAGGCTTACCTCGTCGGGCCAGTTGCCCGCCTCAACCGATATGTCGATGTCGACGGGAACATTCCCGTCGCCGGATATTATGTCCTCAGGCATGAAGCCGCATCGTCAACATCAATTCTCGGCGCCGAGGCCGCGCGCCAGCTTGGCGTCCCGGTCGTAGGCCCTGACGATTTCCGCCACCAGTGGATGGCGGACCACATCGCCGTCGTTGAAGCGCACGGTGACCGCGCCCGCCACACCGTCCAGCACCCGCAAGGCTTCGACCAGGCCCGATTTGGTGTTGGAGGGAAGGTCGATCTGGGTCGGGTCGCCGGTGACGATCATGCGCGAATTTTCGCCCAGACGCGTCAGGAACATCTTCATCTGCATCGGCGTGGTGTTCTGCGCCTCGTCGAGGATGACGGCGGCATGCGCCAGCGTGCGGCCGCGCATGAAGGCGAGCGGCGCGATCTCGATCACTTCGGCGGCAATGGCGCGCTCAACCTTGTCGGCGGGCATCATGTCGTAGAGCGCATCATAGAGCGGCCGCAGATAGGGATCGACCTTCTCCTTCATGTCGCCGGGCAGGAAGCCCAGCCGTTCGCCGGCCTCGACCGCAGGCCGCGAGAGAATGATGCGCTCGACCATGCCGCGCTCGAGCAGCATCGCCGCATGCGCCACCGCCAGATAGGTCTTGCCGGTGCCGGCCGGGCCGATGCCGAACACCAGTTCCGACCGTTCCAGCGCCCGCATATAGGCGTCCTGGTTGAGTGAACGGGCATAGATCGTCTTCTTGCGGGTGGCGATCTGGGCGGCGGAAACCTTGCCCTTACGCTCCAGCGTCGGCAGGGTCAGCTGATCGTCGGCGGCAATCGCCATGCGCACGGCGCCATCGACGTCGGACTGGCCGATATCGACGCCCTTCTGGAGAATGCCGTAGAGATTGTCGAGCGCGCGGCGCGCCTGCTCGGCGGCCGACGCCGAACCCTTGATGGTCAGCTGGTTGCCGCGTGAGCGGATGTCGACGCCAAGCTTCTGCTCCAGCCTGGCGAGGTTTTCGTCGAACTGACCATAAAGGGCGCTGGCAAGCTTGTTGTTGTCGAAAGTCAGAACGATGTGCGCCATGTCAGAAGCCCCAGATGCCGGTACCGGGGGCAGGTTCTTCAGCTCTGCTGCGCTCAACCGTCTCTCCTCATCTGCCGAGACCCTCAGGCCAATTCGGCGAACAGGCTATTGTAGCCCGTCTTCGTGATTCGCACCTGGATAATGTCACCGATTTCGCCGGCCTTTTCATCAACAATAACCGGCTGCAGCCAAGGTGAGCGGCCAACCTTCTGGCCGGCCTGACGGCCGGGCTTCTCGATCAGCGTGTCGATGGTGCTTCCAACGAGGCTCAAGCCGAAATCCTGCTGCTGCTTCACAAGCAGAGCCTGCAGCCGCTGCAAGCGCTCGTCCTTGACCGTTTCGGGCACATGATCGGACATTTCGGCGCCCGGCGTGCCGGGGCGCGGCGAATATTTGAACGAGAAGGCCGAGGCGTAATTCACCTGACGCACCAACTCCATCGTAGCCTCGAAATCCGCTTCTGTCTCGCCGGGGAAGCCAACGATGAAGTCGCCGGAGAGCGCGATGTCAGGCCGCGCGGCACGGATACGGTCGAGCAGCGCCAGATAATCCCTCGCCGTGTGCCGGCGATTCATCGCCTTGAGGATGCGGTCGGAGCCGGATTGCACCGGAAGATGCAGATAGGGCATCAACGCCGGCAGATCGCGATGGGCCGCTATCAGTTCGTCATCCATGTCGCGCGGGTGGCTGGTGGTGTAGCGCAGACGCGCCAGCCCGGGGATTTCGGCCAGCCTGAAGAGCAGGCGGCCAAGGCCCCACTCCTCGGTCTTGCCCCCTTTGGCCTCGCCCCGGCCATGCCAGGCATTGACGTTCTGGCCAAGCAGCGTCACTTCGCGCACGCCGGCTTCGGCCAGGCGCTCAGCCTCCGCGACAATCTGCGCCACCGGCCGGGAGACTTCGGAGCCCCTTGTGTAGGGCACAACGCAGAAGGTGCAGAACTTGTCGCAGCCTTCCTGCACGGTGAGGAAGGCGGTGACGCCGCGCTTGATGACCTCGGCGCGCTTGGGCTGCGGCAGATGCTCGAACTTGTCCTCGATGGCGTAGTCGGTCTCGACGATCTTTTCGCCGCCGCGCACCCGCGCCAGCACGTCCGGGAGCCGGTGATAGGTCTGCGGACCGATGACCAGGTCGACGGCCGGCGAACGGCGGATGATCTCGGCGCCTTCAGCCTGCGCCACGCAGCCGGCGACGCCGACCAGCATCTCACGGCCGGCCAGGGCACGCTCGGCTTTCATGTCGCGGATACGGCCGAGCTCGGAATAGACCTTTTCGGCAGCCTTCTCCCTGATATGACAGGTGTTCAGCAGCACCAGGTCCGCCTCGCCAATGGCATCGGTCGCGGAATAGCCGTCGGCAGCCAGCGCATCGGCCATACGCTGTGAATCATAGACGTTCATCTGGCAGCCATAGGTCTTGATGAAGACTTTTCTCGCTGCCGCGGGAAGCACCGCCGGCTGTCCAGCCGTAGTGCCGATGTCGTCGCTTTCTATCGTGTTCAAGTCCATAAGGCGGCTTCTAACGCCTTTCCGTGACAAAAAACAGACGATTCTCGGCCCGCGCCAGCAAGGGCGTGCCGGAGCTACCGGCTCGGCCGCGGGTCGGCAAGCGCCGCCTGCATCATCTCACGCACCTGGCTTTCCATCAGTTTCGACGTCTCCTTGCGGTTCGAACCCTTGGAAAAGGCGATTGCCTCGCCGAAATGCACCTCGACGTCGAGCGCGCCCTCAGCGAGCAATACCTTGAGATGCGGCATCAAATCCTCATCGCCGATCCAGGCGGCAAGCGGGCGATGCCGGCGGCCGAGCGGCACGCCGTGCAGACGCGTATAGGCGATCGCCACCGGCTGGATGAACACCTGTTCCGCCGCGCCTTCGGAAATCGCCATCGAGGCGGCGCCGAACAGCGTGCTCTTGAACGGCAGGACCATATTGCCGTCGCCGGTCGAGCCCTCGGCAAACAGCACCATCGCATCGCCCTTGGCCATGCGGCTGGCAATCTCGCTTGCCTGGTCGCCCGACGATCGCTTGCGCTCGCGCTCGATGAACACGGTGCGCTGCAGCTTCGACAGCATGCCGATCAGCGGCCAGCCTTCCATATCCGCCCTGGCGATGAACTTTACGTCGGCAAAAGAGCCGAGCACCATGATGTCGGTCCAGGAGATGTGATTGGACGCAACCAGCAGCGGGCGCTTGTCGGACAGCGCTCCCTTGACATGGATGCGCATGCCGAGCGCCCTGACGATCAGCCTGTGCCAGACCTTGAGGATGAAGGTTTCCGGCCACCAGCCAGTCTTCATCGACAGTATCTGTAACGGCACGAGGACCAGCGAACCGGCGACAACGAGGCCCAGCGCCAGGAGAATCCTGATTTTCTTGATCATCGCCCCATCCCGGCCGTCTCGCTAGCGAAGATCGCGGCGCATGACAAGCGCGCCGGTCGGTCCGTGTTCGGCCGATCTGTAGTAATTCGGCCGCTTGCCGACCTCACGGAAGCCCAGCCGACGATAAAGCGCGATCGCCGCGACATTGGTCTCGTCGACCTCGAGGAACAGCGCTTCGGCGCGCTGCGCGTGCAGTTCGCGCAACACCGCGTCCATCAATTGCCAGCCCAACCCCTGGCGACGATGCGATCGCGCCACCGCGACGGTCAGGATCTCGCCCTCGCCTGCCGCAAGCCTCGCCAGTACGAAGCCGACGGGCGGCTTGGAGCCCTGTCCGGTTTCGCGCGCGGCATAGCCGAATACGGTGTCCTGTTCGAGCAGGGCGGCGAATTCGCCATCGGTCCAGGGGCGGACAAAGTCCTCGCGATGCAGCAGCGAGACCGCCGGACTGTCGGCGATCCTCAGCGGCTCGAGCGCGTAGTCCCTGCGGCGTGGTTGGAGAAAAGGTATGCGCATTTATCTTTCTTGCCTTGATAGAATAAAGCCAGCCTGCGGCTTGGCGTCGGCGCCGCGCATATAGAGTGGTTTCGGCCGTTCGCCTGCGCCCTTGGCGGCAGCCAGGCGGGCGTAGGTGACAATGTCGGCGGTGGCTGTCCGAGGGCCGACATCGAATTCGCGCCCGGCCGATGCGCTGATGAGCGCTGCCGCGGTGCCGGCAAGCACCGGAGACGTTTCCTTCGCCATGGCCACCACGTCAGCCAGCGTGGCCGCGGCCGGACCGTAAGCCAAGGCTGACATTTCATCGTAAAAGGCCGCGTGGATCTCTTCACGGCCGGCATCGAGCGCCGCCAGCACGGCGCGACCGGGAAATACCGCTGCTGCTTCGGCGGCCAGCGCCTCCAGTGTCGTCACCCCGATTGCCGGTATCTTCAGCGCCAGCGCCAGGCCACGCGCGGTCGAGACGCCGACCCGCAGACCGGTGAAGGAACCGGGGCCGACAGAGACGGCAATGGCGCCAAGACCCGCATAGTCGGTTGCGCTTGCCTCCAGCGCTTCGGCGATGACCGCCATCAGGTGCTCGGCATGGCCCTTGCCGAGATCGAGCACCGAGCGGCCAAGCTCCCGCTTCGCCACAGCATCATAGACGCAAGCGGCGCAAAGGTTGGCGGCACAGTCGATGGCAAGCAATTTCATGAGGCAACCGGTTCGAAAAACAATTCCCTGTGCCCGCCACGGCCCGCCACCGCAAGGGGATAGTGCATAATTCGTTAAACGGCTTCGCTGGTAGACTATGCGGCCTGTTCGATGCGCAGCATGTGGTTGTCCCAGACATAGTCCGGTTCGGAGCGTGTCGCGCCGCTGCCCTCGACGATCTCGCCGGCGCCGGTGGTGGCCATGAAGCCGGTTCCATCGGGGGCCACGCCGCAGACCTCGACCAACGCGCTGTTCGCAACGACCCGGCCGCTGGCCGCATCGATCACGACAAGCGAGTTGCCTTCCGGCGAGGAAACGGCGACGGTTCCGGCAGCCCGATTGGCCGCGACCGAGCCTATGTAGTTGCGGAAGCCGGACAAAACGTCCTGCGGCATGTCGAGCAACTGCAGATCCTTGCCGCGCGCGGCGCGACCGACCAGCAATGGACGATCGCTGCCCGGTCCCCGGTACTGGCAGCCGAACCAGACGGTTCCGGCCGGATCGGTGTCCATGTGGCGGATCGACAGCTGATGCAGTGCGGCCGGCAATTCGTGTTTCTCGATGACATAGCCGGTGACGCGGTCGATCAGCACATAGGACGGCTTCATGGTGGCGATGTTGAGCTCGGCGCGGCCGTAGTCCGGATGAGTCTCGATGCCGCCATTTGCAACCGCAATCGTCCTGCCATCGCCCAGGAGCAGAAGCTCGTGCGGACCCATGCCATAGGTCGGGAACTCACTGATGCGGCTGAATTTCGCCCGCGCATCGTAGACGCCGACGACGCCGGCGGCGTTGTCGAAGTCGTTTTCGGTGGCATAGAGCAGCGCACCGTCGGCCGAAAACACGCCATGGCCGAAGAAATGCCGGCCGGCGATGCTGGCGATGGTCAGCGGCGCGTCACGGCCCGAGTGATCGAAAACCACGGCGAAGGTGCCGGGCTGACGCGCGAAGACCACCGAGCGTTTCGATATGGGATCGAAGGTGACATCGTGGCCGCGATCGGGCAGGTCGATCGCATGCAGGACCTTGCCGGCCTCGGACAGGACGGCAGCGCCAAAGCTGCCGTCGCGTTTGACGAAAGCGGTGGCGAAGACGGCGTCGGCCGCAAGCGTCGTTGCCCAGGCCGACGGCGCCATTGCCGCGGCAAAGCCGATACCCGCAGCCCTCAGGAAATCGCGGCGATCGATGAGGGAGGTTTTCAAGAGACTATCCTCCCCTGCACTGGCTCGCTCCAGGACACGGTGATTATTACGGATCGGAGCTGACGCTTGGCACCTACCGATTCTTGGAATAATCCATCGCAGACATTGGAAGTTGGCCGAAGCCTCCGGAACTTCGTCATCCACGGGCGGAGCAGGAGCGAAGCTCCGTCGCGGAGACCCGAGGATCCATGCCGTGACCTTGACCGTCGGGTGCAACGGAGCAAAATTCTGGACCGCGGCAGCGCTTTGAAGTCGCGGCATGGATCCCGGGGTCTGCGCTGCGTCGCTTCGCTCCTTGCTTCGCCCCAGGATGACGAAGCTATGGGCGTATCGGCCAATCTCAAGGTCATGCTCAGTCCCCATCCAGCGAGGAGAAGCCTGCGGTCAGGCCGAATTCAGCGGTCAGCCTGGTGCCGATCAAGGCCGACAGGCTGGAGGTGATCAGCGCGAAATGATCGAGCTTGTTACGCAGCGCCGGATCGGCAAGCGCCTTGTCGATTGGACCGCTGACCGCCTTGGCGGTGGCGACACCGTTGACCAGCTGGATATGGATCGATTCGGCCATCCAGCGTGCATCGGCCGGCAGAGCGTCGCCAAGTTTCGAGGCCTGGAACAGCGTATCGATGCCGGAGAGATTGCCGGCCAGTGACGCGGTGGTGTTTTGCGAGCGCCAGTAGATTGCCTGTTTCGGCTTGTCCGCATCCGGCTTGCCGCCGAAAAACCCTTTCAGGCGCACGTCGCGGACCATTTCCAGTTCGTTGATGAAGACGCCGACCAGTTCCGTCACCGCTTCGTTGCCGTCGCGGTAGAGCGCGTTCTGCGGCCCCGGATTGGCCCAAAGCGCGGCAAATCCGTCCGGCTTGTTCCAGGCGGCGCTGACCTCGCCGGCCATGGTTTCGATGTTGCCGGCAACAGCAGTGCCATAAGCGCAACGGTAGGGATCACCCTTGCCGGCAAGTGCATCGGCACCGTCGCCGTAAAGAACGAATTCGAGCGCGCCCAGCCCCTGCATGGCAACGCTCTTGCCAGCCAGTTGTGCCGGATCGGTCGCGGTCGGATCCTTGGCCGACAGCGCCGCCTGTACCTGTTTCAGGCCGATGCTCTTGCGATCCGGCCAGAACAGCATGCGTTCCAGCCGGTTGTTCTCCTTGATCGGTCCGAAGCCGATGATTTCGGCTGACGACCAGGCATAGACGGTGGCGGAGAATTCGGCGCGTGCGGCATCGAGTTCTCCTTGCGAGGGCGTGACGCACAGCTCGCGCATGGATCCGGTCAAGGCTTCCGCATGCTCGTGCAGGCCGGCATAGGCCGGGCGGACGAAGCCATCGATCGCGCGCTGGATGATATCGGAGGCTTTGACCGCCGCAGACGCAGGGACAACGCCCAGCAGAGCCAGCGGAAGAACGAGAAACAATGCAGAACGCTTGAACATCACAGTGACTCCAGGAATTTGAGCAGCGCATTGCGGTCGGTCGCATTGGCTGCGGCAAAGCGGTCGCGCGCTTTCTGCGCCTCGCCGCCATGCCACAGGATCGCCTCGGTCAAGCTGCGCGCGCGCCCGTCATGCAGAAAGAAGGAATTGCCGTTGACCGTCTCGGTCAGGCCGATGCCCCACAGCGGCGGCGTGCGCCATTCATTGCCCGTCGCATCTCCCACGGCCTGGCCGTCGGCCAGATCAGGCCCCATGTCGTGCAGCAGAAAGTCGGAATAGGGCCAGATCAGTTGGAAGGCCTGCGCCTTGTGGGGCGTGCCGCGACGGGTGACGAATTTCGGCGTATGGCAGGCGATGCAGCCGATCTCGTAGAAGATTTTCTTGCCAATGAGCACCTGCGGCGTGTCTAGGTCGCGGCGCGCCGGCACGGCCAAGTTCTGCGAATAGAAGGTGACGAGATCCATCACCGGCGGCGGCGCCTCGACCGGGCCAAGGCGCTGCTGCACGCCGTTCGGCATGGCGAGGCATTTTGCCTCCGCAGCAGTGCAATCGCCCCAATGCTTCGGCTCTTCGGGCGTCGAGATGCCGATGTCGCCGGCAAAGGCATCCGCTGCCTGCTGGCGGATCGACGCGGTCTGCGCCTTCCAGCCGAAACGGCCAAGCGTCAGTTCTCCGTTCAGGCTATCGCGCACGATGTTCGGCCTGCCGGAAATGCCGTCGCCGTCCCTGTCGTCCGGATCGGCGTGGGCGAGAATATCAGCCGGCGCGATCTGTTCGATCAGGCCCAGGCCGACCATCGGCGGCGTCAGGCGCGGCGACAGCGTGGTGCGTGGGTCAAGCGGCCCGTAGCCAAGGCCGTCAACCGAATAGCTCGGTTTGCGCAAGGAGATCACTGTGCCGTCCGTCAGCTCCACCTTACGTTCCTGATAGTCGATGTGCATCCTGCCTTCACCGGGCAGGCCGGGCACGGCGAGCTCCTGCAATTGCCTGCCATAGACCGGGTCGGGGAAGTTAGGCACCTCGTGGTCGGCAAGCGCCGCCCTCTCTTGCGCGCTGCTGGCGTCGCGGGCCAGCCGCAGGAACATCGACGTGGTGCCGGCGTCGCCTAGCGGCGGGCGGCCGCGGCCATCTTTCAGATGGCAGTTCTGGCAGGCACGTTCGTTGAACAGCGGGCCGAGCCCGTCCGAAGCCTGCGTCGAGGATGGCGACGAGACCCAGTTCTTGCGGAAAAGGGCATTGCCGAGCTTGAAGTCGCCCTCTTCCTCGAAGGTGATGTTGGCCGAGGATTGCGAGAAGGAATCGCGGCTGACGTCCTTTCGGGACGTGCCGGCGCCACCTTGCATCAGTTCGAACTGCTCTGGCCTGGAAAAATCCGTGGTCGGCCTGGTGACGGCGATGACGCGCGCCTGATCCTTCGCATTGAGGTCGGTGCGCGTGACGGCGAGGCCGGCCGGCTGAATATCACCCGCCATCGCCGAAGAGGTGAGTGCCAACACGAGCATGACATAGTGCCGACGCGCCAATCCGGCTGACGTCTTTGGAAGGGACGGCGAGCCATCGGCCCGCCGCGAGCGGCGCACGAATTCTAGCAGGCGCCGCATTCCCGCATGCCCTTACTCCGCCTCGTCCGCCGATGCGGCGTTGAGCTGGCCGTATTTCTCCTCGCCGATCGAGGCAAGCAGGTCGAGTTGCGTCTCGAGAAAGTCGATGTGGCCCTCCTCGTCGGCGAGCAATTCCTCGAACAGCTTCATCGTCACGTAGTCGCCGGCGTCGTTGCAGATTTCGCGCGAACGCTTGTAGGCGGTACGTGCGTCATATTCGCCGGCAAGGTCGGATTCGAGCACTTCCTTGACGTTCTGCCCGATGCGCAGCGGCGCCACGGACTGCAGGTTCGGATGGCCTTCGAGGAAGATGATGCGGGCGACGAGCTTGTCGGCATGGTGCATCTCCTCGATCGATTCCGCCCGCTCCTTCTTTGCCAGCTTGGCGTACCCCCAGTCCTCAAGCAGACGGAAATGCACCCAGTACTGATTGACGGCCCCGAGTTCCAGAAAAAGGGCCTCGTTAAGCCGCTCGATGATCTGCGGATCGCCTTTCATGAATTCTGCTCCCGTATTGGACGCGCAGGCCTCTGACGCGATCCAGGTGTGAAACGACATCCACGCCGCTCGCCTCCGAGCGGGCGTGGTAATTTTCGGTGACCCGAATGATCGTTTCCACCACATTTGGGAAGCAGCCGCAACAGCGACCGCGCTTTTGCATGGCATGATAGATCTTCGCCGGCACGATCAACTGCCAGGGATCCTGGTCCAGCAGCCCGACGATCGTCTGCTCGATCTCCTTCTCGGTGATGATATTGCAATGACAAATCAGCATTGGCTTGCTCGGCTGGCTGACGGCGTCTCCCGCGCCGTGTGGCTTGATTTTCTAGCGGAGGCCGTTCCAGAGCCGGTTTTCCGGCTCCCGGATCAGTCTCCTGTCTTTCGACCCTTACTTGAACACCTTGTCCGGCGCGTCGAGGCTATCGGACCCTTCGAAGGCGATGGTGCTGAGCTTCAAGGAGCCGACGGCGCGCTCAATCGACTTGGTCTGATCGATCAGCGCATCGATCGCCGCCTGCACGGTGGCGTTGCCCTCAATGTTGCCCTCGGCGATCTGCTGGTCATAGGCCTCGCCGGCCAGTGCACGCGCCTTGATCGCCTCCATCTTGGCGACCGAAACATCGAGCTTGTCAGACAGTTCCTTGTCGATCGCCGGATCGGCCGCCTTCACCATATCGGCCACCGAGGGACCCGAAACGACGGTGCCGTCGAGACGCGTGTAGCTCGCATGATAGGCCGCGCGAATGCCGATGGCGTCGTAGAGATGCGAATTGTACGTGTTGTCGGAGAAGCAATCGTGCTCCTCTTCCGGATCATGCAGCAGCAGGCCGAGCTTCATGCGCTCGCCGGCCAGTTCGCCGTAGGACAGCGAGCCCATGCCGGTGAAGATGGTCGAGATCGCCGTGTTCGGCTCGCCATCGACGAGAGCCTTGCGGGCGGCGCCGTCTTCCTTCCAGTTGCCGACCATCTCCTGAAGATCCGAAACCAGAAGGTCGCTGGCCGATTTCAGATACTCGGCGCGGCGATCGCAATTGCCGCCGGTGCAGTTCTGGAGGTCGTAGTCGGTATAGGGGCGCTCGCCGGCACCCGGCCCGGTGCCATGCAGGTCCTGGCCCCAGAGCAGGAATTCGATGGCGTGGTAGCCGGTGGCGACATTGGCCTCGATGCCGCCGGCTCCCTGCAGCGTGCCGGAGAGGAATTCCGGCGAAAGCTTCGATGCATCGACCTTCTTGCCGTTGATCTCGATCTCCTTGTTGGCGATCACATTGGCCGTGTAGAGCGCATTCGCGTCCGATTCGGTGCCGTAGCTCTTGGCGACGTAGTCGATCAAACCTTCATCCAGCGGCCAGGAATTCACCTTGCCTTCCCAGTCGTCGACGATCTTGTTGCCGAAGCGGTAGACCTCGGTCTGCTGGTAGGGAACGCGCGATGCCTTCCAGGCGTCACGGGCAGCGTTGAGGGTTTCCGCCGATGGCGTGGCGAGCAGCGCGTCGACCGCCTTGTCGAGCGCCTGCGCGGTGGTCAGCGAATCCTCATATTTGGCGAGCGCGATGTCGGAATAGGTCTTGATGACGGCCTTTGCATCGGTTTCCGCCTTTGCCGGCAACACGAATACCGCCGCCGTCAGCAGGGCAGTGGCGCCGATCGCCGCAAGCCTGCTGCCATATCGTGCTGTCATAATCACTCTCCAGTTTCTCGGAAATTCTGTAAACGGCGCGCACAGCAACCGGCGCCAGGCCATCTGCGGGCCATTGGGCGCAAGAGATGCCGCGCTAGCGCGCGGTTCGCGGAAGAAAGACACCAAAATGCCTCCAATCGAAAGGGTTCAAGGCCCAGACATTAAAGGGATGCGCTGACGCGCGAGCTTCCATAAAGCTGCGACATCGTCGGATGTCAATGACAATCCGTAGGAAAAGTCAATTGAAACAACAGTTTAGAATTATTCTAAACTACGACTGTCAACTTATGCGTCTTTCTGCACCGGTCTTGCCGTTGAACTGTACGATTGACAGCTGCCATTCCGGGTGCGACCCGCAAAAGCTCTCTTGCGGCGGCACCAGACAATTGCCACTTGGCGAGACATCCTAGGATAGAAGCGGGATTGGAATGCGATGAAGAACGGTGTGGTCATTGTCGGCGCGGGTCATGCGGGCGTGCAAGCGGCCGCCAGTCTGCGCGAAGACGGCTATGACGGGCCGGTGATCCTCGTCGGGGATGAGGACGAACTTCCCTATCACAAGCCGCCGCTGTCGAAGACTTTCATCAAGGATGCCGAGGCCAAGCCGCAACCCTTGCGCGGCGAGGCCTTTTACACCGGCAGCGCCATCGATTACCGGCCTGGCGTCAGGATCGATCGGATCGATACCCGACGCCGCAGTTTGGATATTGCCGGCGGTGGTGCGCTGGCCTTTGACCATCTGATCCTGGCGACAGGCTCGCGCCCGCGCACGCTGCCGCTGCCCGGTGCCGACCTGTCCGGTGTGCTGTCGCTGCGCTCGCTGGCCGATGCGCGGCTGATCCGCGACCTCAGCGCGCAAAGCGACGAAATCGTCATCCTCGGCGGCGGTTTCATCGGGTTGGAGATAGCAGCCACACTGCGGGCCACCGGCCGCACGGTGACAGTGGTGGAGGCCGTGGACCGGCTACTCGGCCGCGCCGTGGCGCCGGTGGTGGCGAGCCACGTCCGGCAACGGCTGGAAGCGACAGGCGTGCGCATTCTCACCGGCACCTCGATCGCCAGGCTCGATGGCGAAAACGGTCATGTCACGGCCGCCATCACCTCGTCAGGCGAAAGGCTGCCGGCGCGCATGGTCATCGTCGGCATTGGTGCCATGCCGAATGTCGAACTGGCGCAGTCTGCAGGCCTCGGCATCGCCAACGGCATCCGCGTCGATCATCAGATGCGCACGTCGATGCCGGAGATTCTCGCCATTGGCGATGCTGCCTCCTACCGTCACTGGTTCACCGGCGGCGACGTGCGGCTGGAATCGGTGCAGAACGCCACCGATCAGGCGCGGCTTGCCGCGCGCACGATATCAGGCCACACCGACGCCTATTCGGCGGTGCCATGGTTCTGGTCGGACATCGGCGACATGAAATTGCAGATGGTCGGCCTGACCGCCGGCGGCGACAGCCATGTCGTGCTGGGCGACCTGCCCGAAAACAAATTCTCGATCTACCACTATGCCGGCGACCGGCTGCTCGGCATCGAATCGGTCAACCGCCCCGGCGACCACATGCTTGGCCGCAAGATGCTCGGCGCCGGCTTTTCGCCGACGCAGGAAACGGTTGCTGAGGGACCTGACGGTTTGAAGGCGGCGCTGGCCGCGTTTCAGCAGGATGAGCCTGCCAGGGCTGCGGGCTAGCCCCCGCTTACCCTCCCCTTGTGGGGAGGGTCGCTGCGAAGCAGCGGGGTGGGGGTCTGTGCGAGGCCCCCACCCGGACCTTCGGTCCGACCTCCCCACAGGGGGGAGGTAGAAGTTCAGGCGGCGCAGACTTCGCGGATCGAGCTTTCCAGGATGTCGAGTGCTTCGTTCATGACTTCGTCCTGGATGGTGATCGGCGCCAGGAAGCGGATGACGTTGCCGTAGACACCGCAGGTCAGCAGGATCAGGCCCTTGTCGAGCGCCTTCAACCGGATCGCATTGGCGATCTCGGCCGACGGCAGGCCCTTCTTGACGTCGTTGAACTCGACCGCGTTCATGAAGCCGAGGCCTCTGATGTCGACGATCTCGGGCACGTCGTCGCGGATCGACTGCAGCCGCTGCTTCAGCCTTGCGCCCAGCGTGTTGGCGCGGTCGCACAGGTTTTCGTCATCGATCACGTCGAGCACGGCGTGCGCGGCGGCAACGCCGATCGGGCTGCCGCCATAGGTGCCGCCGAGCCCGCCGGGCCCGGGCGCATCCATGATTTCGGCGCGGCCGGTGACCGCCGCCAGCGGGAAACCGCCGGCAAGGCTCTTGGCCATGGTGGTGATGTCGGCGGCCACCTCATGGTGATCCATCGCAAACATCTTGCCGGTGCGGGCAAAGCCGGTCTGCACTTCGTCGGCGATCAGCAGCATGCCGTGCTGGTCGCAAAGCTTGCGCAGCGCAACCAGGAAGTCACGCGGCGCGTCGTAGAAGCCGCCCTCGCCCTGAACCGGCTCGATGATGATGGCGGCGACGCGGGCCGGATCGACATCGGCCTTGAACAGCCGGTCGAGCGCCGCCAGCGAGTCGGCGACCGAGACACCGTGCAGCGGCACCGGGAACGGCGCATGATAGACATCGCCCGGCATGGCGCCGAAGCCGACCTTGTAGGGCACGACCTTGCCGGTCAGTGCCATGCCCATGAAGGTGCGGCCATGGAAACCGCCGGCGAAGGCGATGACCGCCTGACGGCCGGTGGCATTGCGGGCGATCTTGATGGCGTTCTCTACCGCCTCCGCCCCGGTGGTGACGAAGATCGTCTTCTTCTCGAACTTGCCGGGCAGCATGCCGTTCAGCCGTTCGGCCAGGCGCACATAGCTCTCATAGGGCACCACCTGGTGGCAGGTGTGGGTGAAGCGGTCGAGTTGTGCCTTGACCGCTTCGATCACCCTGGGATGGCGATGCCCGGTGTTGACGACGGCGATGCCCGACGAGAAATCGATATAGCGACGCCCCTCGACATCCCAGATTTCCGAATTTTCAGCCCGGTCGGCATAGATCTGCGTGGTCATGCCGACACCGCGGGAAATCGATTGGTTCTTGCGTTCGGAAATGGCTGAATTCTTCATCGTATCCCTCACCGGGCCGGCGCCCGTCCTGTTTGATGCCGTTGAGACATCTTCTGACCTTATTTCACGTTTTCCTCAAGTCGGCACCACCGACAGGCGATTGGGCCTGCGGTGGGCAGATCCCGGCGCTTAACCAGTCAGGCGATACACGTACGAGACCGGTTTCCTTTTCCCGGGGATCGACTATCCTCTGGATGTCCACGAGGCATCGCGACCAGCGAGCCGCCGCGGCCGGGGGAGCCCATGAGCAGGAACGTGACTTCGCCCGTCTCGCAGCCGTCGGTCCAAGCTCCCGGTCTTTTGTCTTTTCCAGCCGCCCCGGCGCTTTTCGCCTGCACGGCTGCGCTGCTTTTGGTCGGCTGCCAGAAGCAGGAAGCGGTGGACAAGAAACTGCAGATCATGGTGCGCACCGAAACGGTGGCGATGGCCGACTATGCGCCAAGGACCTCGCTGACCGGGGTGATCGCGGCGCGTACGCTGAACAATCTGTCGTTCCGGGTCGGCGGTCGCGTCGCCGAACGGTTTGTCGATGTCGGCCAGCATGTCGATCAAGGCACGGTGCTTGCCCGGATCGATCCGCAGGAGCAGGAATCCGATTTGCGCTCGGCGCAGGCCGATCTCGACGCGGCACAGGCGCAATTGACCCAGTCCGCCGCCGCCTTCGAACGGCAGAAGACGCTGCTCGCCCAGGGTTTCACCACCAGGCGCGATTATGACGCCGCGGACCAGGCCCTGAAGATGGCACAAGGCAGCGTCGATGCCGCGCAGAGCGCTTTCTCCAACGCCCAGCAAAACCTGTCCTTCACCGAACTCAAGGCCGGTGCCGCCGGCGTGATTACCGCCCGCCAAGTCGAAACCGGCCAAGTGGTGCAAGCCGCGCAAACCGTCTTCACCGTCGCCGAGGACGGGGACCGCGACGCGGTATTCAACGTGCAGGAGACGCTGATCGCCAAGACACCGGCATCGCCTGCGGTGACGATCACGCTGTTGTCCGATCCGCAGGTCAGGGCGACGGGCAAGGTCCGCGAAATCTCGCCTGCGGTCGACCCGGCTTCGGGCTCGATCCGGGTCAAAGTCGCCATTCCCGACACGCCCGCCGGCATGCCGCTGGGGGCAGCCGTCATCGGCTCGGTAAGCGCCAAACCGGCGAAGGCAATCCTGCTGCCTTGGCAGGCGCTGACGTCCAGCGGCGGCAAGCCGGCGGTCTGGATCGTCGATCCCTCGACCAAGGCGGTGACGATGGCGCCGGTCGAAGTGCTGGCGTTCAATTCGGGCACGGTCGTGATCGCCAAGGGGCTGGACGCGGGCCAGAGCGTCGTCACCGCTGGAGGACAGCTGCTCAGCCCTGGACAGACGATCGAAATATCGGGAGCGGGCCAATGAGCCGAACGCCACGCATCCTGCTCGGCGTGCTCATGCTCGGCGCGCTGGCATCCTGCTCCAAGTCGGAGGAAAAGCCGCCAGAGATCATCCGACCGGTGCTGTCGATGGTGATCGAGCCGCGCACCACGCAAATCTTCGGTTTTGCCGGATCCGTCGAACCGCAGGTCAGCGCCGACCTGGCCTTCCGCCTGCTTGGGCGGGTCGTCTCGCGCGACGTCCAGGTCGGCGACATCGTCAGCAAGGGCACGACGATAGCGGCACTCGATCCGACCGCGCTGGAGTTGGGCCTGCAGGCGGCCAAGGCGGAACTGTCCAATGCCGAGGCGCAGCTCGCCAACGCCGCCGCCAGCGAGGAACGGCAGCGCCAGTTGCTCGCCTCGGCCAACGCCACGCAAGCTGTCTTCGATGCCGCGCAGCAGGCGCGCAAAGCTGCGGAGGCAGGTGTCGAGCGGGCCAAGGCTTCGCTTGCCAAATCGCAGGAGCAACTCGGCTATGCCAGGCTGTTCTCTGATTTCGACGGTGTCGTCACCGCGGTGGGCGCCGAAGTTGGCCAGACGGTCTCGCCCGGCCAGACCATCGTCACCGTGGCGCGTTCGGACCTGCGCGAGGCGGTGGTCGACATTCCCGATCAATTGACCGGTGATCTTGAGGCCGGCACGCCCTTCCAGGTGATCCTGCAGTCGCTGCCGACGATCCAGACCGGGGCCAAGCTGCGCGAGATCGCACCGCAATCCGAGGGCTCGACCCGCACGCGGCGCGTCAAGCTGACGCTCACGGATCCGCCACAGGCCTTCCGGCTCGGCTCGACGGTGACGGCGACCCGCGTGACCAAGGTGGCACCGACGATCGAACTGCCGATGTCGGCGCTGTTCGAAAAGAACGGTTCCGCGAAAGTGTGGATCGTCGACCCGCAGACATCCAGCGTGAACGCACGCGACATCAAGATCGCGTCGAAGAATGGCGTTATCTTCACCGTGGCCGAAGGGCTTGACGCGGGCATGCGTGTCGTCACGGCGGGCGTCCACAGCCTGAGCGAAGGCCAGAAGGTGAAAGTGCTCGAGGGAGGCGCCTCATGAAAGGCTTCAATCTCTCCGACTGGGCGCTCAACCACCGCTCCATGGTCTGGTATTTCATGCTGGTCTTCGTCGTGGCTGGCGTGTTCTCCTACCTCAATCTCGGCCGTGAAGAAGACCCCAACTTCACCATCAAGACGATGATCATCCAGGCCAACTGGCCGGGCGCCTCGGTCAAGGAAACCGTGCAGCAGGTGACCGACCGTATCGAGAAGAAACTCGAGGAACTCGACAGCCTCGACTACACCAAGTCCGTCACCACGGCCGGCCAGACCGTCATCTTCGTCAACCTGAAGGACACCACCAAGGCACGCGATGTCGTGCCGAACTGGATTCAGGTGCGCAACATGGTCAACGACATCGGGGCGCAGTTTCCGCAGGGGGTGCAGGGACCGTTCTTCAACGACCGCTTCGGCGACGTCTATGGCAACATCTACGCCTTCACATCGGACGGGCTGACGCCGCGCCAGTTGCGCGACTATGTCGAGGACGCCAGAACAAAAATCCTGACCGTGCCCAACGCCGGCAAGGTCGACCTGGTCGGCGCCCAGGACGAGGCGATCTATCTCGAATTCTCGACCCGCCAGATCGCCGCCCTCGGCCTCAACCAGCAAGCGATCGTGGCGAGCCTGCAGGCGCAGAACGCGATTACGCCGTCCGGCGTCATTCAGTCCGGGCCGGAGCGCATCAGCGTGCGTGTCGGCGGGCAGTTCACCTCCGAGGACAGCCTGCGCGCCATCAATCTGCGCGTCAATGACCGCTTCTTCCGCCTCAGCGACGTGGCGACGATCACGCGCGGCTATGTCGATCCTCCTACGGCGCTATTCCGCTTCAACGGCCAGGACGCGATCGGGCTCGCCATCGGCATGAAACCCAACGCCAACCTGCTCGAATTCGGCGAGGCGCTGCACAAGGAGATGGACAAGGTGCTGGCCGACCTGCCGGTCGGTGTCGGCGTGCATCTGGTGGCCGACCAGCCGGTCATTGTCGAGGAGGCCGTCTCGGGCTTTACGCGCGCGCTGTTCGAGGCGGTCGCCATCGTGCTCGCGGTGTCGTTCATCAGCCTCGGCATGCGCGCCGGCTTCGTCGTGGCGCTGTCGATCCCGCTGGTGCTGGCCATCACCTTCACGGTCATGGCCTATCTCGGCATTTCGCTGCAGCGTATTTCCCTGGGTGCGCTGATCATCGCGCTCGGGCTTCTGGTCGACGACGCGATGATCGCGGTCGAGATGATGGTGGCGCGGCTGGAGGTCGGCGACAATCTGCGCAAGGCGGCGACCTATGTCTACACATCGACCGCCTTTCCGATGCTGACCGGTACGCTGGTGACGGTCGCCGGCTTCATCCCGATCGGCCTCAACAACAGCGCCGCCGGCGAATATACCTTCACCCTGTTCGTGGTCATCGCCGTTTCGCTGCTGGTGTCATGGGTCGTGGCGGTGCTGTTTGCGCCACTGCTCGGCGTCACCATCCTGCCGGCGACGATGAAAACCAAGCATCACGACCAGCCCGGCCGCTTCACCTCGCTTTTCCGGCGCGTGCTTGTCGGCTCGGTGCGCCATCACTGGCTGACCATCATCGTCACCGTGCTTTTGTTTGCCGGCTCGATCGCCGGCTTCGGGCTGGTGCAGCAGCAGTTCTTTCCGCCATCGGACCGGCCGGAGCTGATCGTCGACTGGAACCTGCCGCAGAATGCCTCGATCGCCGATACGCGCGACCAGATGGAGCGGTTCGAGCAGCGGGCGCTGGTCGGCAATCCCGACATCGACCATTTTTCGTCCTATATCGGCCAGGGCGCGGTGCGTTTCGTGCTCGCCTATGACGTGCAGCCGGCCAACCCCTATTTCGGCCAGACCGTCATCGTCACCAAGAGCATCGCGGCCCGCAACCGGGTCAAGCCGGCGCTTGAAAAACTGCTGCGCGAGGAGTTCGTCGGCACCGACGCCTTCGTCAAGCCGCTCGAACTCGGGCCCCCGGTCGGCCGCCCGGTGCAGTATCGCATCGGCGGTCCCGACATCCAGACGGTGCGCGAACTGGCGCAGCAATTCGCCGGTGTCATCTCCGCCAATCCAAAGCTTGCCGCGCCTACCTTCGACTGGAACGAGCCGCAACGCGTGCTGAGGGTCGACGTGCTGCAGGACAAGGCACGCCAGCTTGGCATCACCTCTTCCGACATCGCCAGCGCGCTCAACAGCACCGTCGGCGGCGCTACCATCACGCAGGTGCGTGACGCCACCTACCTGATCAATGTCGTGGCGCGCTCGCGTGGGTCCGAACGCGGCTCGATCGAAACGTTGCAGAACATGCAGCTGCCGACCAGTACCGGCGAGGCGATCCCGCTCGCGGCCGTCGCCAACTTCCGCTACGATCTGGAGCAGCCAACGGTGTGGCGACGCGACCGCATCCCGACCATCACCGTGCGCGCCGGACTGGTCGGCGACGTGCTGCCGGCCACCGTCGTCAACGAATTGAAGCCGTCGGTCGATGCCTTCACCGCCAAGCTACCGCCGGGCTATTCGATCGCCACCGCCGGCTCGGTCGAGGAGAGTGCCAAAAGCCAAGGACCGATCGCCGCCGTCGTGCCGTTGATGCTGTTCGTCATGGCGACGATCCTGATGGTGCAATTGCAGAGTTTCCAGCGCCTGTTCCTGGTGGTGGCGGTGGCGCCGCTCGGCCTGATCGGCGTTGTGGCGGCCCTGGTGCCGAGCGGCGCGCCGCTCGGCTTCGTCGCCATCCTCGGCGTGCTGGCGCTGATCGGCATCCTGATCCGCAACTCGGTCATCCTGATCGTGCAGATCGAGGATCTCGTCCGGGAAGGCAAGGACCGCTGGGCGGCCGTCATCGAGGCGACGGAACACCGCATGCGGCCAATCGCGCTGACGGCGGCGGCCGCAAGTCTCGCCCTGATCCCGATCGCGCGCGAAGTGTTCTGGGGCCCGATGGCCTATGCCATGATGGGCGGCATCATCGCCGGCACGGCGATCACGCTGCTGTTCCTGCCAGCGCTTTATGTGACGTGGTTCAGGATCAAGGAGCCGAAAGCCCAGGAAGAGCTACCCGTGGAGAGCGGCGAACCGGTGCAAGCTCAGACTTAAGGCTTTGCCGGGTCATTCGTTGTCGTTGGAGGGTACGGGGCGTGACTTGGCGCGTTGCCACGGCGACGATTTTGAGGTGCGCCAGGCATGCCAACCTTTCGGCAAATCGGCCAACTCCACGATGGTTTCATCCAGTTGAACCACCTCTTGCAGGCCTACGAGCATTACCTCGCGTTCATCCCAATCTCGAGTGTCGCTGCTGTAGAATTGCCAACTGCCACCTTCGTCGTTGTAGCTGTCGTCGTCGTCATCTTCATGCACAACGTATGCGATCCAGTCGCCACGTTTAAATAGGCTCTTGTCCGACAACACCGCGAGGTTGGGCGGATCCGCAAACTTCCATTCCTCCATCGGAATCCCTGAAGACGGTTGGTTCTGCACACAGGAAGACGAATTCAGGCGGTTCTCACAAACCCGTCGCTCGCTCTCAGCAAGTTGCGAGTATAGTCCTTCGTCACGCGACGTTCGACGAGATCCGCCGCCGCCAGGTTCTCAACCGCCTCGCCGCTTTGCATCACCATCAGCCGCTCGCACATATGGGTGATGATGGCGAGGTCGTGGCTGACCATCAGGAAGGTCAGCTTGCGCCGCTTGCGTACCTCTTCCAACAGGTTGAGCACTTCCGCCTGCACCGAGGCATCGAGCGCCGAGGTCGGCTCGTCGAGCAGCAGGATCGAAGGTTCGAGGATCAGGGCACGGGCAATCGCCACGCGCTGGCGCTGGCCGCCCGATAGTTGGTGCGAATAGCGGAAGCGAAAGCCGTTTCCCAGCCCGACCTCGTCGAGCGCCCGCTGGATGCGCTTTTCGCCATCGGCGAAGCCGTGGATGGCAAGCGGCTCCTGCAGCAGGCGGTCGACGGTCTGGCGCGGGTGCAGCGAGCCGTACGGATCCTGAAAGACCATCTGCACTTCGCGGTAGAAGGCCTTGTCGCGGCGTGGCCCGAGCGTCTTGCCGTTGACGGCGATGCTGCCCGATGCGACCGGCGCAAGGCCGGCGATGGCCCGAAGCAGCGTCGATTTGCCGGAGCCGGATTCACCGACCAGGCCAAAGGATTCACCCGGCTGCACGTCGAGGCTGACGCCCTTCAGTGCGCGAAAACGGTCGAAGATCACTTCCAGCCTGTCGACGGCAATCGCAGAAGTCATGCCGCCCACTCCGGCTTGCGGTCGAGCACCGGCAGCGGGTGGCGGTCGGCACCGATCTTGGGCATGCAATTGAGCAAGCCGCGCGTGTAGGGATGCTGGGCATGGCCGAGTTCGGACGCCTTGAGCTGCTCGACCACCTTGCCGGCATACATGACGATGACGCGGTCGCAGAAGGATGAGACCAGGCGCAGATCGTGCGAGATGAAGATCAGCCCCATGCCGCGCTCACTGACCAGCCGGTCGAGAATGCCGAGCACATCAAGCTGCACGGTGACGTCGAGCGCCGAGGTCGGCTCGTCGGCGATCATCATTTCCGGACCGGCGATCAGCATCATGGCGATCATGGCGCGCTGGCCCATGCCGCCGGACACTTCATGCGGATGCAGGTTGAAGACGCGAGAGGGATCACGGATCTGCACCGCCTCCAGCATGGCCAATGCGCGGTCGCGCGCCTCGGCCTTGCCGACCTTTTCATGCGTGCGCAGCGTTTCGACGATCTGGCGGCCGATGCTCATCACCGGGTCGAGCGAGTATTTCGGATCCTGCAGGATCATGGCGATGCGCTTGCCGCGCAGCGCCCGGCGTTCGCGCGGCGAGACGCTGAGCAGGTCGATGCCGTCGAAGGCGAGCTTGTTGGCCGATATCCGCGCCTGCGGCGGCGTCAGGCCCATGATGGCGCGGCCGGTCTGCGATTTGCCGGAGCCGGATTCTCCGACGATGCCGAGCCGTTCGCGGCCGAGCGAGAAGGAGACGCCGCGAACCGCCTCGATCAGCCCGGTGCGGGTCGGGAAGGTGACGCGCAAATCGTCGACCTCGAGCAGCGTCTTCGTTTCCCTGCTCATTGGTCACCACTGCGGGGATCGAGCGCGTCGCGCAGGCCGTCGCCGAGCAGGTTGAAGCCGAGGCTGACGATGAGGATGGCGAAGCCCGGCGCACCGGCCACCCACCACTGGTCGAGCACGAAGCGGCGCCCCGACGCGATCATCGTGCCCCATTCCGGCAGCGGCGGTTGCGCGCCGAGGCCGAGGAAACCGAGCCCGGCGGCGGTCAGGATGATGCCGGCCATGTCGAGCGTCACCCTGACGATCAGGGACGAAATGCAAAGCGGCATGATATGGCGCAGCACGATGCGGAAGGGCGAGGCGCCCATCAGCTGCACCGCCTTGATGTAATCGGAATTGCGCACCGTCAGCGTCTCTGCCCGCGCGATGCGGGCGTAGGGCGGCCATGAGGTGATGGCGATGGCCAGCACCGCATTCTCGATGCCGGGGCCAAGTGCTGCAACAAACGCCAGCGCCAGGATCAGCTTGGGAAAGGCGAGAAAGATGTCGGTGATGCGCATCAGGATGGCATCGGTCCAGCCGCCGGCATAGCCGGCCACCGTGCCGACCAGAAGGCCGATCGGTGCCGCGATGATGGCGACCAGGATGACCACATAAAGGGTCCAGCGCGAGCCGTAGAGGATGCGCGACAGGATATCGCGGCCGAGATCGTCGGTGCCAAACCAGTGCTCGGTGCTCGGCGCCAGCAGGCGCGCGTTCTTCAGGTCGCCGAACGTCGGAGAATAAGGCGCCAGCACACCGGCAAGGGCGGCAACGATCAGCAAGGCAATGATAATGAGCAGGCCGAGAAAGGCCAGCCGGTTGGCGGAAAAGCGCCGCCACGCCACATAGGCGCGGCCGAGCCTCGCCTGGGTGCGCGAGGCCGGCCGCTCGCTGAGCAGCCAGTCGCGACGAGAGAGAGGACGGGCGTCGGAGGCGGTCATGATGATGCCTCTTGGAGCTGTCGACCCCCACTCCGGCCTGCTTCGCAGACCACCTCTCCCCCGCTCGACGGGGGAGAGGAAAGGCGCGAAGCGTGCGACCGGCTTTTCCTCTCCCCCGGGCAGGGGGAGAGGTGACCCGAAGGGCCGGAGTGGGGGTGATTGGCCGCAGCTGGAGCAATTCCAGGAAAAGTGTGAAACGGTTTTCCGTCCGGAATTGCGTAAAAACAAGGAGTTAGAGCGGGTAGCCGTTTCCGTGAAACGGTGAACTGCTCTAGGCCCGAAAGTGGAATACCTCTGCTCATTGAACCTTCGTCCTCGGATCGAGGACCCGATACAGAAGGTCGGACAGAAGGTTGATGGCGATGAAGACCGAACCGATGACGATGGTGCCGCCGAGCACCGCATTCATGTCGGCGTTCTGCAGCGAGTTGGTGATGTAGAGGCCGATGCCCGGCCATGAGAAGACGGTCTCGGTCAGCACCGAACCTTCGAGCAGCCCGGCATAGGAGAGCGCGATCACCGTCACCATCGGCACCGCCGCATTGCGCAGCGCGTGGCCCCAGATGATGCGGGTTTCCGACAGGCCCTTGGCGCGCGCCGCGACGATATATTCCTGCGACAATTCGTTGAGCATGAACGAGCGCGTCATGCGGCTGATATAGGCGAGCGAGAAATAGCCGAGCAGCGAGGCCGGCAGGATGATGTGGCGGAAGGCGTCGTAAAAAACGTCCCACTGCCCCTGCATCGCAGAGTCGAGGAGATAGAAGCCAGTGATCGGCGTAAAGGTGTATTCGTAGACGATGTCGAGCCGCGCGGGGAAGGCAACCCATTGCAGCTTGGCGTAAAACAGCACCAGCGCCAGCAGTCCCAGCCAGAAGATCGGCACGGAATAGCCGATCAGGCCGATGATACGCACGATCTGATCGATGAAACTGCCGCGCCTGACCGCGGCCAGCACGCCAAGCGGTACGCCGAACAGCGCGCCGATCAGCGTCCCCAGCGTCGCCAGTT
This sequence comes from Mesorhizobium sp. M0618, assembly GCF_040320765.1. NCBI lineage: Bacteria > Pseudomonadati > Pseudomonadota > Alphaproteobacteria > Hyphomicrobiales > Phyllobacteriaceae > Mesorhizobium > Mesorhizobium sp. M0618. The sequence goes on along the minus strand of NZ_JAMYQH010000002.1, from coordinate 307,853 downwards.
CCGTCGTGGCCGGAAGCGCCCGGCGAATGTCGGTCATGACAGGATTGGTGGTCAGCACAGAGACACCGAAATTGCCGTTCAGGGCATTTTTCACATAGATGTAGAACTGCTCGACCAGCGGCAAATCGAGGCCCATCTCGCGGCGCGTGCGCTCGACGACATTGGCCGGCGCCCGGTCGCCGAGCACCGCCAGCACCGGGTCGATCGGGATGACGCGACCGATGAAGAAGGTGACCGCGAGCAGACCAAGATAGGTCGTGATCGCGATGACCAGGAAACGGCCAAGCGATGATGCAATAGCGACGGCACGGGCGCTGCCGCGCCCCGCCGCCACTTCCTTTTCAACCGTGCTCATGCGGCGTGTCCGCGAGCACTATTCCTTGGACACCGGCCCGACGAAATTGCTGTCGAAGCTCGGGCCGAGGGCAAAGCCCTTGAGGTTCTTGCGCAGGCCGGCCACTTCCAGCTGCTGGTGGATGACGACAAAGGGGCTGGTGTCCAGGATCTTCTTCTCGAGATCCTTGTACATGTCAGCGCGCTTGCCGGCGTCCTTCTCGAGCAGCGCTGCTTCCGTCTCCTTGGTCAGGTCCGGAATGTCCCAGGCGTTGCGCCAGGCCAGCGTCTTGGACTTACCCGCATCCGAGTTGTCCGGATTCGAGGCAAAGGTCTGGGCGTTGGAATTCGGGTCGAAATAATCCTGGCCCCACTGGCCGATATAGATGTCGTGGTTGCGGGCGCGGTACTTGGTCAGCGTCTGCTTGCCGTCGCCCGGGATGATCTCGAGCTTGATGCCGGCCTGTCCGAGCGTCTGCTGGATCGATTCCGCCATGCCGGTCGTCGGCTGGCCGGTGCGTACGTCCATGGTTACGCTGAAGCCGTCGGGCAGACCGGCCTTGGCCAGCAATTCCTTGGCCTTGGCGACATCGAACTTGAACGGATTCTCATCCAATTCGCCGAGCACACCCTTCGGCAGGAAGGTCTGGTGGATTTCGCCGATGCCCTTGAGGATCGTCGAGCTCAGCGCATCGTAGTCGACCAGGTATTTGAAGGCTTGGCGGACCTCGGGCTTGGCGAGGTTGGCATTCTTCTGGTTGAGGCTGATGTAATAGACCGTGCCCTTCGGCGCGCTGGTCGAGATGAGATCGGCGTTCTTGGCGATGGCGTCGAGGTCGTTCGGCTCGAGATTGCGGGCAACGTCGATGTCGCCGGCCTCGAGCGCCAGGCGCTGGCCCGAGCTTTCCTTCATGTTGCGGTAGATGACGCGGGCAAGCTTGGCCTTCTCGCCGTAGTAATTATCGTTGCGCTCGAGAACGACCACCTCATTGGCCCGCCATTCGCGCAGCTTGAAGACGCCGGAGCCGGCATAGCCGGTCTTCAGCCAGGCATTGCCGAAATCATTGTCCCATTTGTAGTCGGCGCTCGGCGTCACCGCAGCGACATGTTCCTTGACCAGCTTGGCGTCGACCACCGATGCAACCGTTGCCGACAGGCAGTTCAGCACGAAGCTCGGCGCATAGGCCTTGTCGACGGTGAACTGGAAGGTGGTCTCGTCGACCGCCTTGGCCTTCTCGGCGACGTTGTCGCCGCTGATGCCGAATTGGCCGATGATGAAGGCCGGGCTCTTGTCGAGCTTGACGGCGCGTTCGAACGACCAGGCGACGTCGGCCGCGGTGATCGGATTGCCGGAAGCGAATTTCAGGCCGGGCTTGAGCTTGAATGTGTAGGTCAGGCCGTCATCGGAGACGGTCCAGCTTTCGGCAAGGTCTCCCTTGACCTTGGAGGTGTCGCTGAGGTCGAGACGGACAAGCAGATCATACGTGTTGCCGGTGACCTCGGCGGTCGACAGCTCGAACGCCTCGCCCGGATCCATGGAGATGATGTCGTCGATCGCGAAACCTTCGACCAGCGTGTCGGCGGGCGTGACCGCACCGGCGGGCGCGCCGGCCAGAAGCAGCGCGGACATGGCTGCACCCGCCAGCAGGAAGCGAGAGCGTAGAGCAAACTTTTCCATCATCATCGTGATTGTTCCCTGTTTTGTTGTTTGTTGACCTGAGTTCCCGGCTCAGGGTTGTGCAATTCTTTTCGGGCCTGGAGAAGGCCCCAGTGATCTCTTACCGTTGCGGTTTTTGTCCAGTTGGTCAACACCATATCCGGCAGCCTCGTGGCGGGCAACGAGCATTTATACGATGGCTCAATGGGCCAGAAAGGCCGGTGGGATGTCGACGCATCGGCCAGCCAATCGAGGCTGCCGATCGAGGATAATCTGGCGAATGTCGCGGCTATCTCAGCGCCGCGACCAGGCTGGTGTCAGGGAAGCAGGTGGCGGCGCGGCCGTTCTTGGCTTGCCAAATGCCGATCGAACGGCGGGTCTTGAAGCCGGGCAGGCCATCGGCGCTGCCGACGTCATAGCCCTTGGCTTCCAGCGCGCGTTGCAGAGCGGCTATGTCCGAACGGTGGAGCCCGCCGACCGCGCCCCAGCTGCCGGCAAAATTCGAATCGCCATGGGCGATGCGATCGGCGCCATGGCCGATGAACAGCGCGTAGAGGTCGCTGGTGTTGTACTGCTTCAGCACGTAGAAATTGGGCGTGGCGATAAAGGCCGGACCGCTGCGCCCTGCCGGCATCAGCAGGAAGCCTTCGGCCTTCATCTCACTCGCTGGAAACGGCTTGCCGCCGACGCGCCTAACGCCCATTGCCGCCCATTCGGAGATTTTCTTGCCCTGGTCCGGGCCTTCCAACGAACAGGAAACGCTTTCCGGCACCATCACCTCGAAACCCCAGCCACGGCCCTTTACCCAGCCATAGTGGACGAGATAATTGGCGATCGAGGCCAGCACGTCCGGCGTCGAGTTCCAGATGTCGGCGCGGCCGTCGCCGTCGAAATCGACGGCATGTTTCAGGAACGAGGTCGGCATGAATTGCGGCTGGCCGAGCGCTCCGGCCCAGGACGATTTCATCGCGCCGACCGGAGCCAGCCCGCGCTCGACGATCTCGAGTGCAGCAAGCAGTTCGGTGCGGAAGAAGTCCTTCCTGGTCGACATGAACGCTTTGGTGCCCAGCACTTCGAAGGCGTCGTAGGGCATCTTCGCCGCGCCGAATCCGGTCTCGCGGCCCCAGATCGCCAGCAGCACTTCGCCCGGCACGCCGTAGCGCTTTTCGATAGATGCAAGTGTCCTGGCATTGGTGGCTTCGCGCGCCCGGCCGCCCGCCGTCACCGCGCGAACCGTCTTCTCGGCGAAATAGGCGCCGGGTGAGCCGAATTCGGCCTGGTGCTGCTTCTGCGGCGTGGTCGCCTTATCGCCCGGCTTGACCAGGTCGGGCAGCTTCAGATTGGGATTGATGCCGTCGAAGGCGGCATCGAGGGTGGCTTTGGAAATGCCTTTCGCCCTGGCTTGCGGCCAAAGGTCGTTCTGCAGCCAGGCGCGAAACTGGTCGTCGATCTTTGCGGCGGAGGCGGGGGTGGAAAGGAGGACCGCGAGAAGAACTGCAAAAAAGGAAAACAGAGCCAATCTGAGAGGTTTGCGTTCCTTCACACCCCCCTCTGTCCTGCCGGACATCTCCCCCGCAAGGGGGGAGATTGGCCGCTTCATCGGCGGCGCTCTTGTTGCAATGTCGGCGATTTGCGAAAACAAAGATGACATCCGATCTCCCCCCTTGCGGGGGAGATGTCCGGCAGGACAGAGGGGGGTGTTTGGCACCAGCCTCGACGGATGCGCAACAATCATGATCCGCACCCTCTCCCGTAACTTTGTCAAAACGCCGTCCGCGAGCGCAGCGCCGCGGCCAGCGTGCCCTCGTCGAGATAGTCGAGTTCGCCGCCGACAGGCACGCCATGCGCCAGTCGTGTCACCTTGATATCGAAGCCGGACAGCTGATCGGTGAGGTAATGCGCGGTCGTCTGGCCCTCCACCGTAGCATTGACGGCGAGGATGATCTCCTTGACCTCGCCACCGGCGACGCGGTCGACCAGCGAGCGCATGTTGAGCTGCTCGGGGCCGATGCCGTCGAGCGGGGACAGCGTGCCGCCGAGAACGTGGTAACGCACATTCATCGCCGCCGCGCGCTCCAGCGCCCACAGGTCGGAGACGTCCTCGACGACAATGATGGTGCCGGCATCGCGGCGCGGATCGGTGCAGATCATGCAAGGGTCCGATGTATCGACATTGCCGCAGGTCGAGCAGATGCGCACCTTGTCGGCCGCCTCGGCCATGGCGGCGGCCAGCGGCGACAAAAGCTGCTCCTTCTTCTTGATCAGATGAAGGGCGGCACGCCTGGCCGAACGGGGACCCAGCCCCGGCACCTTGGCCAGGAGCTGGATCAGACGTTCGATCTCGGGACCGGCGATTCGCTTCGACATCGCTCTGATCTAGGATTTTTCAGAGCGCTTTGGAACATCCCGCATCCGCATGACCCGCCATATTGGCTTGGTGGACCATTGGGTGGAGCATGGAGCGCAGATCAGTTGGCTTCGAGCGGCCGGCCCTGGCTGACGATCATCGCGCCGACAGCGTCGGTGTTCTCAGGCGTCGACTGGAAACCCATAGACGCCTCTTGCGGCGCTTCCTCGACCGAGGAGATGACCCTTGTCCTTGTGTTCAAGGTTCCGCCAAAACGGGCGGCATCCGGTTCCTCCATCGGCTCCTGCATCGCCACCACCGTCGGCTCCGCCGAGACCCGCGCGGATTTCGCGGCCGGCGCGGCGGCCGCAGTCATATAGGTCTGTTGGGCAGGAGCGGACCGGACGGTGGCCGGCTTGGCCGGACGCACCGGCTCGGCGGACGCGACCATCGTCACCGGCTCCGCTGGCTTCTGCGGCGCCGCCGAGGCAATGGCGACCTGCGGCTCGTCCGGCAGCGGCTGCCAGTTGCGGCCGCGCTTCTCGTAAAAGGCATTGCCGCCGGCAACCATGGTGTAGTGCATGTTCTTGTAGGGGAAGCGTAGGCCGGCGGTGTGGAAGAACATGGTGTTCTTGAGCTTGGACTTGCGCTCCCCCTTCAGCACCGCGTCGGCGGCTTCCTCGACATCGGGCATTGCGCGTGAATTCATCGGCCTTGTCATGACGCCGGGGGCAAACTGCCCGCGCTCGCCCACCACCGCGCAGATGGTGCTGCCGTGCTTGCCGGAGCGCAGCCGGTTCATCACCACCGTGCCGACCGCGATCATGCCGTCGCGGCTCGAGCGGTTGGATTCAAAGAACATCGCCCGTTCCAGGCATTCCTTGTCCTTCGGCGTGTGGCTGTACGCCCGGGAGCTCAGGAAACCCGGCGTGATGGCGTCGGTCAGGCTGGCGACGGACATGCCGTGTGAAGTGGTCTGGCTACAGGCAGCCAAAAACAGGGGTGAAATGACGGCGCCGAGCAACAGCGGCGTCTTCCATCGGGTAGAAATCAACAGGTAACCCTCTCACTTCGTGCCCGCCCCCAGGCTGCGGCAAGAATGAGACACTTTCGGGCAAAATGATGGCCAAAACGTTATTAACAATGCACTGTTGCCAAATTGGCACAATTTCGTGGCTTTCCAGATAGATCGGGCCATCATTTCACAAAAGCGATGACCCCTCTCTCTTTGTTTCGCCGCAATTGCCCCAAGGGAAAGCGCTACGCGCTTTTCCCGGGCAAACGCTGTTCCTTTCTCCTGGAACCGGCCTGCAGCCCGGCCGCAATCACGGCCGCTGGCCAGGCTCAAGCTCCTCGACCTTCTCCGAAAACAGGCCGCGCCGGAGGAACAGCGTCCGCGCCTCCCTGGCCGTCGGGGCGATCTTTCCCGGCCAGTCGCTGTCAATGAACTCAGCCTTGGTGAAGTCCGGATTTGTCTCGCTTGCCGCCTCCAGGAATTCGGCGATCTCCAGCACGATCGCGCGCTCGTCCTTCGAAAGCGCCGATGTGCCGGCTTCGATCGAAGGGCGATGGACGAAATCCTCGAACAGATAGAAATAACCCTTGATGCCGACGAGATCGACGCCGTCGTCACAATCGGCCAGGATTTCCAGGATCTCGTAGATCCGGTTGCGGATACGCTGCTCGATCAGTCTTTCGGAGGGCTCTTCGGTCATGGCGATCATGGGCGCGCGCGCCGAATGCTAGAAGGGCAGTTTCATTCCCGGCGGGATCGGCAGACCTGCGGTCAGCGCCTTGGTCTTTTCCTGCATGATCTGCTCGACCTTGGTCTTGGCGTCGTTGTGAGCGGCCAACACCAGGTCTTCCAGGATCTCGACATCGTCTTCCTTGAACAGAGACGGATCGATCTTCAGCGACTTCATCTCGAATTTTCCGGTCAGCGTCACGTTGACCAGGCCGCCGCCGGCCTGGCCGGACGCTTCCAACGTGGCGATCTCGTCCTGCATGGCCTGGAACTTGGCCTGCATTTCCTTCGCCTTGCCCATCAGGCCGAGAAGATCTTTCATGGTCGGGTCCTTTGCGGATTTGTGGCTGGATCAGGGTTCATCGTCGTCAGCCGGCGGCTCGACCGGCACTTCAGCCTCTGTCGTTTCGGCTTCCGGCGCGTCTGGAATGCGCACGTCGATGATCTTGGCGCCGGGAAAGCGCGCCAGGATGGCGGCCACGGTCGGGTCGCTCTTGGCATCGAGAAAAGCCGTCTCGCGCTTGGCCGATTCAATTTCGGCGAGCGTCTGGCCACCCTCTTCCTTCGACAGCGAGACCAGCCAGCTGCGGCCGGTCCAGGCGCGCAATTTCGTCGTCAGGTCGTTGAGCAGCATCTTGGGAGCATCGCCGGTCAGGCCGACGTCGATGCGGCCGGGCTCGATGCGCACAAACCGGATGCAGCTCTTGACCAGCACCTTGAAGGCGATGTCGCGCTGCGCGTCGGCGAGCGCAATGATGTCGGCCAGCGATTTCAGCGGCGCCGATTGCGCCTCCATGACCGGCTCCGGCGGAGCGACGTAGGCAACGGCAGCAGGCGAGGCTTCGACCAGCCGCATGGTCTGCGCACCGCCCGATCCGGATGGCATGCGCGTCTGCGCCACCGCGCTGGCACCACCGCCATTGCCGGAACTTGCCGACGTCCCATTCGGGCGCGGCGCGCCATTCTGCATAGGCGCAGCGCCCTCGAGCGATCTCAACGCCTCATCCAGCGTCGGCAGATCGGCGGCATGCGCCAGCCGGATCAGCACCATTTCGGCGGCACTCACCGGCCGGTTGGAGGACTGCACTTCGGGAATGCCCTTGAGCAGCATCTGCCATGTCCGTGACAGCACCCTGACCGACAGCGTCCTGGCGAAATCGGCGCCGCGCTGCCGCTCGTCCTCCGACAGCGAGGCATCCTCGATGGCCGTCGGCACGAAACGCAGCCGGGTGACGAGATGGTTGAATTCGGCAAGGTCGGTCAGCACGGCGGCCGGATCGGCGCCGGTGTCGTATTGCGCGCGGAATTCGCCGAGCGCTGCCGCCACATCGCCCTTCATCACATGTTCGAACAGATCGACGATGCGGGCGCGGTCGGCAAGTCCCAGCATCGCCCGCACAGCCGCGGCACCGACAGTGCCGGCGCCATGGGCAATCGCCTGGTCGAGGATGGAAAGCGAATCACGGGCCGAGCCTTCGGCGGCGCGCGCGATCATCGCCAGCGCGTCGTCGTCGACCGAAATGCCTTCCTGGGCCGAGATCGAGCCGAGATGCGCGACCAGCGCGCCGGCGTCGATGCGCCTCAGGTCGAAGCGCTGGCAGCGCGACAGGACAGTGATCGGGACCTTGCGGATTTCGGTGGTGGCGAAGATGAATTTGACGTGCGGCGGCGGCTCTTCCAGCGTCTTCAGCAGGCCGTTGAAGGCCTGCGTCGACAGCATGTGCACTTCGTCGATGATATAGACCTTGTAGCGGGCCGAGACCGGCGCATAGCGCACGCGCTCGATGATATCCCTGATGTCGTCGATGCCGGTATGCGAGGCGGCGTCCATCTCGATGACGTCGACATGGCGGCCCTCCATGATCGCCTGGCAATGCTCGCCGAGCACCGCGAGGTCGACCGAAGGCTGGTCGATATCAGCGGTTTTATAATTCAGGGCCCGCGCGAGGATGCGCGCCGTCGTGGTCTTGCCGACGCCGCGCACGCCGGTCAGCATCCAGGCCTGGGCGATGCGGCCGGTGGCAAAGGCATTGGTGAGGGTGCGCACCATGGGCTCCTGGCCGACCAGCTCGGAGAAGTTCGAAGGACGGTACTTGCGCGCCAACACGCGATAGGCGGCGGCCTTGCCTATCTCCAGGCTTTTTGGTCCCGAATTTCCGGCTTCGCTCATACGCCCGTAAAGCTCCAAATGACCGCGCCCGAAGGCGGCCGATTCCTGCGCATAGTCTCGCCCGCGCTGCAATGCGTCGTCAATGTCGCGAGAGGGGCCGATGAGGTGGGAGGCTGGAACAATGACCCGTTCCGGGCTCGTTAGGGCTGCTTCCTTCCGGACCTGACCCGGTTGGCGAGTGGATCGTCCACCACCAACCTCCCGCTTTCCATATCGGCAATTGCGCGACGAAATGCAAGTCCGCCGAAGAAATCGCAAAAATATGGAATTGGCGCACCAATGCGTGAGGGGCGCAATGATTCGCTTGCAGCCCCCTTGCCGCCGCTCTAGCCTTCATGTGTTGAGCAAACCAAGAAAAGCAAGGGAAACGCCGATGCTGCCGGGCCTGGAGGCCGGATTCACGCTGGACGCACGGCTGGAGGCGGACAGCGAGCAGTTGATGTGGCTTGGGCTGTGCGAATTGCGGGTGATGAACGACCGCCGCTGGCCATGGCTGCTGCTGGTGCCGCAGCGGCCCGGCGCGGAGGAAATCCATGACATGACGCCGCTCGACCAGGCGATGCTGACCTTCGAGACCAATATGGTGGCGCAGGCGCTGAAGAAGGCGACCGGCTGCGCCAAGATCAACACCGGCGCGCTCGGCAACATCGTGCGCCAGCTGCACATCCATGTCATCGCGCGTTCGGAAGGTGATCCCGGCTGGCCCGGCCCCGTATGGGGACATGGTCTGCGAGAGCCCTATCAACGTTCCGACTTGCGACGGTTTGCCGAAACGATCAAGGCGGCGCTATAAGCGTTCCCAGTGTCCATCCCTCAACATATTCCAGAGTCCCCATGAGCTTCCGCCTGTTTGACGCGCCTTTGCGCGAGCCGAGCCAGTTCGTCGGCTTTGCCGGCAACATGATCGACCGGCAGTCCGAGAACCGCGCCGACGATTCGGTCGACAAGGCGCTGGCCGATCCGGCGACGCGGCTGCTTCTGATGCATGGCGGCCGGCTCTATTTGAAGCTCGGCGATAGCGGCGCTCTCGATCCCTGGTTCGGCGCCACCGAGAGCGAGCCCTTCAAGGTTTCCCTGGCGCAAGGCATTCTGCTCGGCTTTTCCGAACGAGGACCGGTGCTGGCCGTGCCCGCCGGCTTCGAACCCGAACAGCTTCCGGAAGCAGTCAAGGCCATCGACTACCGCTCGGTCTACATGCAAGGGCTGATCGACGAGGCGGCGGCTGGCGCGATGGCGCAAGGGGCGGCCCTGCTTGCCTGGCATGCCAGCCATCGCTTCTGCAGCAAATGTGGTACGGAATCGCAGATGCGGGCCGGCGGCTACAAGCGCCATTGCCCGAATTGCGGCACCGAGCATTTTCCGCGCACCGACCCGGTGGCGATCATGCTGACGGCGACGCGGGAAAAATGCCTGCTCGGACGCGGCCGGCATTTCGCGCCGGGCATGTACTCGGCCCTTGCCGGCTTCATCGAGCCGGGCGAGACGATCGAGGCGGCGGTGCGCCGCGAGACGCTGGAAGAGGCCGGTATCCGGCTTGGCCGCGTCGTCTACCACGCCAGCCAGCCCTGGCCGTTCCCCTATTCGCTGATGATCGGCTGCTTCGGCGAGCCGCTCAATGACGATATCCAGGCCGACCTCAACGAGCTTGAGGACTGCCGCTGGTTTTTTCGCGACGAGGTGCGCCTGATGCTGGAAAGGACGCACAAGGACAATCTGGTCACGCCGCCGAAAGGCGCCATTGCGCATCACCTCATCCGCGCCTGGGTCGATTCAGAATGATGGCAGCGAACACCGAAAGACATTGCAGGAGCAGGACATGATCCGTCACACCGTCGTTTTCACGCTGAAGCATCCGCCGCATTCGCTGGAGGAAAAGCGGTTCCTGGTCGACGCCAAGAAAATCCTAACCGCGATCAGAGGCGTCACGCATTTCGAGCAATTGCGGCAGATCAGCCCCAAGAACGACTATCATTTCGGCTTCTCGATGGAGTTCGCCGACCAGGCCGCCTACAACAGGTACAACGACCATCCGGACCATGTCGCCTTCGTGCGCGACCGCTGGGTGCCGGAGGTCGAGGCCTTCATGGAGATCGACTACGTGCCGCTGGGCGCGGTGATTTAGGGCATGGTCCCGAAAAGTGGAAACCGGTTTTTGGACAAGATCATGCCCAGTAGCGATCAGTCCGCAACCTTCCACTGCTCACGCGACTCACTGGCCGGATAGACGCCCAGAATCCGCACTTCGCGGGAGAAGAAACGGAGCTCGTCCAGCGCAAGCTTGACCAGCGGGTCGTCGGGATGGCCCTCGATGTCGGCATAAAACAGCGTCGCCGTGAAAGCGCCCAACTGGTAGCTCTCCAGCTTGGTCATGTTGATGCCGTTGGTGGCAAAACCGCCCATCGCCTTGTAGAGCGCGGCCGGCACGTTGCGGACGCGAAAGATGAAGGTCGTCATCATCTTGACGTCGGGTGATGGGCGCTCGGCCCATTGCTTGTTCTTGGTCAGGACGACAAAGCGGGTGACGTTGCTGTCGGTGTCCTCGACGTTTTGCTCGATGATGTCGAGCCCGTAGAGGGTCGCTGCCAGCGCCGGCGACAGCGCCGCCATGGTGCGGTCCTTGACCTCGGAGACCATCTTGGCTGCACCAGCCGTATCGCCGGCGACGATCGCCTTCCAGCCGTTCTTGCGGATGTATTTGCGGCACTGGCCAAGCGCGTGGATGTGGCTGTGCACCGTCTCGATCTCGTCGCGCCTGACGCCCGGCAGCACCATCAGCTGGAAATGGATCGGCAGGAAATATTCGCCGATGATGTGCAGCTTCGATTCCGGCAAGAGATGATGGATATCGGCGACGCGCCCGGCAATGGTGTTCTCGATCGGGATCATGGCGAGATCGGCCTTGCCGGTCTCGACCGCGTTGAACGCATCCTCGAAGGTCGGGCACGGCAACGGCTCCATCGATGGATAGACGTTGCGGGAGGCGGTGTCGGAATTGGCGCCCGGCTCGCCCTGGAAGGATATTCTGTTGGTCTTTTCAGGCATGCCGATATCTCAGGTTGAAAGGATCTGTCTGGCGCGTTCGAGGTCTTCCGGCGTGTCGACGCCGAGCGGCAGCGACTGGACGATCTCGGCGTCGATGCGCATGCCGGCTTCCAGCGCCCGCAACTGTTCCAGCCGCTCGCGCCGTTCGAGCGGCGACGGCTTCAGCGCGACGAAACGCTCAAGTGCTTCGCGGCGATAGGCGTAGAGGCCGACATGATGATAGAGCGGCCCCTCGCCCCAAGGCGCCGTGGCACGGGTGAAATAGAGCGCCCTCAGCCTGCTGCCGGAAAGCGGCGAACCGACGATCTTGACGACATTGGGATTGGTCTTTTCCTCGTCGCGGACGATCTCGACGCCGAGCGTGGCGATGTCCACCGCACTGTCCTCGAAAGGCCTGAGCGACGCGGCGATAATCTGCGGATCGATGGTCGGCAGGTCGCCTTGCACATTGACGATGGTTTCGACCTTGCGCCCGGGGTCGAGCGCGATCAGCGCCTCGTGGATGCGGTCGGAGCCGGATTCGTGATCCGTGCGCGTCATCACGGCCTCGAACCCGTGCGCGCGCATCGCTTGCGCCACGCTTTGCGTGTCGGTCGCCACCACCACCCGGCCAAGGCCGGCTTCGGCGGCGCGGCGGGCGACATGGACGATCATCGGGGCGCCTGCGATGTCGGCCAGCGGCTTGCCCGGCAGGCGGGTCGAGGCCATGCGGGCCGGGATCAGGATCAGCGTGGACATTTCGGGTGCAAGGCGTCTCGAAAGAGGACAGGGAAAGTGGCAAAAGGTCTCACTGGAAGCGCCCTTATAGGTGTTGCAACGCCGCAGCAAAAGACCTAGTTTCCGCCCGATTTGACCGCCCTGGCAGGACGGGTCACGATACCGACGGACGGAGTGGACGGTTCTGTCCGCCGGAAAAGGGAGCAAGGGGCGTATGGATTCCAACGAAGTCAACAAACTGCTCGCCGGATTGCTCGGAACCGTTTTCGTCGTCTTCTCGGTCGGCATTGTGTCCGATGCGCTGTTTGCCTCGCCTGCGCCGGAAAAGCCCGGCTTCGCCATCGAGGCCGCGGAGCCCGCCGAAGGCGGCCCGGCCGCTCCTGCCGCAGCCGAAAAGCCGATCGCAGATCTTCTGGCCAATGCAAATGCCGAACAGGGCGCTGCCATCTTCAAGAAGTGCCAGGCCTGCCATTCCGGCGAAAAGGGCGGTCCTAACAAGGTCGGCCCCGATCTGTGGGACATCGTCGACCGTCCGGTCGCCTCTCACGAGGGCTTCGCCTATTCGGCGGGCATGAAGGAATATTCCAAGGGCGGCACAGAGAAGTGGACCTACGATAACCTCAACCACTTCATCACGTCGCCCAAGAAGGACGTTAAAGGCACGGCGATGGGCTTTGCCGGCCTGCCGAAGGAAGAAGACCGCGCCAACGTCATCGCCTATCTGCGCACGCTGTCCGACAATCCCAAGCCGCTGCCGGCACCGGGTGCCGCCGCCGATGCAGGCGCGCCCGCCAAGCCTGCCGATGCGGCCGCTCCGGCAAAGCCGGCTGATGGTGCCGCGCCCGCGAAACCGGCCGCTCCTGCCGCCCCGGCTCCGGCCGCACCCGCACCGGCGCCTGCCCAATAACCAGATATCATCTCGACGACCTTGAAAAAGCCGGGTTCAGCCCGGCTTTTTTGTTGGGAAAACCGCATAGGCGGCGACAAAGCCGCGCATGGCGGTTTTCACGAGCGCCAAATCATCTAGATTGCCGATGAACGGGCATTGCGAAGAGGATAGTGCATGACGGTTGGCCGAACGCTTCTCAGGTCGTTGCTGGCGGCAGCCCTTCTGGCGGCGGGATTGCAGGCTGCCCTCGCCGATGAATGGCGCACCACGTCATCGCTGATCGGCGAGTCCAAATACGGCGCCAATTTCCAGCACTACGACTACGTCAACCCCGACGCGCCCAAGGGCGGCACGCTGAATTCGGTGGTGCCCGGCACATTCGACAGCTTCAATCCCTACGTCGTCCAGGGGTCGCCGGCTGCCGGCCTCGTCGGGTTCGGTGGCGGTCTGCTCTACGACACGCTGATGGAGCAGGCGACCGATGAAGGCAGCACCAGCCATCCGCTGATCGCCGATGCCTACAAATATCCGGCCGACTATTCCTCCGCGACCTACCGGCTCGATCCGCGCGCCAAATGGCATGACGGCCAGCCGATCACCGTCGATGACGTGATCTGGTCGTTCCAGGTGCTCAAGGCCAACAGCCCGCAATACAGCCGCTATTTCGAGAATGTCACCGATGCGGTGGCGATTTCGGATCGCGAGGTCGAATTCCATTTCAACCAGAAGGGCAATCGCGAACTGCCCAAGATCATCGGCGACCTCGCCGTACTGCCGAAACATTGGTGGGAAGGCACCGATGCCAACGGCAAGAAACGCGACGTGACCAAGCCGACCCTGGAAATCCCGCTCGGTTCGGCGGCCTACAAGATCGCCAGCTTCAAGCCGGGCTCGGAGATCATCTGGCAGCGTGTGCCGGATTACTGGGCGGCCAAGCTGCCGGTGAAGATCGGCCGCGAGAACTTCGACACGCGGCGCTACACCTATATCCTCGACGACAACGCCGCCTGGCTCGCCTTCACCAAGGGCGGGCTGGAAGACATCAACCGCGAATACAGTTCGCGCAAATGGGCGACGGCTTACAATTTCCCGGCATTCCAAGCCGGCGATGTCATCAAGAAGGATTTCCAGACCCAGGCGCCGGAACCGATGCAGGGCTTCGTCCTCAACCAGCGGCGCCCGCTGTTCCAGGACCGGCTGGTGCGCGAGGCGCTGACCATCCCATTCGATTTCGAGAGCATGAACCGCACCCTGTTCTTCGGCTTCAACACCCGAACGTCGAGCTATTTCCAGGGCACCGAACTGGCGTCGAGCGGATTGCCGCAAGGCAAGGAACTGGAGATCCTGGAAAAATACCGCGACAAGCTGCCGCCCGAACTTTTCACCCAGGAATTCAAGCTGCCGGTCTATGATTCGCCGCAGGCGGAACGGAAGTACCTGAAACAGGCGGTCGATCTCTTCGCCAAGGCGGGCTGGGTGATCAAGGCCGGCAAGATGGTCAATGCCAAGACCGGCGCGCCGTTCAAGTTCGAAATCCTCGGCTGGAACGACACAGACCAGGTGATCGCCAGCCCCTACATCGCCAATCTGCGCAAGATCGGTATCGACGCCACTTTGCGCATCATCGACCAGACGCAGTACATCAACCGCGTCAATAATTTCGATTTCGATGTCGTGACCGGGATTCTGCAGCAGTCGGATTCGCCGGGCAACGAGCAGCGCGACTTCTGGAGCTCTAGAGCTGCCGATTCGCCCGGTTCGCGCAATCTGATGGGCATCAAGGACCCGACCGTCGACGCCTTGGTCGATCGCATTATCTTCGCGACCGATCGAGACGATCTCGTCGCCGCCACCCATGCGCTCGACCGCATCCTGCTGTGGAACTTCTATGTCTTGCCGCAATATTACCGGTCGGCGGTGTGGCTGGCCTATTGGGACAAGTTCAAATTCCCCGACAAGCAGCCTGCCTATATCGGAGCCGACATCGATTCCTGGTGGATCGACCCGGACAAGGAGAAGGCGCTGGCGGCCAAATACAAGGGTGGCAATTGATGGCGGCCCTTGCCCGCCGCGACTTTCTCGCCCTGGGCAGTGCCGCGGCAGCCGCCGCCTTGCTGCCCGGCAGGGCCTTCGCCGACATTGCGACCGGCACCAAGCTGCATGGCCTGTCAGCCTTCGGCGACCTCAAATATAAGCCCGATTTCGCGCATTTCGACTACGTCAATCCGGACGCCCCAAAGGGCGGCCAGATGAATTTCGCGCCGCCGAACTCGACCCTCAATCAGAGCTTCCTGACCTTCAACACATTGAACTCACTGGTGTTGAAGGGGGAGGCGCCGCCGCGCACCGAACTCTGTTTCGATTCGCTGATGACAAGCGCGCTCGATGAGCCGGATGCGGTCTATGGCCTGCTTGCAGAAACCGTTTCCCTGTCGCCGGACCGCAACGGCTTCCGCTTCGTGCTTCGACCGCAAGCGCGTTTCCACGACGGCTCGCCGCTGACCGCGGAGGACGTTGTCTTCGCGCTGAAGCTTTACAAAGACAAGGGCCATCCGAACCTTTCCCAGGCGTTGCGGTACATGACCGACACGGTTGCGGTCGATCCCGCCACCGTCAACCTCACTTTCAACGGCGAACAGTCAGCGCAAAACATCCTGGCGATCGTGGGGATGCCGATCGTCTCCAAGGCGTTTTACACGGCCAATGATTTCGATGCCTCGACCATGACACCGCCGCTTGGCTCGGGTCCCTACAAGATTGGACGCGTGGCGGCCGGACAGACTGTCGAATATGACCGCGTGGCCGACTATTGGGGCCGCAATCTCCCAGTGAACCGCGGCCTCTACAATTTCGACCGCATCCGCATCGACTTCTATCTTGACCGGCAGGCGGCGTTCGAAGCCTTCAAGAAAGGCGACACGCATTTTCGCGAGGAATTCACCTCGCGGGTATGGGCGACCGGCTACGACTTTCCGGCGCTGAAGGACGGCAAGGTCGTCAAACGGGAATTTCCCGGCGAAAAAACGCCCTCCATGCAGGCTGCCGCAGTGAACCAGCGGCGACCGCAGTTCCGCGATGAGCGGGTGCGGCGGGCGATCGCCAGATGCTTCGATTTCGAATGGATGAAGCGGGCGCTGTTTTACGGCTCCTACGAGCGCTCTCATTCGAATTTCGAACGGTCGGATTACAAGGCCGAAGGCCTGCCCTCACCTGACGAATTGAACCTGCTGGAGCCGTTCCGGGCCGAGTTGCCGCCAGAGGTCTTTGGTGAAGCGGTGACGCAGCCCCTTTCCGACGGTTCGGGCCATGACCGCAAGCTGCTGGGCGAGGCTTCGAGATTGCTTGCGCAAGCCGGCTGGAAGCGTACAGGCAGTTTCGTCGTCAACGACAAAGGCGAGCGGCTGCGGGTGGAAATGCTGGCCGAAGACGACGGCATGGTTCGCATCTTCACCCCATGGTCGGAAAGTATGAAGGCGATCGGGATCGACGCCTCGATCCGGCAAGTCGATTCGGCGCAATATGAACAGCGGCAGAGCGATTTCGACTTCGACCTCATCGTGCTCGCATGGTCGATCGGGGCGACGCCGACCGACGACAGCCTGCAGATGCTCTATAATTCCCGGATGGCTAAAATCCCGGGGCAGCGCAACTATCCGGGCACGGAAAGCAAGGCCATCGACGCCCTGATCGCGGCAGCCGGCAAGGCGAAAGACCGTATAGAACTCGTCACGGCGCTCAGAGCGCTCGACCGGGTCTTGCGCGCGCGGCTCGACTGGATTCCAACATACTATCTGGCGAATCACCGCGTCGCCTATTGGGACATGTTCGGCTTTGTCGAACAGAAGCCCGATTTCGGCTTTCCGGTCGAGACGCTGTGGTGGTTCGATAAGGGCAAGGCGGCAAGAATTGGCAAAGGCTGAGATGTTCGCTCAACGAGGGCAGAAGGCCTGATGGGCGCCTATATCCTGCGCCGCATCCTTTTGATGATCCCGACGCTGTTCGGCATCATGGCGATATCCTTCGCCGTCATCCAGTTCGCCCCCGGCGGTCCGGTCGAACAGGTCATCGCCCGGCTGACCAATCAGGGCGGCAGCGACCGCCTCGGCGGCGGTGGTGGCGACGCGGGCGCTGGCGGCAATTTCGACGCCGCCGGTGACGTCAGTTCGAAATATCGCGGTGCGCAGGGGCTCGATCCGGAATTCATCAAGAAGCTGGAGAAACAGTTCGGCTTCGACAAGCCGCCGCTCGAGCGCTTCGGCATGATGCTTTGGAATTACGCCCGCTTTGATTTTGGCGACAGCTATTTCCGCGACATTTCGGTGCTCGACCTGATCCTGGAGAAAATGCCGGTGTCGATCTCGATCGGGCTGTGGATCACGCTGTTGTCCTACCTGATCTCGATCCCGCTCGGCATCCGCAAGGCGGTCAAGGACGGCACTCCCTTCGACGTCTGGACCAGCGGCGTCGTCATTGTCGGCTATGCCATTCCGGGCTTCCTGTTCGGCATCATGCTGATGGTGCTGTTTGCCGGCGGGTCTTTCTGGGACTGGTTTCCGTTGCGCGGCCTCACCTCGGACAATTGGGATCAATTGTCCTGGTGGGGAAAGATCGTCGACTATTTCTGGCATATGACCTTGCCGCTGACCGCGCTGGTGCTGTCGGCCTTCGCCACCACGACGCTGCTGACCAAGAACTCGTTCCTCGAAGAAATCCGCAAGCAGTATGTGGTGACGGCGCGGGCCAAGGGCCTGTCGGAACGGCAGGTGCTCTACGGCCACGTGTTCCGCAATGCCATGCTGATCGTCATCGCCGGCTTTCCCGGCGCCTTCATCTCGGCCTTCTTCACCGGCTCGCTGCTGATCGAGAACATCTTCTCCCTCGACGGCCTCGGCCTGCTCGGCTTCCGGTCGGTGGTCGAGCGCGACTATCCCGTGGTGTTCGCCAATCTTTACATCTTCTCGCTGCTGGGGCTGTTCGTCGGTCTCTTGTCCGACCTGCTCTACACCTGGGTCGATCCGCGCATCGATTTCGAGCGGAGAGACGTCTGATGTCGGAGGCTACAGTCCCCGTGGACGCGGCACCCGCGCGGATAAAGCGGCCGTTTCTGTCGCCGCTCAACAAGCGGCGCCTGCAGAACTTCAAAGCCAACCGCCGCGGCTACTGGTCGCTGTGGATCTTCCTCGTCCTGTTCGTGCTGTCGCTGTTTTCCGAGTTCATCGCCAACGACAAGCCGATCATCGCCTCCTACAAGGGCGAAATCCTGTTTCCGGTGCTGGTCGCCTACCCCGAGGAAAAATTCGGCGGTTTCTATGCAGTCACCGATTATCGCGACCCGGTCATCCAGGACGAGATCAACGCCAATGGCTGGATGATCTGGCCACCGGTGCGCTACTCCTATCAGACCGTCAACAACGCCATTCCGGAAGCAGCGCCGGCCAAGCCGTCGTGGCAGTATGACGCCACGAAGCGCTGCAACCAGTATCCGCAGGGTGCCGCCGACCCGGCCTGCATGGTCGGCAACTGGAATTGGCTCGGCACCGACGACCAGGCGCGCGACGTGCTGGCGCGCGTCATCTACGGTTTCCGCATTTCGGTGCTGTTCGGCCTGATCCTGACCGCCGGCTCGGCTTTGATCGGCGTCGCGGCCGGCGCCGTGCAAGGCTATTTCGGCGGCTGGACGGATCTCTTGTTCCAGCGTTTCATCGAAATCTGGTCCGCCATCCCGGTGCTCTATCTCCTGCTCATCGTCGCCGCCATCCTGCCGCCGGGCTTCTTCATCCTGCTCGGCCTGATGCTGCTGTTCTCCTGGGTGGCGCTGGTCGGCGTGGTGCGGGCCGAGTTCCTGCGCGCCCGCAATTTCGAATATGTCAACGCGGCCCGGGCACTCGGCGTGCCCAACCGCACCATCATGTTCCGGCACCTGCTGCCCAACGCCATGGTGGCGACATTGACCTTCATGCCCTTCCTGCTCTCAGGCTCGATCTCGACGCTGACCTCGCTCGACTACCTCGGCTTTGGCCTGCCGCCCGGCTCCGCCTCGCTCGGCGAACTGCTCAAGCAGGCACAGCGCAACCTCAATGCGCCGTGGCTCGGCATTTCCGGCTTCGTCGTCATCTCGCTGATGCTGTCGCTGCTGGTCTTCGTCGGCGAGGCGACGCGCGATGCCTTCGATCCGCGCAAGACGTTCAGATGAGCGAAGCCCCCTTGCTCAGCGTACAGGACCTCAGCGTCGCCTTCAGCCAGGGCGGTAGCCAGTCGACGGCCGTCGACCACATCTCGTTCGACATCGCCAAGGGCGAGACGGTGGCGCTGGTCGGCGAATCCGGCTCCGGCAAATCGGTCTCGGCGCTTTCGGTGCTGAAGCTGCTGCCCTATCCAAGCGCCAGCCACCCCTCGGGAAAGATCCTGTTCCAGGGCGCCGACCTGCTGGCGATGAGCGAGAAGCAGTTGCGGCAGGTGCGCGGCAACAAGATCACCATGATTTTTCAGGAGCCGATGACTTCGCTCAATCCGCTGCACACGATCGAGCAGCAGATCGTCGAGATCCTGAAGCTGCATCAGGGCATGGCCGACCGCCCGGCCAAGGAACGCACACTGGCCTTGCTCAAGGAGGTCGGCATCCGCGATCCGCACAAGCGCCTCGATGCCTATCCACACCAGTTGTCCGGCGGCCAGCGTCAGCGCGTGATGATCGCCATGGCGCTGGCCAACGAGCCCGAACTTCTGATCGCCGACGAGCCGACGACGGCACTCGACGTCACCGTGCAGGCGCAGATCCTCGAACTGCTGGCCGGCTTGAAGAGCCGCAAGGGCATGTCGATGCTGTTCATCACCCATGATCTCGGCATCGTGCGCAAGATTGCCGACCGCGTCTGCGTGATGACCAAGGGCAAGATCGTCGAGACCGGGCCGACCAAGGAGATCTTCGCCAATCCGCAGCATGCCTATACGCGGCATCTGCTGGCGGCCGAGCCGAAGGGCAAGCCGCCGGCCGCCAATGCCGGTGCCAAGCCTGTCATGACCGGCAAGGACATAAAGGTCTGGTTCCCGATCAAGCAGGGCTTCTTCCGCCGCACTGTCGACAATGTGAAGGCGGTCGACGGCATCGATGTCACCGTGCGCGCCGGCCAGACGCTTGGCGTGGTCGGCGAATCCGGCTCCGGCAAGACGACGCTCGGCCTGGCGCTGGCACGCATGATCTCGTCGACCGGGACCATCCAGTTCAACGGCCGCGATATCAACCAGCTGACCTTCAACGCCATGCGGCCGCTCAGGCGCGAATTGCAGATCGTCTTCCAGGATCCGTTCGGCTCGCTCAGCCCGCGCATGTCGATCGCAGAGATCATCGAAGAAGGCCTCAAGATCCACGAGCCGAAGCTGTCGCCCGACGAGCGCGACGACAAGGTGGCCGCCGTGCTGAAGGAGGTCGGGCTAGACCCTGCGACACGCAACCGCTATCCGCACGAGTTTTCCGGCGGCCAGCGCCAGCGCGTCGCCATCGCACGCGCCATGGTGCTCAACCCGCGCTTCGTCATGCTGGACGAGCCGACATCGGCACTTGACATGAGCGTGCAGGCGCAGGTCGTCGATCTGCTGCGCAGCCTGCAGGCCAAGCACGATCTCGCCTATCTCTTCATCAGCCATGATTTGAAAGTCATCCGGGCGCTGGCCAACGACGTCATCGTCATGCGCAATGGCCGGATCGTCGAAGCCGGTCCTTCCCAGCAGATTTTTGAAAATCCGCAAACCGACTATACTCGGGCGCTGATCTCGGCCGCCTTCAAAATCGAGACGGCACCGGTCGGCATCGTCAGCGAGTGATTTGCGTAGAGAGGGACTAAAAGACCGCAATGGAAAAAGGCCGTATCCTGCTTGCCGTCACCGGCTTTCATCCGCAGCGCTGGCGCGAGCTCCTGTCGGCCGAGCGCGAGGTGGTGCTGGAGCCCGACGGCGCCAGCGACCCCTCGATCACCTATGCCGTGGTGTGGAAGCAGAAGCCGAACCTGTTGTCGTCGCTGCCCAATCTGCGCGCCATCTTCTCGATCGGCGCCGGCGTCGATCATATCTTCGCCGATCCCGGCCTGCCCGATGTGCCGATCGTCAAGGTCGTCGCCGACAACCTCACCCAGTACATGACCGAATATGTCGTCTGGCGGGTTCTCGACCATCACCGCCAGGGCCTGCTCTACCGGTCGCAGCAGCCGAAGAAGATCTGGCACGAGCCGCAGCAGAGGCCTGCCGGTGACATTTCGGTTGGCATCATGGGCCTCGGCAGTCTCGGCCGCGCCGCGGCCTCGGTGCTTTTGTCGCTCGGCTTTGCCGTCAATGGCTGGTCGCGCACCGACAAGGCCATGGAAGGCGTCGCGACCTATTCCGGCGAGGCTGGACTGATCCCCTTCCTCAAGGCAACCGACATCCTGGTGGTGCTTTTGCCGCTGACGCCGGAGACCAAGGGCATTGTCAACTACGGCGTGCTGAAGGAGCTGCGGAAACGCAACGGCCTCGGCGGCTCTGTGCTGATCAATGCCGGGCGCGGCCGCCTGCAGAAGGATGCCGACATTTTGCGGGCACTGGATGACGGCACGCTGAAGGAGGCAAGCCTCGACGTGTTCGAGGTCGAACCGTTGCCGAAGACCAGTCCGCTGTGGGGGCATCCAAAAGTGTTCGTGACGCCGCACGCGGCAGCGACCTCCGACCCGGTGCATCTGGCGCCGATCATGCTGCGCCAGATGGACGCCTTCGAACGCGGTGAAAAGCTCGACAATCTGGTGGACCGCAAGGCGGGATACTAGCCAGGACAGCCTCATCGGGCCAGGTCCCACTCCCGGAAGCATTTCTTGATTGCCCGCAGTGACGACAACTGGACCTTTGGCAGATCGAGTTGTTCGAACATTGCCCGGTACCGGTTGCGATTTTTCGGTGTGGCCACGGTGATATGGTGGATCATATCCCATTTGATGCTGTCGTGCCCGCCCTCCAAGGCACCGCGCCGCTCAATCTCAAACAGTGTTCGCCTGATATAGCGCAGCAGGCTTGTCGGCGTCGATATATCCAACAAGATCAATCCCGTCGCTCGCAGAAAGCGTTGGGGCATGCAAACCGAATAATTTCCATCCATCACCCAACGCTCGCCGGCGATAGCGGCGTCATGCAAAGCAATGAATTCGTCCCTTGGGCGCGCTTCCCAATCCGTGTTAGGGAGATGGAAGAGTTGATCTAGATGAATAGTCGCCAGATCACGTTTGCGGGCAATCGCAGCGGCAAGGGTCGACTTGCCGCTGTTGGACGGCCCCAAGATACATATGCGGTCCCCTAGCTCCGAGAGATGCATCCGATCGTGCCCTACGAGGTGGTTTGTTGCCTGCGATTCTCAACCCGTGGCGGCCTCGGATCTTTAGCCAGGCAGGGCGAGTTTCTTCTGCTTGTCCGGCTGGCCGCATTCGCGGCGATCGATCGACCGGTTCATGGCATCGATCTCGCCGCTCGCCTTGTCGGTATCGCGTTTGGCCTTGGAGCGCATGTCAGGCGTGAACGGGCCGAAGCCCATCGCCGGATTGGAGAAGGTCGGCTTGGCCTTCGTCGGAAGGTTGTATTGCTGCGCCAAGCCGTTGCGCTGCGCCAGCAACTGGTCGCAGGGCACGTTGTCATATTGCAGGGAGGACTGGACGTTCGCATCCTGCTGTTCCGACATCGAAGTGCCGCCGACGCAGCCGGCGGTCAGCAGGCAAGAGGCCAAGATCATCATGTTCCAGCGCATCGACTATGCTCCTCCTGATATCCCACCCTGATGCGAGCAGATCGCAAATATCAGTCGCGCATGCAAATCGGACTTTTTCACAGCAAGAATGTTTGCGAGGTGGCGATAGACCCCTTCGCCGGCAGCTTGCCTGCCACAACGGCAGAGCTGCGAGTTCGGGGCAAAGGGTTCCTTCGGAGCCTTGGCCGGCGCGTGGCTGACGGAGCATCAAACGAAAAACCGCCTGTGCGGCGGGTGACTGGCACAAATCAGCACCATGGGCGAAAATTTACCATAGCTGAGGGCAGGATGTCAAGAAAAAATTCCTATCGCGCTGCCCGGCAAAACGGCGGACACCGCCGAACTGGCTGTCGCCAGGTCTTTGCTAGGCTAAGTTCGGAGCCCCGGCCACAACGATCAGCCCGTTGACGTGTTCCCCGCGATCCTGCCGGATCACGGTTGGTTCCAGTGACAGGACCGAAAGCCCGTTGGCGGCCAGGACCTCGCGCACATAGTGTTGCGCATGCGCATAGCGGCGCGACGGCAGCAGCATGAAATCGCCGTCGCCAGCCAGCGTCTCCACGGAAAATGCGAACAGGCCATCCGTGGCCAGCAGCCCGGCAATCGTCTTCACCACGCCGCCCAACGCGCCGACATAGATGAAAACATCGGCCACAGTCACCAGATCGGCTTTCGGACCGGCATGGACAAAATCCCGCAGATCGGCCTTATCAAGGAAATCGTAGACGTCCTTGGCCTGCGCCTTTCTCAGCATCCTGGCCGAAATGTCATACCCCTCCAGCCGATCGACGATTGGCCGCAGTCTCTGCCCCATCAGGCCGGTGCCGCAGCCGAGATCGAGCGCCAGCGCGAAGCGGCCCGGCCTTGCCGTTCGAATGGCCTGGTCGAGCATCTCAGGCAGCCGGTACCCTAGCCTGCCGACCAGGGACTCGTCGAAGCTCTCGGCATAATGGTCGAACAGTGTCTCGACGAAGGCGCTGGGGAGCGCGTCGAGCGCCGGCGCCTTGCCGATCAATTGCAGGTTCAGTGCAGCGCCTTGACGATCCAATGGGTCGAGCTGCAGCGACATCGTCCAGGCCTGCGCGGCCAGATCCGCCGCGCCCGCCGCCTGCTGCATCTCGCCGAGGCGAAACCAGCCCATCGCCCATTGCGGTGTCATTTCCAGCGCGCCGAGCAGCAATTCCGCCGCTGCTGCGTGATCGCCATCCGCGTGCAGCATCTCGGCATAATCGGCACGACGATCGGCGTTCAAGTCGCCGGACGAGGCCTGAAGCGGTTTCATGGCGATGGGTCCTGCCGGCGGATCGAGCCGGCGGTGCTCTATGCGGGAGTCAGCAGTGAGTTACAACAGGCTTCCCGCCGCGGAATTATATCCTATCTTGGGGATCATGCGCGCCAGCGACCTGCTTCATCCCCGGCCCGAGGGCCTCTATTGCCCGCCGGGCGATTTCTTCATCGACCCGGTGCGGCCGGTCAACCGGGCACTGATCACGCATGGCCATTCCGATCACGCACGTTCCGGCCACCGCTCGGTGCTGGCGACGCGGCAGACGCTCGACATTATGGGCCTGCGCTACGGCGAGAATTTCGCTGGCACGACGCAAGCGGCACAGCTCGGCGAGACGATTGCACTCAATGGCATCAGCGTCAGCTTCCATCCAGCCGGCCATGTGCTGGGCTCGGCGCAGATATTGGTCGAGCATCAGGGCACGCGCATCGTCGCTTCCGGCGACTACAAGCGGCAGAGAGACGCGACCTGCGCGCCATTCGAGCCGATCCAGTGCGATGTGTTCATCACCGAAGCGACCTTCGGCCTGCCGGTGTTTCGCCATCCCCCCGACACAGAAGAAATCGCCCGCCTGCTGAAATCGGCAGCGCAGTTCCCCGAGCGCTCGCATCTGGTCGGCGCCTATGCGTTGGGCAAGGCGCAAAGGGTGATGCGGCTGTTGCGCGACGCCGGCTACGACAGGCCGCTCTACATCCATGGCGCGCTGGCCAAGCTCAGTGAATATTACCAGAGCCAAGGCATAGACCTTGGGCAACTGGAGCCGGCAACCGTCGAAAGCGGGGGCAAGGATGATTTTACCGGCGCCATCGTCGTCGGCCCGCCATCGGCCTTCGCCGACCGCTGGGCGCGGCGCTTTCCCGATCCGATCTCGTGCTTCGCGTCAGGCTGGATGCGCATTCGCCAGCGCGCCAAGCAAGGCGGCGTCGAACTGCCGCTGATCATCTCGGACCATGCCGACTGGGATGAGCTGACCGCCACCATCAAGGAGACCGGAGCCGAGGAAATCTGGGTGACGCATGGCCGCGAGGAAGCGCTGGTGCGCTGGTGCGAGCTCGAAGGCATCGCGGCGCGACCACTGCACCTGGTGGGGTACGAGGACGAGGGCGATTGATGCTAGTTGCTGATCCACCAATCACCGGCGCCGCGATCCTTCACACCCCTCTCTGGCCTGCCGGCCATCTCCCCCGCAAGGGGGGAGATCAGATGTCACCGCCGCTTTCGCTAATCACCAACCGCGCAAGGAGAGTGCTGGCATCGAAGCTGCCAATCTCCCCCCTTGCGGGGGAGATGTCCGGCAGGACAGAGGGGGGTGTGCCGAAGTGCCAAGCCCATCCAGTAGTGTCACCATGAACCGCTTCGCCGAACTACTCGACCGCCTGGTGCTGACGCCGTCGCGCAACGGCAAGCTGACCTTGCTGACCGACTATTTCCGCACGGTAGAGGATCCCGACCGCGGGCTGGCGCTGGCTGCCATCACCGGCGATCTCCACATTGCCGCGGTCAAGCCGGCGATGCTGCGCATGCTGGTCACCGAACGCATGGATCCGGTGCTGTTCGGCTATTCCTACGACTATGTCGGCGATCTCGCCGAAACGGTGTCGCTGGTCTGGCCGCAAACGCCCGGAAACATCGCGAACCGCGAGCCGACGCTTGGCGAGGTCGTCGCCAGACTGCAGGCGGCGAGCCGCTCCGACGGGCCGAAGGTGCTGGCCGGGCTGCTTGACAGCGCCGGCATCTCGGCGCGCTTTGCCATCATCAAGCTGGTCACCGGCGGGCTGCGCATCGGCGTGTCGGCGCGTCTGGCCAAACAGGCGCTGGCCGATTTCGGCAACGTCGAAGTGGCCGAAATCGAGGAACTCTGGCACGGGTTAACGCCGCCTTACACAGCGCTGTTCGCGTGGCTGGAGGGCAAGGCCGAAAAGCCCAGGAACACGGCGTTGGCATTGTTTCGCCCGGTGATGCTGTCGAACCCGGTCGGTGACGGCGACCTCGAAAAGCTCGATCCGGCGGATTATGCCGCCGAATGGAAATGGGACGGCATCCGTGTCCAGGCGGTGGCCGAGGGCGGCATCCGCCGGCTCTATTCGCGCACCGGCGACGACGTTTCGGGTGCCTTTCCGGACCTCGCCGATGCCATGCATTTTTCCGCAACGCTGGACGGCGAACTGCTTGTCGGCGATCCCCGAGAGGCGACGGGAACCTTCTCGGATCTGCAGCAACGGCTTAACCGCAAGACGGTGACACCGAAGATGCAGCAGCAATACCCGGCCTTCATGCGCTGCTACGATCTGCTCCAGGTCGGCGGCGAGGATCTGCGCGCGCTGTCGTTTCGCGAGCGGCGCGGCCGGCTGGAAGCGTTTGTCGGAACGCTCGACCCGAGCCGTTTCGATATTTCGCCATTCGTCGACTTCACGGATTGGCAAACGCTGGAGGAACTGCGCCGGGTGCCGCCGCATCCGATCATCGAAGGCGTCATGCTGAAGCGCTGGGACTCAGCCTATGTCGCCGGCCGGCCGAAAGGTCCATGGTTCAAATGGAAACGCGATCCGCACACAGTGGACGCGGTGCTGATGTATGCCCAGCGCGGCCACGGCAAACGCTCGAGCTTCTATTCCGACTATACGTTCGGTGTCTGGACAGGTGCCGAAGGCGAAGAGGAACTGGTGCCGGTCGGCAAGGCCTATTTCGGCTTCACGGACGAGGAGTTGAAGCAGATCGACAAATATGTCCGCGACAACACGATCGAGCGTTTCGGGCCGGTGCGCTCGGTGCGGGCCGACCGCGACAACGGCCTGGTGCTGGAAGTCGCCTTCGAAGGGCTGAACCGCTCGACCCGGCACAAATCCGGCGTCGCCATGCGCTTTCCCCGCATTTCGCGGCTGCGCTGGGACAAGCCGGCCAACGAGGCCGACCGCATCGAGACGCTGCAGGCGCTGCTCGACCGCTAGAGCGTTCAGCGCTCTTACGGCTCGATCGAAACGCGGATTTCGTAGATGTCCGCGGCCTTACCCTGCTTGTCGAAGTCGGAATTGATGGCAATGGTGCCGGCCGAGCCCGGATGCTTGTCCGGAAACCGCACATCGAACAGATATTCGTTCTGCTGCTGGCCGACCGCATAGCGCTTGCGGCCGCAGTCGCCGAGTTCGCCGAAATTGCAGTCGACCGAAATCTGCGTCTCCTTGCCTTCTTCGGAGCGGGCAATGATGTCGAACACGGCATGTTTGCCGGCCAGCTTCTCCAGCACGCCTTGTCCGACGTCGAAACTGATCGCCGAACCGGACGCGCCGGAACGGATGCGCAGGAACGAACCGGTATCGTCCTTCATCACCTCGGCCCTGGCGTCAGACGGCGCGCTGACATGGGATGCATCGGCCGGCGAAAACACATTGATCCAGTCGCGCGCCTGGTCCGCGGCGCCGGGTTTTGCCGGACCGCCGTCGGCCGGTGTGAAATCGTCGTCCTCGACGGTCGGCGGCGCCTGCGGCGGGGCGGTGTCGAGTTGCGCGGATGTCTTGAACACGCCGGTCTGCACGGCGAAGAACAGGCCGATGCCAACCGCGGCGAGCAGTGTCACGGTCAGGAAGATGGCGGTCAGCGGCAGGCGACGCCCCCTTATGCGTCGTTCATCGCGGTCGGGCGCCACTTCCGTCGTCGCGCCGGCCGAGGCCGGAACCGACATGTCGATGGCCGGAGCATCGGGAAGCGTGGCGTCCGGCATGATGTCGGGAACGACGGGCAGAACGCGCGAGCGCGGCGCATCGGCAGCGGATTGCACGGGTCCGTCGACGACGACATCGGGGGACGATGCCTGTCGGCCGGTTTCGACCGCGGGCGCCGGGTCCGCTCCGAGTTCGACCGCCGGTGCATCGCCCTGCTGGCCGACATCCGGCACCGCCGGCAGGAACTCGGATTCGATTTCGGTGATTTTCGCCTGGATTGCCTTGCGGCGCTTGATGGCGACCTCGACGGTCACACCGGGATTGGCCTGGAGCGCGCGATCGAGCGCGGCAAAAGCCGAGCGATAGACCCTCTCGCGGAACGCGCGGTCCTCGGCATTGCCTTTCTCCAAGGCGTTCCGGATCGCTTTTTCGATCGCGTCCAAGCAGGTCCCTCTGTCTTTGCCAACCTTGCCGTGATCGTTAGCCGCAGGCGACCAATCAATCAACGGGCGAGCGGCGTATTCTGCCTCGCAGAGGTGTGCAAAGTCCATTCCGGCGCTGTTCCGGCAACAAAATCAGCATGTTTCGCCGATTTCGCGCACAGGGAGCGCACGCACCGTGCGCCGCATTCCCTTGGCGATTGACTGGCGGACAAAGCGGCGGCCGGCTTTCGAGGGTGCCATGACGCCGACGCAGGAATTGCCAAGTCGCATCTTGAATTCGCGCCCGGTTGCGTCTATCACCGCCGCATCTTGGAGGCCTTGGCTTCCTGGGCCGCTTTAGCTCAGTTGGTAGAGCACCGCATTCGTAATGCGGGGGTCAGGTGTTCGAGTCACCTAAGCGGCACCATTCCTCCTCCGTTTTGTCGTCTGCCCCTTCGCAGTTGGTGCAAAGGATTGCGACGCCGGCCTGGCAGATCTGCCATTGTCGAGACCCCGGTTTGGTGTGAAACTCATGGCCTCAGCATGGGAGGTCAAAAAATGCCCAACAATTTCAAGACCGGAGACGTCGTCAGGCTGAAATCCGGAGGCCCCAGGATGACGATCAGCGATGGCGCAGCCTCGGGCATGTATCTGTGCCACTGGTTCAATCGCGAGGGCGAGGTGTGGACCCCGCAACATGCCGGGTTCAAGCCCGAACAACTGATTGCGGCCGACCAGTCGGACTAGAGTTTCTTCCATCCCGATCAGGTCGGGATGGGCACCCTCTGTTGTCCGGGCATGAACGGATCAGCACGCGCGACCGACGGATTTTCCGGGTCGCGGCGTTTAACGGTTGAAGCGCGATGGCGGCACAAGCCGTCTGCGTCGCGCCAACCTGGAGACGCACAACATGATCAGTCGTTCGATATCAGTCGTTGCCTTGAGTTTGCAGACCGTTGCGGCTTTCGCCCAGGCAGCGACGCCGCCTGCACCGCCAACGGCCGCGCCACTTGCCGCGCCAGGCGCTTCGGGGACCAGGTCCGACATCACGCTGGCCAAATTCCAGAAGCGGCGCGAAAAGGCGATTATGGCGGCCGATACCGACGGCGACGGCAAGATCAGCCTGCTGGAGTGGGAGGCCTTTCAGACGAAGCGCAACGCCAAAGGCGACGCCGCCAAATCCTTCGCGCGGATCGATTCCAACCATGACGGCTTCATCGATCGCGCCGAACTCGATGCATTCTTCGCCAGGCGCTTCGCCCGGCTGGACAAGAATGCCGACGGCATTTTAACGGCCGACGAACTGCCGGGCCACAAAACCGCTCCCAAGCAGGAACAATGACCAAGAGGCAATGACGCGCGATGAACATCGGGAGTGCGCAGACTGATGGCTGCGGATCCGGACGAGGAGCTGGTTCGCCGTGTTGGCGCCGGCGAGCCCGCAGCCGTGCAAACGCTCGTCGCGCGCAAGCTGCCACGTATACTGGCGCTTGCCGTGCGCATGCTCGGCGATGCGGCGGAGGCCGAGGATGTCGCGCAGGAAACCTTCGTGCGGATCTGGCGCCATGCCGCGAGCTGGCGGCGCGGCAATGCGCGCTTCGACAGCTGGATCCACCGGGTGACGCTCAACCTTTGCTACGACCGGCTGCGTCGCAGGCGCGAGTGGGTGACCGGCGACCTGCCGGACGTGGTCGACCCTGCGGTACTTCCCGACGCCCCTCGCCAAGAGGACGCGCTTCGGGTCGAACGGGCACTGCAAGCCATAGCGCCGCGCCAGCGCGAAGCGATCGTTCTGGTCTACTATCAGGAGATGTCCAATATCGAGGCGGCAGCGACCTTGCAGGTCAGCGTCGATGCCCTGGAGAGCCTGCTTGCGCGCGGCCGGCGGTCGCTGCAGGCGATCCTGACGGGGGATGGCGCCGATGAGTAAGTACCGGGCAAGCACCAACGCACTACGGCCATTGCGCCTTGCTGGTGCCGCCTGGCGCT
Organism: Mesorhizobium sp. M0618; assembly: GCF_040320765.1. NCBI lineage: Bacteria > Pseudomonadati > Pseudomonadota > Alphaproteobacteria > Hyphomicrobiales > Phyllobacteriaceae > Mesorhizobium > Mesorhizobium sp. M0618. Next base: position 277,839 of record NZ_JAMYQH010000002.1, on the reverse strand, counting down.
CGGCGCCGACCGGCAAGGAGGAGACACATGGCTGAAGGGTCCAGAAACGAACCCGCAATGGATGCCAGCCGCTTCGCCGCCTTGGCCCAGGCCTATGGCGGCGACTTGCGGCGATGGCCCGAGGCTGGGCGAATGGCCGGCACGGCCTTTGCCGCGAGCGGCGCGGGCAAGGCCATCTTGAGGCAGGCCGGGACACTTGACGCGCTGCTCGACAGCTACCGCGTCGACGCCCCGGACAAGGCACTGCACAGCAGCATTCTGCAGGCTGCCGGCCGGCACCTCGTCCAGCGCCGGCGTCAGTGGTTCTGGTGGCTGGGACTTGGACTTGCCGGCATTGGTCTGGCCGGTGCCGTGGCAGGACTGGCCCTGGTGACCATCGTCACGCCGGAGGTCCAGCCGGACCATTATGTGCTGGATGCCAATGTGACGGCGTTTGGCGATGCCGGCCCGGATGCCGAGAACGGTGAGGAAAGCCTATGAGCCCGCGCTGGATCCGTGGTCTGGTCATTGCTTCCGTGGTGCTGAACGTCTTTCTTGCAGGCGCATTTGCCGGCGGTGCGGTCTGGCTGAGAAATGCCAAAGCGGGCGCGGGTGTCTCGCTGGAATCGGCTGGCCGACAGCTTCCCAACCAGGACCGCAAGGCGTTCCGCCTGGCGTTGCGCCAGGTTCGCGTGGAGTCTCGGCAGATCATTCTCGATGGCCAGCAGGCGAGGCAGGAGGCAGCGGACCTGTTGCAGCAGCCTGTCATGGACAAGGCCGCCTTGTCCGCCGCGCTGGAGCGGGCACGCAATGCCGATGTGACGGTCCGCAGCCGGCTTGAACAGGCCATTGTCGACTTCGCGGCGAACACGTCACACGAAAACCGGAGCGTGCTGGCACAGGCATTGCTGCGCCATATGGAACGCCGCGCCGCCGTTGCGCCGAAAAAATCGCCATGACGATCGACGGAAAAGGCCGGAGACGCCGTTTAACGATGCGAAGGGACAAGCCTGCCCGATCGCACCATGCAGGGCGGCCATCTTCAAACTCGAAAGCACTCGGAGTCCAATTATGAGTCGCCTGAAAAACTACGCAGCAGCCGCTATGCTGGCCCTCAGCGGAACGGTCGTGACAGCCACCGCGTCCAGCGCAATGCCCATCGTGTCCGTTGCCCAGCCGGCCGCCCAGGCATCGGTCGAGCATGTCCGCTGGGGCTGCGGCATCGGCTGGCATCCGAACAGATGGGGACGTTGCGTGCCGAGCGGCGTCGTCATCGTGCGCCCGCGCTACCATTACTGGCACGCTCCGGTCCACGTCTGGCATCCGCACCATCGCTGGCATCGCTGGCACCACTACTGATCGAAGCACGGTAGGGCCAGGCGCTTGTGAAACCTGGTCCCGCCGTTGCGGACAGCGCGATCCCCGGAATTAAGGTTAAATTCACTATAGATTTGTTCTCAGCCCGCAAATAATCGAAGAGTTTCCCGAAACTATGCTCAGGCATATTCATGGGAAAATCTGTGGCTCAGCTTCAAATCCTTGGGCGGGTGCTCTGTCATCCGCTGACGCTGGTCGTGGTCAGCCTAGCCGGTGTCTTCGCCGCCGGACGGGCCGAGCACGAATGGCTGTCGGTGCCGTTCTAGCTGGCGCTGGTGGCTGCCCTTGCCGGACTTCTCTTCCTGGCTTCGGGGCGCCTTGTCTTTTCCGTCTATCTCGCCTGGATGGGCATCGCTTTCATCACAGTGGTGTCAGCGATTAAATTCAGGATGAAGGGGTTTTCGCTGCACTTCTACGACACGGTCTTCGTGTCGAAGGATCCGGAAGTGTACCGCTTCCTGCTCGGCTCCTACCTCCATCTGATCGCGCCGGTCGTTGTTGCCCTGGTGCTCGGCATCGGGGCTGCGATCCTTCTGTTCCGGATCGATCGAAAAATCGGCTGGTCGGTGTCGGCACGCGTTCTGGTGATGTCGGCGCTCGTCGTCCTGGTGCCGCTGACCTTTCCGGCCGAGGCCTCGAAGGACCGCTATTTCTACTACATGCAGGGCCGGCACATGTCGGCCTTCTTCGTCTCGCTGCTGGATTTGCACAACCTCGTTGTTGAATCGGGCTTCGAAAAGCGGCTGCAAGCCGTCGCGCCGCAGCAGCCTTTTGCCGACACGGTCGATTGCGGCGACCGGGCTGATCTTCCCGACGTCTTTTTCGTGCTCAGCGAAAGCCAATCCGATCCCGGCTATTTTCCGCAGGTCGGCAATGGCGCGGGATTCCTGCAGAGGTTCGCACCGGGGGCCGGCACGCCGCATCCGATGCAGGTCGAGACATTTGGCGGCGGCACCTGGATCACCAATCTGTCGCTGATGACCGGCCTGTCGGCCACCGATTTCGGCTGGCGAAGCCCCTATCTGACCATCACCCTGCAGGACAAGGTCGCCGGCGCCTTGCCGGAGGTGCTGGCGCGCTGCGGCTATCGAACTGTCGTGATGACGCCCATGGACTTTTCGTTCGTCAATGAAGGGCCGTTCCTGAAATCGATCGGTTTCGAGACCGTGCTCGACATCAAGGACATCGCCGCGCCCTTCTACCACCTGCGCGATATCTTTTATTACCAGGCGGCCGAGGCATTCATCGCCAGGCACCGCAAGGAAGACGGCCGGCCGCTGTTCCTCGAAATCCAGACCATGTTTCCGCACTCCCCCTATGAGGGGCGGATGGAGCCCGAGTTGAAGGTCGAGGGCGAGCCTTTCTCGGGCGATTTCCAGGCCAATGAGTATCTGCGCCGGATGGCGGTAGCGCGCGGCGATTTCCAGCATTTCCTCGACAAGAGGGAAGCGGATGCCGGTGAACGCGGCGCCGTGGTGCTCGAGTTCGGCGATCACCAGTCGTCGGCGACCAAGCCGTTCGTCGACGCGATCGCCGGGGACGACGCCTTGGCGACCCCTGGCTCGCTTGCCTACCGCACCTTCTACACGCTCACCACCTTCAACCATCCTTTGCGCCATCCGATGCCTGACCTGGCGCCGCTCGACGTCGGCTTCCTCAGTGCAAGCCTGCTCGACGCGGCGGGCCTGCCGATGTCGCCTGTCATGGCCGATCTCGTGCGCCTGCGCGACCATTGCGGCGGCAGGTTCCATGGCTGCAAGGACAGGGCAGAAGTGGACGCGCATCTGCGCCGGCGCGTCGATTCAGGGCTGCTGCATCTGTTCCCGGAGGCGGTGCCGTTGCGTTCGCTGGCGCCGCTCCAATCGGTAGACGCCCGCTAGATATTCAGTCGATTTTATCCGGTCCCAGCGTCGCCACCGTCTTCAGCGCACCATCCAGCATGTCGCCCTTCTCGTCTTTCAGCGCCATCTCGCGCAGGCGGCGGATCCAGTCGGCGGCGTCCGTGCGGCCCTTGACCAGATCGAGCGCCGACAGCACCCGGTCGAATTTCGATTGCGCACGGACATGGGTGTCGCTGTAGCCCTTGATCAGGCGGCGGCAGTTGAGGATTTCGACCGCCAGCGCATAATCCCTAGGCACATGGTCGAGCGCCAGCGCGTACCAGCGATCAAGATGCGCGACCTCGACCTTGTGGCGCAGCAGACTACGGCGCCAACGGCGCAGGCCGCCGATGAACCACAGTGCTGCAAAGCCGGCAAAACTGTCGGTGCGGATGCGGCGGCCATGATTGATGCGGCGGTCGAGAAAGGCGGCGAGCTTCGGCCGGCTTTCGATGTAGCTGCCCAGTCCCGCCGGCAGCGTGCCGCAGAACTCCTCGATGCGCGGATGGAAATATTCGGTGACCTGCAGGATCGAGCCGTCCTTGACGCCGATCTCGCGGCGCACGCGTTTGTCACGCGTCGAGCGCGTCTTGAGATCGGCAACGCGGATCATGTCGTCGTAGCATAGGGCGTTGGCCAGATGCTTTGCGGCAGCGATGGACAGGCCATAGCCGCGGTTCGGCCCGTCCAGCGCGACGGCCTGGTCCAGCCAGTCGAGATACTCGCGCCCGTAAGCGATGTCCTGATAGTCGACGACCTTTCTCAAGCCCCGAAGTGCCATGTCGCGTACGGCCACCGGCAACAGGTCGATGCGGGCAGCCAAGGTCTGCCAGCCCTGCAGCAGGTTTTGCGGGCCACTCACCTGTCCTGTGCCCAGGGCAGATTCGACTATCGCGGGCTCGGCCGGCTTCGGCGCCGGTGCTGCCGTGCCGCGCGCGCGGTCAAACGCAGCGCCGAAGGCAGCGAGGCTGGCCTTGACGCCCCGGCCGCCGGCACCGATCGCCTGTTCGTAGCTCTCGCGGGTGAAGGGCAGCGCATCGGACCCCGCCAGCGCGCCAAGCAGGCTGGCCGAGATCATCGAACCATTGTCGGCGGCGATCTTTTCCATGTCGAAAGCGATGAAGCGCTTCGATGCTGCTTCCGCCGTCGCATGAACCTTGGAGGACGAGGCCCGGCCATCGCCCGGCTCGATCTTTTCCGACACGGCGGCGATGCGGTGCGAGGAGGCGATCAGCGTGGTCCGCTCGGGCGTGACGAAGCCGCGAATGATGGCACGGCCGGCTTCCATCAATTCGGCGGCGATCAGGATGTCGACGTCGCCCTGCGACGGCGACAGCGCGAAGACCGGCAGCCGGCCGGTGTCGCGGGCCATCTCCACATAGTAAATGGTGGCGCCGGTACGCTGGGCGACGCCGGCGACCGAGGTCGATTGCGCAACAAAGCCGTTGCGCTCGGCGACATCGGTGATCCAGTCGGCGAGCACGCCACCGCCTTGGCCGCCGACCGCCAGCACGGCGAGCTTGATGACACGCTCGCTATCCTGAGCGCCGGCGCGGGCGCGAAATGGCGGGACAGCGTCAAGCATCGGCGAAGGTCAGGCGCCGGCTTTCGCGGCGTCGCTGCAACAGGCTGATGGTGGCACGGCGCGCGGCTTCCAGGAAGCGATCCCAGCGGCTCGGATTGTGTACGACGTCGGCGCGATAGAAGGATGGGCACAGCACCGCCGCATCGGCGACCTCGCCGCAATTGCCGCAGCCGACGCAGCTCTGGTCGATATGCGCGACCGGATCGTCGCGCAGCGGATCGTCGAGCGACTTCACCGACAGCGAGGGACAGCCGGACAGCCGCATGCAGGCATGGTCGCCGGTGCAGATGTCCTCATCGACGCCGAACTTCGGTTTCACCACACGCTCGCCACCCTTGATCGCCTTGTCGACCAATGGCTTTTCGCGGCGCTGCCGGTTGAGCATGCATTCGGACGAGGCGACGATGACCTTCGGCCCCTTCTCGTCCGTCGTCAGCGCCTCGCGCAGCGTGTCCTGCATCTTGGTGACGTCATAGGTGCGGTCGACATGGCGCAGCCATTTGACGCCCATGCCTTTCACCGCCTCGGTGATCGGATGCTTGGTCGACTTAGTCTTGTTGCCGGCGCGGGACGACAGAATGTCCTGCCCGCCGGTGGCCGCCGAATAGAAATTGTCGACGATGACGATCACGCCGTCGTTCTTGTTGAACACCGCATTGCCGATCGAGGAGGTCAGGCCGTTGTGCCAGAAGCCGCCATCGCCGACGAAGGAGATGGAGCGGCGCTTGGCATCGGGTGAATTGAACGCAGAGGCCGAGGCCGGTCCCAGACCGTAGCCCATGGTGGTGGCGCCGAGTTCGAAAGGCGGCATGATCGAGAACAGATGGCAGCCTATGTCGGAGGCGATGTGGTGCTTGCCAAGTTCCTGCTCGACCAGTTTTGTCGCGGCAAAGATCGGCCGCTCCGGGCAGCCGATGCAGAAGCCCGGCGGACGGCCCGGCACGACGTTGATCAGGTCGGCGGCATCGACGCCGTCGCCGACCTTGTTGGGGGCACGCACCTCGCCCGGCAGCAGATGAGGCGCCTCGGCGCGCAGGAAGGCGCCGATGCCGTCCATCATGACCTGGCCGGTGTATTCGCCGGCCATCGGCAAATGCTCCTTGCCGACCAGCCTGGTGCCGCGACCGGCCTTGTGCAGCATCGAAGCGAAGGCCTGCTCGATATAGTTGGGCTGGCCCTCCTCGACGACCAGCACCGACTGCTTGCCCTCGCAGAACGACAGGAACTCGTCATCGATCAAGGGATAGACGGCGTTGAGCACATAAAGCGGCACATCGGTGTCGCCATAAATATCGGCGAGGCCGAGCCGCTGCAGCGCGCGGATGACCGAATTGTACATGCCGCCCTGCATGACGATGCCGACCGAGCCATGATCCGACCCGAAGAATTCGTTGATCTTGTTCTTGCGGATGAAATCGACCGCCGCCGGCCAGCGCTTCTGCACCTTCTCCTTCTCATGCAGGAAGGAAGCGGGCGGCAGCACGATGCGGCCGGTGTCGCGGCGGGGCGCGTCGAGCGCATCGGCGACCGTCATCGGCGGCCGCTTGTTGTCCTTGGCGATGAAATGGCCATGCACGTGGCAGCAGCGGATGCGAACCTGCAGCATGACCGGCGTGTTGGAAATCTCCGACAGTTCGAAACCGTCCTCCACCGCCTTGACAATCGACGGCAGGTTGGGGCGCGGGTCGAGCAGCCAGACCTGACTTTTCATGGCGAAGGCATGGCTGCGCTCCTGCATGATCGAGGAGCCTTCGCCATAGTCCTCGCCGACGATGATCAGCGCGCCGCCGGTGACGCCGCCGGAGGCGAGGTTGGCCAGCGCGTCGGAGGCGACATTGGTGCCGACCGTCGACTTGAAGGTCGCCGCACCGCGGATCGGGTAATGCACCGAGGCGGCCAGCATGGCGGTGGCGGTGGCTTCGGAAGCGCTGGCTTCGAAGTGCACGCCGAGTTCGCCCAGAATGTCCTGTGCGTCGGCCAGCACGTCCATCAGATGGCTGATCGGCGCGCCCTGGTAGCCGCCGACATAGCCGACGCCGCATTGCAGCAGCGCTTTAGTGATGGCGAGGATGCCTTCGCCGGCAAATTCCTCGCCGCCACCCAGCCGAAGCTTCTCGACTTCCTTGGCAAAAGAGCGTTCGGCCATTTTTTTCTCCTTCCGGTACCGCCCGAGGCTGGCGACGCGTAGGTCTAGATGTCGTGCTTGCGAATGTTCTTCAGCATCTTCAAAAGCGTGGCGATAAGTGCGGAATATTCGGCGTCGTCGATATCGTCGAACATCGCCTCGAACGCGTCATGCATGGCCGGCCAGGCGCGCGCGAACTCGGCGCGGCCGTCGTCGGTCAGGAACACGTGGCGGATGCGGCTGTCGGTGACGCCCTGTTCGCGTCGTACCAGGCCCTGGCCCTCCAGCGAGTCGAGCGTCCGGCTCAAGGTCGACTGCTCGATGACCGTATAGACCGAGAGGTCGTTGACGGTGATGCCGTCGGTGACCGACAGCACGGCCAGCGTGCGCACCTGCGGAATGGTCAGGCCCTGCTTGCGGAAATCGTCGCGCAAGGTGGCGTTGTAGCGGCCCATGATGCGGTTCATCAGATAGGGCGCGAATTGCTGCAGGCCGATCTGCCCCAGGGTCGAAATGCGCTGGCGCTTCTCGGTGACCTTCTCTTCCATCACAGCCTCCCCGCAAGGAGAAAGCCGGAACCGCCGCCAAGGCCGGCCCCCGGGTGGGTCGAGGCGCCGATATGGTAGAGGCCCTTGATGCCGGTCTGATGGTTGCGGCTGCTCTTGAACGGCCGCCACAGGAACGACTGGTCGATGGTCGAGGAACCGCCATAGGGGTCGCCACCGACCAGGTTGATGTTCATCGCCTCGAGATCGGCCGGCGAATAGGCACGGCGCGCGATCACGCTGGCCTTGAAGCCCTCGATATGGCCGGCGAGGATGGCCTCGGCGCGATCGGCATAGGCTTCGCGTAGCGCAACGGTCCACTGCCCGTCTGCAGGTGCCTGCAGCTTGCCGGCTGCGTCACCCTTGATGTGGCGAGGCGCCTCGGGCAGTTGCAGCCACAGGATCGCCTTGCCTTCGGGGCAGCGCGACGGATCGAGCGCATGCGGCTGGCCGGCACAGATGGTCGGCACCTCCGGCAGCATGCCGCGCGCCGCCTCGTTGCAGGCTTTCGAGACGCCATCCAGTCCCGGCGTCAGATGCAGCAGCGCCACCTTGTCCAGGCCTTCGCCCCGCCATGCGGGCGGTTTGTCCAAGGCGTAGTGGATCTGGAAATTGCCTTTCCCATAACGGTACTTTTGCGTCGCCTCAACATCGGCTTTGGGTGCATCCGCGCCAAGCAGCCTGCCATAGAGCTGCGTCGGTGTAACCGAGCAGATGACGCCCTTGTTGGCCGTGATTGTCTCGCCCGAGGCCAGCCGCACGCCGCTTGCCCGGCCATTGCTTTGAACGATCGAAGTGACGTCGGCGCCGGTGCGGATGTCGCCGCCGCGTTCCCGGATCAAAGCCTCGAAGGCCGCCAGCAGGTTTTTTGCCCCGCCCTTGACGATCGGCGCGCCCGCCGCCTCAAGCGCGAAGGCGATAACCCTGGCGATCTGGCCGGAAAAGGCGTCTTCGGGGCCGAGCCCGGCATGCAGCACCCAGGGCGCCCACAGCGCGCGAATGGTTTCGGACTGGTAGGTGCTTTCCAGCCAGCCGCGCGCCGGCACCAGTGCCTCGCCGAGAAAGGCGGCAAGGCCACGCGGGCCACGGCGCCAGGCATCGCCGGCCAGCAGCCTGGCGGTCGGATAGGACCACAAGCTGCCGCCGAGCAGGCCGAACAGCAGGCCGGCATTGCGCTCGATGCCGCCGACATCATCCGCGTGCCGGTCACCGTCGCCTGCCGCGATCGCATTGAGGGCCGCGACGTTGGCGGCACGGTCGGTGCTGAGCACGGCATGGCTGCCGTCCGGCCGCAGCACGCCGGTCGGCGTGCCCGTGTGGCAGAACTCCAGCCCGTGCCGTGCAAGGTCGGCGCCCAGCGCCGCAAAGGCCGGCGAGGTGATGAACAGCACGAAGGTCGTCGCCATCACATCATGGATGAAGCCGGGCGCGGTGATCTCCTCGGTGCGCATGCAACCGCCAATGCGGTCGTTGCGCTCCAGGACGAGCACACGCGCCCCTTTGCCGCCGAGCATCGCCGCGCAGACCAGCGCGTTGATGCCGCTGCCGACGATGATGTGATCCGGCTGGGTCACGGCAAACGCTTTCGCTTAGCCCTTCGACACCAGCGCCAGCGCGCGGATCGGGCTGCCGGTGCCATGTTCGATCTTGAGCGGCGCCGCGATCAGGATGGCGCCCTTCGGCGGCAGCTGGTCGAGGTTGCAGAGGCTGGCGAGACCGTAGCGGTTGGCCTTGTGCATCAGCGTGTGCGCCGGGAATGGCGGCTCCATGCCGCCGGCCTTGCCGGCATCGGTGCCGATCGTCTCCGAGCCCCAGCCCTTGATGTCCTTGCTGATCAGGAACTGGATGGCTTCGGCCGTCGGGCCGGGCGTGTGCGGGCCGGTCTCGTTGGCGTTGAGGAACTCGGCTTCCGAGCCGTTGCGCTTGTACCAGTCGGTCCGCATCACCACCCATTCGCCGGCATTGATCGCGCCATGCTCGGCTTCCCAGGCCTTGATGTGGTCGACGGTGAGCAGGAAATCGTGGTCGGCGGCGGCTTCCTTCGAACAGTCGATGACATTGACCGGGCCGACGAAATTCTGCGCCGGAATGGTGTCGGTGGCGCCGTCCGGATAATCCTTGCCGGAGATCCAATGCTGCGGTGCGTCGAAATGCGTGCCCGAATGCTCGCCGAGCTTCAGCCAGTTCCAGGCCCACCACGGACCGTTCTTGTCGTAACGGGAAATGTTGTGGATCTCGACCTTCGGCGTGTCGACGGCGAGTTCCGGCGGCAGCTTGATCAACGGCGTGTCCGGCCCGAGCGGCGCCGACAGGTCGACCACCTTGATGGCTCCTGAAAGAAGCTGGCCGGCGACCTCGCCGAGGAGTTTTTGCGTGTCCATGGTCTGAAGTTCCCTCTTTCGTGTGATGATCAAGGCTCGTCTCGGCCCTTAATATCCTACTAGACGAAAACATATGCATCTGCAATTATCTTTAAGCATAAAGGAAATGGGGACGAGGCGTGAGCGAGTTCGACGCCATCTTTGTCGGGGCGGGCCACAACAGTCTGGCATGCGCCGCGCATTTGGCGCTCAAAGGCTGGAAAACCGGGATTTTCGAGCGTAACGCAGCGATCGGCGGCGCCGTCCAGACGCGCGAATTCACCCTTCCCGGCTTCCGCCACGATTTCGGCGCGATGAATCTGAGCCTGTTCGCCGGCTCGGCCTTCCACCGGAAATATGCAAATGAATTGAAAGCGCAGGGGCTGGAGTTCGCGCCCGTTGCCGACTGTTTTGCCAGCGCGTTCCCGGACGGACGCTGGTTCGGCGTCAGCAACGATATGGAAAAGACCACTGCGCGCATGGCCGCCTTCTCCGCCACTGACGCCACGACATGGCGCAGGCTGGTCGCCGCCTTCCCGGCGGAGGCCGAACATCTGTTCCGGCTGCTGGGTTCGCCGATGAGCGCCCGCGCGCTTGCCGGCACGGCGTGGAACCTGTGGCGCAAGAAGGGCATGTCTGGGGCGCTCGATACGGGCCGCCTGCTGTTGTCCTCGCCCCGCGCCTGGCTGGAGGAGAATTTCGAGTCGCCGCATATCAGGGCAACGCTCGCCACCTGGGGCATGCATCTCGACTTCGCACCCGACATCGCCGGCGGCGCCGTGTTCCCCTATCTGGAATCGATGGCCAACCAGAGTTTCGGCATGGTGCTGGGCAAGGGCGGCGCCGACACCATCATCCGGGCCATCTCGGGCATGGTGACCTCCGCCGGCGGCAAGGTCGTCACCGATGCCGAAGTGGCCGAGATCACGGTTTCCGCCGGCAAGGCGACCGGCGTGCGGCTCGCTTCGGGCGAGACGCATACCGCCACCAAAGCGGTCATTGCCAGCGTCGCGCCCAAGGCGCTGACCGGCAAGCTGCTGCCCAATGGTTCGGGTAACGCCGGCTTCGACACGGCGATGCAAAAGTTCCGCCACGCGCCGGGCACGATGATGATCCATCTGGCGCTCGACGATCTGCCGGACTGGCGTGCCGGAGCGGAGCTTCGGCAGTTCGCCTATGTGCATCTGTCGCCCTCGCTCGAAGCCATGTCGCGCACCTATCAGCAGGCAATGGCGGGCATGCTGCCGGACGAGCCGGTGCTGGTCGTCGGCCAGCCGACGGCGATCGACCCCTCGCGAGCGCCTGAGGGAAAGCATGTGCTGTGGGTGCAAGTGCGCATGTTGCCCGCCGAAATCCTGGGCGATGCCGCCGGCAAGATCGCACCGGACCATTGGGACAAGGTGAAGGAAACCTATGCCGAGCGTGTGCTCGACATCATCGAGACCTATGCGCCCGGCCTGCGCAACAAGATCCTCGACCGCGCCGTCTTCTCGCCCATCGATCTCGAGCGCGAGAACCCGAACCTCGTCGGTGGCGACCAGGTCTGCGGCAGCCATCATCTGGCGCAGAACTTTTTATTCCGCCCGGCGCGCGGCTATGCCGGCTGGAACACGCCGGTGGCGCATCTGCACCTCACCGGAGCCGCTACATGGCCGGGCGCCGGCACCGGTGCGGCGTCGGGCTTCATGCTCGCACAACAGCTTGGCGGGAGGTAGGAGCCGGAGATTTCCTTAAGGCTACGAGGGGCAAGGCGCTGCTGCCCAAGAAGCCTGAACCAATGACCTAAGACGCCGCGCGCAGAAACAAAACCAACAAGGGGAACGACCATGACAATCAACAGACGTGAATTGCTGGGATACAGCGCCGCGGCACTCGGGGTGGCCGCCGTCGGCCTGCCGCCGATCGCCAAGGCGGCTGCCGGCGAACTGACCATCGCCTACAACGTCAACCTGCCATCCTGGGATCCAACCACCGGCCCCTCGGCCGTCAACCCGACCATCCAGGGGCTTTACCAGTCGGTGTTCGACCAGTTCATTCCGCAGAAGCCCGATTTGTCCTTCGCGCCGGGCCTGCTGACCGAATGGGGCTGGAACGACGACCGCACCAAGATCACGATGACGGTGCGCGAAGGCGTGACCTGGCATGACGGCTCGCCGTTCACGCCAGAGGACGTTGTCTGGTCGCTGCAGCGGGCAGGCGACGAAAAGACCGGCAACCCTATCCAGTTCGTCTGGAAGAACGTCAACAATTTCAAGATCGACGGCAACAAGATCACCGGCGACGTCGTGCAGTTCGACCCGGTCTATTTCAAATGGATGTCGTTCCTGACCGGCTACATCATGCCGAAAGCCTACTACGAAAAGGTCGGCGCCGAAGGTTTCGAGAAGGCGCCGATCGGCACCGGCCCCTACATGGTGGAAAAGTTCGAGCGCAACGCCTTCCTGCGGCTCAAGGCAAACCCGAACTATTGGGGCGGCAAGCCGGCCTTCGAGAATGTCACGATCAAGTTCGTCGCCGATGCGGCAAGCCGCGTCGCCGAGATCGAATCCGGCTCCTCGCAGGTGACGCTCGAAATCCCCTATGAGGAGTATGACCGGCTGATCGCCAAGGACGGGCTGGCCGGCTCGTGCAAGAACGTTTCCGACATCGGCATGATCTTCTTCAACGACATCGAGGCGATGCTGGACAAGAACGTCCGCCAGGCCGCCGTGATGGCCGTCGACAAGAAGCTGCTGGTCGATCGCCTGCTGCGCGGCTACGGCCAGCCGATCGATACGCTGGAAACGCCGGAATACGCATCCTACGACGCGTCGATCAAGGTCGAGCACAATCCGGAAAAGGCCAAGGAATTGCTGGCCGCTTCCGGCTATTCGCCGGAAAAGCCGGTCAAGTTCACCATCCAGACGACCAAGGGCTTCAAACCCAAGGACTATGAGATGGTCCAGGCGATCGTCGGCATGTGGCGCAAGGTTGGCATTGAGGCGACGATCGAAGTCTACGAGATCGCCAAGCACTACGAACTGCGCGCCGCCGACAAGCTGGCGCCGGCGGCCTTCTACAATTGGGGCAATGCCATCGGCGATCCGACCACCTCGACCGGCTTTGCCATGTACGGCCCGAGCCCGCATTCGGTGTGGGACAGCCAGGATTTGATCGACATGATCAATCCGCTGTGGGGCGAAAAGGACGAGGCCAAGCGCATCGCCGGCTGGAAGGCGGTCGACAAATACATCGCCGAGCAGGCCTATGTGCTGCCGCTGATGCAGTATGCGCAGCCGATCGTGCATGCCAAGGGCGTCAATGTGGTGCAGCATGTGTCCGGCGCGCTGCTGCCGGCCCTGATGACCCCGGCCTGACCGATATGGGAAGGCACGCTGTCGTGAGGTAGCGTGTCTTCTTTAACGACGCAGGCCCTCTCATCCGGCCCTTCGGGCCACCTTCTCCCCGCTGGGGAGAAGAGACTTGGCTCAGCCGTCGGCGACCTCTTCTCCCCTCGGGGAGAAGGTGGCCGCGAAGCGGCCGGATGAGGGGGCTGTTCGTTCCATCAGCCACCGAACGCAGTAGGCCTACGCCGGAATGCTCCTACAAAGATTCCTGATCCGTCTGCTGACGATGCTGATCACGCTGTTCGGCGTGGCCGTCGTCGTCTTTGTCGTGATCCGCGTCGCGCCCGGCGATCCTATCGCCATGATGCTGCCGCCCGGCGCGACGGATGCCGACCTCGCCCGGCTGCGGGCGCTCTATGGGCTCGACAAGACCATCGTGCAACAATTCTTCATTTGGCTGTCGGGCGTCGCCAGGGGCGATTTCGGCACCTCGATCTCGCTCAGGCAAGATGTGCTCGGCCTCGTCTTCAACCGGCTGCCGGCGACGCTGGAACTCGCCATCGTCGCGCTTGTGATGGCGGTGGCGCTCGGCGGCACGACGGCAATCATCGGCGCGCGCGAGCGCGGCACGGCGGTCGAGGCCGGCATCGACATCGCCAGCGGCGCGGCGCTCTCCATTCCCGACTTCCTGTGGGGCCTGGTGCTGATCCTGCTGTTCGGCGTGCTGGTGCCGATCTTCGACATTTCCGGCCGGGTGTCGCCGCAGCTCGACCTGCCTTTCGTCACCCAGTTCTATCTGTTCGAGAGCCTGTTGCGCCTGCGCCTCGACCTGACCTGGGACCTCCTGAAGCACATGCTGATGCCGGCGGTGGCGCTGGCGCTGCCGCTGGCGGCAATCATCTCGCAGCTGTTGAAACAGTCGCTGAAGGAAGTGCTCGACCTCGACTATGTCGTGCTGGCTCGGGTGAAGGGGTTCTCGGAAACGCAGGTCATCCTGCGCGAGGCGCTGAAGAACGCCGCGCTGCCAACGCTGACGCTGGTCGGTGTGCAGTTCACCTTTCTCATTGGCGGCACGGTCATCGTCGAACGGCTGTTTTCTTATGAAGGCCTCGGCAACATGGCGATCGACGCCGTCATCAACCGCGACCTGCCTTTGATTCAAGGCATCGTGCTGGTCTTCGCGCTGCTGTTCGTGCTGATCAACCTCAGCGTCGACATGATGTACGCGCTGCTCAATCCGAGGCTACGCCATGGATGAGGGTCGTGCTCAAAGGCGAGGTGTGTCGCCACGTTTGTGGCTTGCCGGCTGCTGGCTGCTGCTGGCGCTGCTGGCCGCGATCTTCGCACCGCTGGTCGGGCCGCAGGACCCACTGGCGCAGGATTTGATGCTGGAACGGCTGCCGCCATTCTGGATGAATGGCGCCGAACCCGGCTATTGGCTCGGCACCGACAGCCTCGGCCGCGATCTGTTGTCGAGGCTGATCTTCGGCGGCCGCATCGCCTTCATCGTCGCCTTTTCCGCAGCCATCGCTGCGTGCCTGGTCGGTTCGACGCTCGGCCTGATCGCAGGCTATTTCGGCGGTTGGGCCGACCGCATCATCTCGCGCGTCGTCGATGTCTGGATGGCGTTTCCGCCGGTGCTGTTCGCCATATTGCTCGTGGCGGTGCTTGGCACGGGTTTGAGTTCCGTCATCCTGGCCATCGCCATCATCGACTGGACGCGTTTTTGCCGGGTGATCCGTGCCGAGACGATGGGTCAGTCGCGCATGGACTATGTCGAGAACGCCCGCATCGCCGGCTATGGCCGCATCGGCATCATGCTGCGCGAAGTGCTGCCCAATGTGGTGCCGTCGATCGTCGCATTGCTGTCGCTGGAAATGGGCATCGCCGTCATCGTCGAGGCGATCCTGTCCTTCGTCAATCTGTCGATCTCGACCGACGATCCGACCTGGGGCGGCATCATCGCCGAGGGCCGGCTGTCGATCCATCAGGCCTGGTGGGTGCTGGTGTTCCCGCTGATCACGCTGATCCTGACCGTGCTGTCGTTCAGCCAGTTCGGCGAGGCGCTGAAGACGCGTTTCGATCCGGTGCTGCGATGAGCGGCTGTCTCGACATCAGGGATCTGAGCGCGGTGCTGCCCAACGGCCAGCGCGTGCTGCGATCGGTGTCGCTTGCGGTCCAGCCCGGTGAAGTCCGCGCGCTGGTCGGCGAAAGCGGCGCCGGCAAGACGATGATCGGCAAGGCGGTGCTCGGCGTCCTGCCTTCGAGTGTGCGCATTGTCGAAGGCGACATGCGGCTTGAAGGCGAAGACCTCGGCAAGCTTCCGCCCAAGGCACGGCGCACGCTGATCGGGGCACGCACGGCGCTGATCCCGCAGGACCCGCTGACAGCGCTTAACCCGTCGCGCCGCGTCGGCTCGCAGATGACTGACCGGCTGGTGCGCATCCTCGGCTGGAGTGGCGAGAGGGCCGATACCCGCATTCGGCAATTGCTGGACGAGGTGCAAATCCGCGATCCCGACCGTGTGCTGAAAAGCTATCCGCACGAACTGTCAGGCGGCATGCGCCAGCGCGTGCTGATCGCCGCCGCCTTCGCCGCGGAGCCAAGGCTGATCGTCGCCGACGAGCCGACCACGGCTCTCGATGTGACCGTACAAAAACAGATCCTGCGGCTGATCGTGCAGTTGCAGCGCGAGCACGGCACGGCGATCCTGTTCGTCACCCATGACCTCGGCGTCGTCGCCAAGATCAGCCAGAAGGTATCGGTGCTCTATGCCGGCAAGGTGGTGGAGGAGGCCGAGACCGCAGCGCTCTTCGCCGCGCCGCAGCACCCCTATACACGAGCGCTGATGGCGGCGACGCCGCGCTACACCGATCCTTTCGCCTCGCTGAAGCCGGTGGACGAGGCGGTTCTGGCCGGGCTTGCTTCGGAGATCGCTGCCGCCGACCAAGCCTGGAGGCGGTCGCATGGTTGAACCGTTGTTCTCCGTGCGCGGGCTGAAGGTCGCGCTGCCCGACATGACGCGCAAGCCACTGATCGGCCGCGCGCCCTTGGTCGAAATTCTGAAGGGCCTGGATTTTGACCTTCCCAGGGGCTCGGTGACCGGCATTGTCGGCGAATCCGGTTCGGGCAAGTCGACGCTCGGCCGCGCGCTGGTGCGCCTGCTGGAGCCCAGCGCCGGCAGCATAACTTTCGAGGGCCGCGACATCACGCATCTGCCGGAGGCGGAACTGCGGCCACTGCGGCGCAATCTGCAGATGATTTTCCAAGATCCGATGTCGTCGCTCAACCCGCGCCGCACCATTGCAAGCATTATCGCCGCGCCACTCAAGCAAAATGGCCTCGGCGACAATCTCAAGGCGCGCGTCGCTGAGGCGCTGCAGCGTGTCGGCCTGCCGCAAAGTTTCGCCAGCCGCTATCGCCACGAATTGTCGGGCGGCCAGCGCCAGCGCGTCGGCATTGCGCGGGCGCTGGCGCTGTCGCCGAAATTCGTGCTGGCCGACGAGATCGTCTCAGGGCTCGACGTGTCGACGCAAGCGCAGATCCTGACGCTGCTGGAAAAGCTGGCGGCGGAAATGGGGCTGACCGTCGCTTTCATCAGCCACGATCTGTCGGTCATCCGGCGGCTGTGCCGGCAAGTGATCGTCATGCGCGAAGGCGTGATCGTCGAAGCGAGCGCCACCGACGCCTTGTTCGACAAGCCGCAGCAGGCCTACACGCGCGATCTCATCGCGGCCATTCCGCTGCCCGAGATCGATGCGAGCTGGCTGGACATTCCTTCCGCCGCCAAGGCGCCGACATGAATGCATACGCACGCCGAAGAGCGGGCCTCGGGCGTGCGACCAAAAGACCCAAGTCCCGCCAAATGGAGAGGACTGACATGAAGACCACTATCGCAATTGCAACGCTGGCCGCCGCGATGCTCGGCAGCGCCGGCATGGCCTCGGCGGATTCGATCCCGGGCATGCGCGGCCACGACCACACCGGCATCACCGTTCCCGACATGAAGCAAGCGGTCGACTTCTTCACCGAAGTGGTCGGCTGCAAGAAGGCGATGTCGTTCGGTCCGTTCGCCGACGACAAGGGCACCTTCATGCAGGATCTCCTGGGCGTCGACCCGAAGGCGGTGATCGAAGAGGTCACCATGGTCCGCTGCGGCTATGGATCGAACATAGAGCTGTTCAAATACACAGCACCGGACCAGAAGGACCTGACGCCGAAGAACAGCGACATTGGCGGCTTCCACATAGCCTTCTATGTCGACGACGTCGCTGCCGCCAAAGCCTATCTCGAAGGCAAGGGCGTCAAGACGCGGATGGGGCCGCTGCCGGTCAAGGAAGGGCCGGCTGCCGGCCAGACCATCCTCTATTTCCAGGCGCCGTGGGGGCTGCAACTGGAAGCGATCAGTTATCCCGACGGAATGGCCTATGAGAAGGACGCCGAGACGGTGCTGTGGAGCCCGAAGAACCCGGAAAATTGATCCGGCAGCGCGCTTGCGTGATGACACGCAGGCGCGCTTTCGCCATGTCAGGACAATCGTTTTGATATAAAACTTTAAGCTTGAAATATCTTGTCGCCGGCGCGATACTGAACTCCAGCAAGCGAAGAGGAGATCGCAGACATGAAGGTTGCGGTTCTCGGCGGCGGACCAGCCGGCCTCTACTTTGCCATTTCGATGAAGCTGAGGGACGCCGCGCATGATGTGACGGTGTTCGAGCGCAACCGCGCCGACGACACGTTCGGCTGGGGCGTCGTGCTTTCGGCCGAGACGCTCGACAATCTGTCGAAAAACGACCCGGTCAGCGCCGTCTGGATCAAGAAGCACTTTGCCTACTGGGACGACATCGCCGTCATCCATGACGGCGTGCGCACGGTCTCGTCAGGTCATGGTTTCTGCGGCATCGGCCGCAAGCGGCTGCTGGTCCTGCTGCAGCGCCGGGCGCGCGAACTCGGCGTCAAGCTGATGTTCGAGACCGACATCGCAGATCCCAAGCCCTACATGGCGACGCATGATCTGGTCGTCGCGGCCGACGGCCTGAACTCCAGGGCGCGCAACAGTTTCGTCGACATCTTCAAGCCCGACATCGACACCCGCAAATGCAAGTTCGTCTGGCTCGGCACCAACCAGAAGTTCGACGACGCCTTCACCTTCATCTTCGAGAAGACCGAGCATGGCTGGGTGTGGGCGCACGCCTACCAGTTCGACAGCGACACCGCGACGTTCATCGTCGAGTGCAGCGAACAGACCTGGGCTGCCTTCGGCTTCGGTGCGATGTCGCAGCAGGAATCGATCGCCGTTTGTGAGCGGATCTTCGAAAAACATCTCGGCGGCCACGCGCTGATGACCAACGCCAACCACATCCGTGGTTCCGCCTGGATCAATTTTCCGCGCGTGCTGTGCGAGCGCTGGTCCTACAAGAATCTGGCACTGATGGGCGATGCGGCGGCATCCGCGCATTTCTCGATCGGCTCCGGCACCAAGCTGGCACTGGAAAGTGCTGTGGCGCTGGCCGAATATGTCGAAACCGAGCCGGACCTGGACGCCGCCTTCCGTAGATATGAGGATGCCCGCCGCACCGAGGTGCTGAAGCTGCAATCGGCGGCGCGCAATTCGCTGGAATGGTTCGAGGAGGTCGAGCGCTATCTCGGCCTCGATCCGGTGCAGTTCAACTATTCGCTATTGACCCGCTCGCAGCGCATCAGCCACGAGAATTTGCGGCTGCGCGATGCCGAATGGCTTGAAAGCGCGGAAGAATGGTTCCAGCGCCAGGCAGGCGCCGGCGGCAACAGCCTGCGCCGCGCGCCGATGTTCGCCCCGTTCAAGCTGCGCGACATGAGGCTGCAGAACCGCGTCGTCGTCTCGCCGATGGCGCAGTACAAGGCCGTCGACGGCTGTCCGACCGACTGGCATTTCACCCACTATGCCGAGCGGGCCAAGGGCGGCGCCGGGCTCATCTATATCGAGATGACCTGCGTCAGTCCGGAAGGGCGGATCACGCCCGGTTGTCCCGGTTTCTACGCGCCCGAACATGAGGTGGCGTGGAAGCGGCTGGTCGACTTCGTCCACACCGAGACCGAAGCGAAGATCTGCGCCCAGATCGGCCATTCCGGCGCCAAGGGCTCGACCCGGCTTGGCTGGGAGGGCACCGACGTGCCGCTGACCTCCGGCAACTGGCCTATCATGGCGGCCTCGGCCGTTGCCTGGTCGCCTGAGAACCAGGTGCCGAGGGCGATGGACCGTGCCGACATGGACCGGGTGCGTGACGAATTCGTGGCTTCGGCGGAAATGGCCGGTCGCTGCGGCTTCGACATGCTCGAGATCCACGCCGCGCACGGCTATCTCTTGTCGTCCTTCATCACCCCGGTCACCAACCGGCGCACGGATGCCTATGGCGGTTCGCTGGAGAACCGCATGCGCTATCCCCTCGAAATCTTCCGCGCGGTGCGCGCCGCCTGGCCGGCGGAAAAACCGATCTCGATGCGCATTTCGGCCAATGACTGGGTCGGCATCGAAGGTGTGACGCCAGCCGATGCGGTCGAGATCGCCCGGCTGCTGCATGAGGCCGGCGTCGACATTTGCGACGTCTCGGCCGGCCAGACCTCGGCACTGGCGAAGCCGGTCTATGGCCGCATGTTCCAGACGCCGTTTTCCGACCGCATCCGCAACGAGGTCGGCATGGCCACCATGGCGGTCGGCAACATCTACGAGCCGGACCATGTCAACTCGATCCTGATGGCCGGCCGCGCCGATCTGGTGGCGCTGGCACGGCCGCATCTCGCCGATCCCTACTGGACGCTGCATGCGGCGGTGACGCTCGGCGACCGCGGTGTCAAATGGCCGGACCCCTATCTGCCCGGACGCGACCAGCTCTACCGGCTGGCCGAGCGCGACGCCGCAGCGGGGCTGAAAGTATGAGTGTTTTTCGTTTGCCACGTCAGCGCTATACCCCCACCCCTAACCCCTCCCCACAAGGGGGAGGGGGACCAAGTCACCGTCGGCTCTGGAACCGCAGAAGTTTACAACGGATGGGTGCTGCCGCTGCCTTCTCCCTCCCCCTTGTGCGGAGGGTTAGGGGTGGGGGTACTTGGCGCCAAGTTTCGAGGATTGGCGCATGATCGCGGGCAAGCATGCGCTGGTCACAGGCGGCGGCTCCGGCGTCGGCCGGGCCATCGCGCTGGCGCTGGCTGCTGCCGGCATCGACGTGACCATCTGCGGCCGCCGGGAACCGGAGCTCACTGAGGTGGCCGGCGAGAACGACCGCATCTTCGGCATTGTCGCCGATGTCACCGACGAGGCGGCAATGGCGGCGCTCTACGAGAGGGCGCAAGCCGCGCGTGGCCCCTTCGACATCGTCGTCGCCAATGCCGGCATGGCCGGCAGCGCCCCGGCGCACAAAACCACCCTTACCGACTGGCAGCGAACACTCGACGTCAATTTGACCGGCGCCTTCCTGACGGTGAAGCCGGCGCTGGCCGGCATGGCCGCGCGGAAAACGGGACGAATTGTTTTCATCGCCTCGACCGCCGGCCTGAAAGGCTACGCCTACGTCGCGTCTTACGTCGCCGCCAAGCATGGCGTCATCGGCCTGATGCGGGCTCTTGCCGCCGAAACAGTGAAATCCGGCGTCACCGTCAACGCGGTGTGCCCAGGCTTTGTGGAAACCGAAATGCTGGAAGAGTCCATCCAGCGCATCATCGAGAAGACCGGCCGCTCGGTCGAGCAAGCGCGGTCAAGCCTCGCCTCGACCAACCCGCAAGGCCGCTTCATCCAGCCGGATGAGGTCGCCGCGGCTGTGCTGTGGCTCTGCGGCGACGCCGCCCAGTCGATAACGGGACAGGCGATTTCCATCTCAGGAGGCGAAACATGGTAGCCGGCCCCCTGCCCGCGCCGTCGGGACCCGGCAAGGACCGCTTGCGTCTGTGGATCAGGCTGCTGCGCGCCTCACGCACGATCGAGGCCGAGTTGCGCGAGCGGCTGAAGAAGGAGTTCAACACCACGCTGCCGCGCTTCGACGTGATGGCCGCCCTCTATCGCGCGCCGGAAGGCATGCTGATGAGCGACCTGTCGCGTTTCCTGCTGGTCTCCAACGGCAATGTCACGGGCATCGTCGACCGGCTGGTTTCGGAAGGACTTGTCGCCCGCGCGAGGCGCAATGGCGACCGCCGCACGTCGATGGTGCGGCTGACCGAGGAAGGCACGCAGGCCTTCGCCACCATCGCCGCGGCGCATGAAGGCTGGATCGGTGAATTGCTGGGCAAGGTCAGCGAGGACGACGCGCGCCGGCTGACCGGCATGCTGACCTCGTTCCGCAGCAACTGGGAGGGACGCGAATGACCGCAATGGCCGGACGCAAGCCGAAGCATTTCCTCTGGGAGGTCGAGGGCAGGATCGCAAAGATCCGGCTCGACCGGCCCGAGCGCAAGAACCCGCTGACCTTCGACAGCTATGCGGAACTCCGCGACACATTCCGCGACCTCGTCTATGCCGATGACGTCGACGCCGTGGTGTTCCTGTCCAATGGCGGCAATTTCTGCTCCGGCGGCGATGTCCACGACATCATCGGCCCGCTGGTCAAGATGGACATGAAGCAGCTTCTCGCCTTCACCCGCATGACCGGCGATTTCGTCAAGGCGATGCTGAATTGCGGCAAGCCGATCATTGCGGCGGTCGACGGCGTCGCGGTCGGCGCCGGCGCCATCATTGCGATGAGCTCCGATATCCGCATCGCCACGCCGGAAGCCAAGACCGCGTTCCTGTTCACCCGCGTCGGCCTCGCCGGCTGCGACATGGGCGCCTGCGCGATCCTGCCGCGCATCATCGGCCAGGGCCGCGCCGCCGAACTGCTCTACACCGGCCGCACCATGACGGCGGCGGAAGGCGAACGCTGGGGTTTCTACAACCGGCTGGTCGATGCCGCCTCGCTGGAGGCCGACGCGCTCGATATGGCGGCGCGCATCGTCTCCGGCCCGACCTTTGCGCACGGCATCACCAAGACGCAGCTCAACCAGGAATGGTCGATGGGTCTCGACCAGGCGATCGAGGCGGAAGCGCAGGCGCAAGCGATCTGCATGCAGACCCGCGACTTCGAGCGCGCCTACAAGGCGTTCGTGGCCAAGGAAAAGCCGGTGTTCGAGGGGGATTGAGGATGAGCGGTTTGCGCCCAGGCACCCCCCTCTGCCCTGCCGGGCATCTCCCCCGCAAGGGGGGAGATCAGCGGCTTCGTTGGCAGCGCCCATACTGCAATTTTGGAGATTGGCGAAAGCCAAAACAACGTCCGATCTCCCCCCTTGCGGGGGAGATGCCCGGCAGGGCAGAGGGGGGTGTGAAGGATCGCTGCGCGGAAGGAGGCGCCCATGCCTGACCGTTCCTTCCTCTCCTGGCCGTTCTTCGAAGACCACCACCGCCAGCTTGCCGAGCGCCTCGAGGCATGGTGCGCTAAAAACCTGCCAGTCGATCACCATGATGTCGACGCCGCCTGCCGCGAGCTGGTCAGCAAGCTCGGCAGGGACGGCTGGCTGAAGCCGACGGCGCTCGACACGGACAATCCTGGCCCCCTCGACGTCCGCACTTTGTGCATCACGCGCGAGACACTCGCCCGTCATGACGGGTTGGCCGATTTCGCCTTCGCCATGCAGGGGCTCGGCACCGGCGCGCTCAGCCTGTTCGGCACGCCGCAACAGCAGCAATGGCTTTCGAAGACGCGCGCTGGCAAGGCGATATCAGCCTTTGCCCTGTCGGAGCCGCGCTCGGGATCGGATGTGGCCAACACGGAGATGACGGCGATCCGCGACGGCGACAGCTACGTCTTGTCCGGCGAGAAGACGTGGATCTCCAATGGCGGCATCGCCGACCTCTATGTCGTCTTTGCCCGCACCGGCGAGGCGCCGGGCGCCAAGGGGCTTTCCGCCTTCCTCGTGCCTGGCGACGCCAGGGGCCTTGGCATCGCCGAACGGCTGGAAGTAATCGCGCCGCATCCGCTGGCGCGGCTGTCTTTCGACCAGGTCCGCCTGCCGGCCGCCGCACTGATCGGCAAACCGGGCGATGGCTTCCGCATCGCCATGTCGGTGCTCGACGTGTTCCGTTCGACCGTCGGCGCGGCGGCGCTTGGCTTTGCCCGCCGCGCACTGGACGAGAGCATCAAACGCGTGGCGGAGCGCAAACTGTTCGGCGCCCCGATGGCCGAATTGCAGATGGTGCAGGGGCATATCGCCGATATGGCGCTCGACGTCGATGCGGCGGCGCTTCTGGTCTACCGCGCTGCGTGGACCAAGGACATGGGGGCCGCGCGGGTCACACGCGAGGCGGCGATGGCCAAGCTGTTTGCCACCGACAAGGCGCAAGAGGTGATCGACAAGGCTGTGCAGCTGCATGGCGGCGACGGTGTCCGCAAGGGCCACATCATCGAAAGCCTGTATCGCGAGATCCGCGCGCTGCGCATCTACGAGGGTGCCTCCGACGTGCAGAAGGTGGTGATCGCGCGGCAGGTGATGGGCGCGGCCTGACGGCAGAGATTTTGACGAGCGTTCGATTTTGAAAATTGGGTTTTGGAATACCGGGAGGTTTTGAATGCACAGGATTCTGCAGCCCGAAGGCTGGGCAAAACCTGTCGGCTACGCCAATGGCGTCGCCGCGCGCGGGCAGCTCGTCTTCGTCGGCGGACAGGTCGGCTGGAACGGGCAATGCCAGTTCGAGACCGACGATTTTGTCGGCCAGGTGCGGCAAACGCTTCAGAACATCGTGGCGGTGCTGGCCGAGGCCGGTGCCGGACCGCAGCACATCACCTCGATGACCTGGTATTTTACCGACAAGGCCGAATACCTAGCCAACCTCAGGGGCATCGGCGAGGCCTATCGCGAGGTCATCGGCCGGCATTTTCCGGCGATGGCCGCCATGCAGGTGGTGGCGCTGGTCGAAGACCGGGCCAAGGTGGAGATCCAGGCGACTGCCGTTATTCCGGAATAGGGAATTCGTTCGTCCGGAGTAAACGCCCATTACTTCGTCATCCACGGGCGAAGCAAGGAGCGAAGCGACGCGGCGCAGACCCGAGGATCCATGCCGGGACTCCAAAGCGTCACCACGGTCCAGAATTCTGCACCGCTGCACACTCCACGGCCGAAGTCGCGGCATGGATCCCAGGGTCTCCGCGACGGAGCTGCGCTCCTGCTTCGCCCAGGGATGACGACGTTGGGGAGGGCTTCGGCTAATTCCGAATATCCGCGATGATCCACCGCAACTGATCACCACTACTATGCGCGAAGCCCCGCCTTCCGCAAAATCGGCAGCACGTGATCGCAGAAATAGGGCAACTCCCTGGTGTAATTGACGAAGGACAGCGCGATGCCCTGGTAGCCATGCCCGGCAATGGCGACCATGTCGGCGGCGATCGTTTCCGGCGTTCCGATCAGCGGGTAGGTGCCGGCGCCGCCGGCGAAACGCTGCCGGTAGCGGTCATAGGCGTGCGGGTCGTGCGACTGCGAGAATTCCTTCTTGCCGGCCATGTGGGCATCGACGGCGTCGTGGTCGGCCATATGGACCGCATAGCGCGTGTAATATGCCCGCGCCTCTTCCATCGTCGGGCGGCAGACGACATGCGCCACGGTGTAGACGCCGACATCACGGCCCACCTTGTCTGCCCGCTCGCTGATGTCGGCGACATGTTTGCCGGCATCGCCCATTTCGGAAAAGGTCGTGAACAGATAGTCGCATCTCGCGGCGGCGAAATCGCGGCCGGGCCCGCCGAAAGCGGCGTTCATGGTCACCGGGCGCGGCACCTGCAGACTGGCCGGACGGCTGACGGCTTCCTTGAGGCGGTAGTAGGTGCCCTCATAGTCGAGCGGGTCGGGCGAGGCATAAAGCTTTTCGAGGATTTCGATCCATTCCGCTGCCTGGTCGTAGCCCTTCTCGACCAGAGGCGTGCCGAACATGCCGAATTCCTTCGGATTCCAGCCGCAGACGATATTCAGGCCGGCGCGACCCTGGCTGATGTGGTCGACCGTCGCCAGCGCCTTGGCGGCATAGAGCGGATGCACCAGCGGCACATGCACGGTCATGAACAGGCCGATCTGCTCGGTGGCCATGGCAAGGGCCGCCGCCCAGGTGAAGGTCTCGAACGACCATTCCCGCACCTTGTTGCGGCCGCCAAAACCGCGCCAGCGGGCGATCGGCAGCATGAACTCCAGCCCGGCACGGTCGGCGATCTGGGCTGCGGTCAGATTGTCCTGCCAGCTTGCCGTCCAGCGTTCAGGCACATCGGTTATGGCCAGCCCGCCATCGGCATTGGTCGAAAAGACCCCCAGCTTCAATCTGTTCGGGCCGTGCAAGGGGTGTGGTTTGTTCATGTCGCGACCTCCCGGCGAGAGAGCACACGCTAGGCCCGCGCGGAGATATTTCAAGCCTGAAATAGCTTCGCGTCGCCATCGCTCGCGGGTATCGGTTCCAGCGGGCCGCACCGTGTCGGCCACGCAACGGACACCGCAGCTTTTTAAGCTTAAAACTTTCGCCTTGAAAAGCGCCGCACTTTGGATAAGCATTCCAGAGTCGATGGCGATTGCCGTGCCGGACGGGCTTGCCGGCCAGTCCATCGTGCAGACCAGTTCATCGTGCCGGCCAGTCCATCGTGGGTGCTCCGGGTGGGAGTCTCAGTTCTTGTCGTTCATACTGCCCCAGTCATCATCCAATGCGCGCCATGCCTTCGATGAAGTGCGCGCGCAGATCCGCGATCTGCAACACAAAACGTCGCCAACCATGACCGCATGGTCGCTGCCATGAATTGACGTCCTGCGTGAAGCGGGGCGGCAAAAAACCGTGCGGGAGCAACCCGCCCGATCAACAACAGAGGGAACACAAATGAGCTTCACGCGCCGCAAATTGCTTCTTCTTGCCGCCGCCGTCGGCATCGCCGCCGGCCCCGCCACCGCCTATGCCGCCGATGTGCTCAATGTCGGCGCCTATCCGACCAACCCGCCCTTCGAATTCAAGAACGAGAGCGGCACCTTCGAAGGCTTTGAAGTCGACATCGTCAACGAAGCCGCCAAGCGCATCGGCATGACCACCGACATCGCCGATCTCGGCTTCCAGGCGCTGTTTGCCGCCACCACGTCGAAGCGCATCGACGTCGCCATCTCGTCGATCACCATCACGGCCGAGCGGCTGAAGTCGCAGTCGTTCACGCAGCCCTATTATGATTCCGACATGGGCATTGCCACCAAGGCCGACAGCCCGATCAAGGCCGAGGCCGACCTCAAGGGCAAGATCGTCGGCGTGCTGTCCGGCTCGACCGGTGAAACCTGGGTCAAGGCACATCAGGAAGCCGGCGGCTTCAGCGACGTGAAGGGTTACGACACGCAGCAGAATTTGCTGCTCGACCTCAGCGCCGGCCGCGTCGATGCCGCCGTCAGCGACATTCCAGGCATGGAGTATTCCTTCACCAAGATGAAGGACCTGGTCGTCAAGGAGCGCATCAAGACCGGCGAACAATACGGCCTGATGATGAGCAAGGACCACCCGCTGCTCGGCAAGCTGAACGACGCGCTGAGCGCTATGAAGAAGGACGGCACGCTGGCCGCCATCCACAAGAAGTGGTTCGGCAGCGACGCGCCCGCCGACTCTTCGACCATGAAGGAAATGCCGCTGCCGAAGGCCTGAGCTGAAAGCTGCGCTGACATCGTGCCGGCTTTCCAGGCCGGCACGATTCATTTCATGCGCCAGCGCCGGCTTCCGCGCAGACCGTCTCGCCATTGGCGAGGTCGATTGGTTTTAACCTGAGCATCCTTGCTCTCGGGTTCGGGAACGCTCCCATGTCGCTGCTGGATACCTTCTTCAATCCCGATGTCATCATGTCCAGCCTGCCGGCGCTGCTGCGCGGCTTCCTGAACACGCTGCTGCTCGGCATTTTGAGCATCGGCATCGGCATCCCCATCGGCCTGGGGATCAGCCTGGTGCGGCTCTATGCGCCGAAGCCGCTGCGGTGGCTGGCGGTCGGCTACACCGACATCTTCCGCGCCCTGCCGGTGCTGGTCGTGCTGATCCTGATCTACTATGCACTGCCGTTCCTCGGCATACGCCTGTCGTCCTGGGCCTCCGCCGTGACTGCTTTCGCCTTCATCATGTCGGCCTACTCGGCGGAGGTGTTCCGCTCCGGCATCGAGAGCATCCCGCGCGGCCAGTTCGAGGCGTCGCAGGCGCTTGGCCTGCCGTTCCTGCTGACCTTGCGCAAGGTGGTGCTGCCGCAAGCGATCCGCGTCGTCATCCCGCCGATGACCAGCAACTGCGTCTCGATGTTCAAGGACACTTCGCTCGCCTCCACCGTGGCGCTGCCGGAACTCTTGAAGGAAGCGACCAACGCGCAGTCGCTCTACGCCAACCCCTCGCCGCTGATCGGCGCAGCGCTTGTCTACCTCATCTTCCTCTGGCCGATGGTCCGCCTCGTCAGCCTGCTTGAAGAGCGCTTCAAGACCGAAAAGAAGCGCTGACCTCCACTACCTGATCCCCGCTCAAGTCCTTTGCAGGAGCCTACCCGTGAACAAGCATCAAACCGACAATGCAAACGCCACCGCGTTCCCCGTCGACGCCATCCGCGCCATGTTTCCAGCCTTGCAGCGGGCTGGCGACTTCATCTTTTTGGACAACGCCGCCGGCGCGCAGATCCCGCAAAGCGTGCTCGACGCGGTGACCAACCATCTGGTTTCGCACAATGTGCAGCGCGGCGGCCGCTATGGCCGCAGCGTCACCGTCGACCAGTCGGTCGCCGATGCTCGGACAAGCGTAGCGCTGCTCATCAACGCCTATAGCCCGGCGGAAATCTGCTTCGGCATGAACGCCACCTCGTTCATCCGCCTGGTCAGCCTCGGTATCGGTCAGATGCTTGAGGAGCGTGACGAGATCGTCATCACCGACATGGACCACGACGCCAACATCGCGACCTGGCTGGCGCTGGAATCCGCCGGTGCGAAATTCAAATGGTGGCGGATGCGCGAGGACGGTAATCTGCATGTCGACGATCTGCGCCCGCTGGTTTCCGACCGCACCCGTCTCGTCGCCTGCACGGTCACCGCGCACTCGATCGGCTCGATCGTCGATGTCGCCGCGGTGGCCAAGATCGCGCACGCGGCCGGCGCCGAAGTGTTCCTCGACTGCGTGCATTACGGACCGCACGGGCTGATCGACGTGCAGGCCTGGGACTGCGACTATCTCGTCTGCTCCGGCTACAAGAATTTCTCGCCGCATATGGGCTTCCTCTGGGGTCGTTTCGAAACGCTGAAACGGCTGCCGACCTTCCGCGAGGATTTCATCCCCAACGAGCCGCCCTACAAGGTCGAGGCAGGCACGTTCATCTACGAGAACGTCTCCGGCATGGATGCCGCCGTGCAGTACCTGGAACTGATCGGCCGCAATCTCGCACCCTCCAACAACCGCTCGCGGCGCGACAACATCGTTGCCGGCATGGGCGCCATCCGCGACTACGAATTGGTGCTGGCGCGCGAGATGCTTGCGGTGCTGAAAGGTTGCGGCGCGACCATCTATGGCGTCGCAGACGAGGCCCGCATCACCGAACGCGTGCCGACGTTCTGCTTCAACATCGGCACACTGTCGCCGCAGCGGATCGTCGAAGAGATGGCCGAGATGCAGATCGGCATCCGCGACGGCCACATGTATGCGCCGCGGCTGATGAAGCGCCTCAACCTATCGATGGACAGCGGCGCCATCCGCGCCTCACTGGTCCACTACAACACAGTCGAGGAAGTCCGGCGCTTCGGCGAAGCGCTACGCAGCATCATCGCCAAGCTGTCCTGAGCGAGCTGAATGCTACGGCCTGACGCCGCGGCGTCAGGCGGCTTTCTTCTTCGCTAGCCTCGCCTTGATCGAGGCGACGTCGGCGCGCGGGGTCGCCGCGAACAGCGTCCTGGTGTAGCTGTGCTTGGGGTCGGCGAAGACCTCGTCGCGCGAGCCGTATTCGACCGCTTCGCCGAAACACATCACCATCACATCGTCGGCGATGTAGCGCACCACGGACAGATCGTGGCTGATGAAGACATAGGTCAGCTGGAACTCGTCCTGCAGGTCGGCGAGCAGGTTGAGCACCTGTGCCTGCACGGAAAGATCGAGCGCCGAGACCGGCTCGTCCAGCACCAGCAGGCTTGGGTTGAGCATCAGCGCACGGGCAATGGCAATGCGCTGGCGCTGGCCGCCCGAGAACATGTGCGGGTAGCGGTTGTAGTGCTCGTGACCGAGGCCGACCTTCTTCAGCATCTTCATCGCTAGGTCGCGCCGCTCGGCCGCCGGCTTGTCGGTGTTGATCAGCAGGGGCTCGCCCAGCACGTCGCCGATCTTCTGGCGCGGATTGAGCGATCCATAGGGGTTCTGGAAGACGATCTGCACCTTGCGGCGCATCTCTTTGGTCAATCCGCCCTTGGCGATGTCGACCTTGTTGCCGTCGATGAACAGGTCGCCTGACGTCGCCGGATCGATCAGCGTGATGATGCGGGCGAGCGTGGACTTGCCGCAGCCGCTTTCGCCGACGATGGCCAGCGTCTTGCCCTTGTCGACCTTGAACGAGACGCCCTTGACCGCGTGCACTGTGCGCGGCCCGGTGAACAGGCCACCACCGATATGGTAGTCGCGGACGATGTTCTTGCCTTCGAGGACCGTGGTGCTCATCAGGCGGCTCCAACTGCCGAAGGCGCCGGCTCGAACATCATGTCGGAAACGGTAGGCAGCCGGTCGCCGACGGCGTTCTCCGGCAGCGCCGACAAAAGCGCCCGCGTGTAATTGCTCTTCGGCGATTCAAACAGCGACAGCACCTCGGCCTCTTCCATCTTGCGGCCCTTGTACTGGACGATGACACGGTCGGCGGTCTCGGCCACCACGCCCATATTGTGGGTGATCATGATCAGGCCCATACCGTATTTGGCCTGCAGCGAAACCAGCAGATCGAGGATCTGCTTCTGGATGGTGACGTCGAGCGCCGTCGTCGGCTCGTCGGCGATCAGCAGCTTCGGATTGCAGGCGATGGCGATGGCGATCATGACGCGCTGGCATTGGCCGCCCGACATCTGGTGCGGAAACGAGCTAAGCCGTTCTTCCGGATCGGCGATGCCGACCAGCTTCATCAACTCGATGGCCCGCGCGCGCCGCTGAGCGCGATCCATACCCATATGGAAGCGCAGCACCTCCTCGATCTGGAAGCCGACGGTGAAGCACGGATTGAGGCTGGCGATCGGCTCCTGGAAGATCATCGAGATGTCCTTGCCGACGATCTTGCGGCGTTCGGACGGGCTGAGCTTCAGGAGATCGACGCCGTCGAAGGCCATGCGGTCTGCCTTGACGGTTGCGGTGTTGGGCAACAGGCCCATTACCGCGAGCATCGCCACAGACTTGCCGGAACCGGACTCGCCGACGATCGCCAGCACTTCGCGCGGCTCGATCGAGAGGTCGATGCCTTGCACGGCCATGAACGGTCCGGCCGCGGTGTCGAAGGAAACGGTGAGGTTCTTGATCTCGAGCAGAGGCATGCTCACGACCTCTTCAGCTTGGGGTCGAGCGCGTCGCGCAGGCCGTCGCCGATCAGGTTGATGGCGAAGACGGTGATCAGGATGGCGAGACCCGGGAAAGTAACCACCCACCAGGCACGCAGGATGAACTCGCGCGCCTCGGCCAGCATGGTGCCCCACTCCGGCGTCGGCGGCTGCGCGCCCATGCCGAGGAAGCCAAGGGCCGCCGCCTCGAGGATGGCGTTGGAGAAGGACAGCGTCGCCTGCACGATCAACGGCGCGATGCAGTTGGGCAGGATGGTGACCAGCATCAGCCTGAGATGACTGGCGCCGGCGACCTTGGCGGAGACGACATATTCGCGGGTCTTCTCGGCCATCACGGCGGCGCGGGTGAGCCGGGCGAAATGCGGCTGCAGCACGAAGGCGATGGCGATCATGGCGTTGACGAGGCCGGGGCCAAGCACCGCGACCAGCACCAGGGCCAATAGCAGCGACGGGAAGGCCAGGATGATGTCCATGATGCGCATGATCAGCGTGTCGACCCAGCCGCGGCAGTAGCCGGCGAGTAGGCCGAGAATGACGCCTGAAATCAGCGCTGACGTGACGACGACGAAGCCGATGGCGAGCGAGAACCGCGAGCCGTAGATCAGGCGCGACAGCATATCGCGGCCGACAGCGTCGGTGCCGAGCAGGAACTGCGCGTTGCCGCCCTCCTGCCAGGCCGGCGGCGTCAGGAAGAAGTCGCGGAACTGATCGTCCGGCGAATGCGGCGCCAGCAGCGGCGCGAAGATGGCGATCAGGATCAGCAGCGCAAAGACGAAGAGCCCGATCACCGCGCCCTTGTTGACGGAGAAGTAGTGCCAGAACTCGCCGAACATCTGCAGCCTGGCATCCTGCGGCTTGACGACGGTCGCGGCTTCGATGGTGGCTGGGCCTTCATTGCTCATGTCAGTTGGCCCGGATGCGTGGGTTGATGACGGCGTAGAGCACGTCGACGATGAGGTTGACCGACATGACGATCAGCGCGATCAAAAGCAAGCCGCCCTGCACGGTGAAATAGTCGCGCTTGGAGATGGCGTCGATCATCCATTTGCCGATTCCGGGCCAGGAGAAGATGCTCTCGGTCAGGATGGCGCCGGTCAAAAGCGTGCCGACCTGCAGACCGATGGTGGTGACGACCGGGATCAGCGCGTTGCGGAAGGCATGCAGGCCGATGACGCGGCGCGGCGCCAGGCCCTTGGCGCGCGCGGTGCGGACATAGTCCTCACCCAGCACTTCGAGCATCGCCGAGCGTGTCTGCCTGGCGATGACTGCGAGCGGGATAGTGCCGAGCACGATGGTCGGCAAGATCAGGTGCGACAGCGCCGAGCGGAATGCGCCCTTCTGCCCCGAGATCAGCGAATCGATGGTCATGAAGCCGGTCACCGGCTTGAAGAAATAGAGAAGGTCGATGCGGCCGGAAACCGGCGTCCAGTGCAGCGTGCCGGAGAAGACGATGATCAGCAGCAGGCCCCACCAGAAGATCGGCATGGAATAGCCCGCCAGCGCCGTGCCCATCGTCAGCTGATCGAACCAGGAGCCGCGGCGGATGGCGGCGAAGATGCCGGCGGCGACACCCAGGACAACGGCAAAGATCATGGCGAAGATGGCGAGTTCGACCGTTGCCGGGAAGCGCACCAGGAAATCCTTGAGCACCGGCGTCTTGGTTGAAAACGAGGTGCCGAAATCGCCGCTCAGGACATTCGTCAGATAGGTCAGGTATTGTTGCCAAATCGGCAGATCGAAACCGAACTGGTGCATCAGCGCCGTGTGGCGTTCGGGCGACAGGCCGCGTTCGCCCGCAAGCACCAGCACCGGATCACCGGGCAGGATGCGCACGAAGCCAAAGGCGAGGATGGTTATCCCGATGAAGGTCGGGATGATGAGGGCGAGCTTGCCGAGGATATAACGCAGCATGGCGGGCGAGTGGGGGCGTCACCACATGGTGGCGCCCCCGTTTCGCAACCTTATTCGGCGATATCGACGCCGTCGAAGCGGTGGATACCGAGCGGATCCATCGCAAAGCCGGTGACGGTCTTCTGCATCGGCATGAACACCTTGGAGTGAGCGAGCGTCGCCCAGGGTGCCTGTTCCTTGAAGATGACCTGTGCCTGTTCATAGAGCTTGGTGCGCTCGGCCTGGTCCGAAACGGTCTTAGCCTTGTTGATGAGCGCATCGAAGTCCTTGTTGCACCATTCCGCGCGGTTGTTCGAACCGACGGAAGCGCAGCTCAGGAGCACGCCGAGGAAGTTGTCCGGATCGCCATTGTCGCCGGTCCAGCCGACGATGACGGCGCCGTCGTGATCGACCGCGGAAGCGCGCTTAAGGTATTCACCCCAATCGTAGCTGACGATCTCGACGGTGACGCCGACCTTG
This sequence comes from Mesorhizobium sp. M0618, assembly GCF_040320765.1. Classification (NCBI taxonomy): domain Bacteria; kingdom Pseudomonadati; phylum Pseudomonadota; class Alphaproteobacteria; order Hyphomicrobiales; family Phyllobacteriaceae; genus Mesorhizobium; species Mesorhizobium sp. M0618. The sequence continues at coordinate 244,757 of NZ_JAMYQH010000002.1, read as the reverse complement.
GCGAAGTCCGCCTGGATCAGCTCGGCGGTGCGACGCGCATTCGGCATGTAGGGGCGCGACACCGGCATGGCCCAGACGTTCATCTTGAGGTCCTTGACGCCGGCTTCTTCAAGCAGCTTCTTGGCTGCATCCGGATCGTAAGGATCGTCCTTCACTTCCTTGTTGTAGGACCACATGGTCGGCGGGATCGGATTGATCGCCACCTGGCCGGCGCCCTGGAAGACGGCATCGATGATGGCCTTCTTGTTGATGGCCATGTTGAGCGCCTTGCGAACGCGCACGTCGTCGAACGGCTTCTGCTGGGTGTTGTACATCAGCGCGCCGACATTGAGGCCTTCCTGCTCCTCGACCTTCAGGTTCGCATCGGCCTGCAGGCCGGCGATGTCGGCCGGTGCCGGGTACGACATGATGTTGCATTCGCCGGCCTTGAGCTTCTGCGCGCGCACCGCCGGATCGGTGGTGATGGCGAAGACCAGATCGTCGATCTTCTGCTTGCCGCCCCAATAGTCCGGGTTGGCCTTGTAGCGGATGGCGGCGTCGGTCTGGTAGTCGACGAAGATGAACGGGCCGGTGCCGATCGGCTTCTGGTTGAACAGCTCAGGCGTCTTGTCGGCCTGCAGCTTGTCGGCATATTCCTTGGAGACGACCGAGGCGAAATCCATGCCCAGCGTCGGAATGAAGGTGATCGCCGGCTCCTTGAGGGTGAACTTCACCGTCAGGTCATCGACCTTCTCGACCTTGGTGATGTTGTCGCCGAACTGGTCATTGTAATACTGGTAGGCGATGCCCGGAATGTACTGGAACCAGGGGCCATTCTTGTCGACCTGACGCTCGAACGAGAACACCACGTCGTCGGCGTTGAAGTCGCGCGTCGGGGTGAAATAGTCGGTCGCGGCGAACTTGACGCCCTTGCGCAGCTTGAAGACATATTCCTTGCCATCGTCGGAGATCGTCCAGCTCTCGGCCAGGCCCGGCGAGGTCGTCGTCTTGCCGTGATCGAATTCGACAAGGCGGTTGAAGACGGTGCGCGATGACGCGTCGAACGTCTGGCCTGCGGTATACGGCGCCGGGTCGAAACCTTCCGGCGAAGCTTCCGCGCAGTAGACCAGAGTTTTCGCATTGGCCATGCCGCCCAGGACGCTTGCAGCCAGCAACGCGGCTGCAAAAGTCAGCTTCTTATTCATTGAGCACTCCCTGATGTTCTTCCAAGCCCCTCTATCAGGCTCGCGAAGCGCGCATATAAGCACCGTTTTTCCGGCTTTGGAACACCCCGTTTGCTTACCCCGCGGGAAGCAGGAAAAAAATCCGCTATTTTGCCAAATTGCAGAAAGAATTAGCAGTTTCTTTCAGTCACGAGATTATTAACAACCGAATTTTTTTATTGATCGCCAAGCTGACGATATAAATGTTCCCCGCGCTTCCGAGCGGCCGAGGGATGCGCCATGACACCGCCTGGGAGCGCTGGCGGCGGCAAAGACTTTCGACGGCAAATCTTTCGCCATGTTGCCGCAAGGGCAAGACTTGCACGGTCACCAACGGAGGCAATACATAGGGTGTAGCGGCCGCAGCGGAGGGCGTCCTTGTCAATTCAGGGGCGAGCGCGGCGCGGATGAACAAGACTTGTCCAGGGAGGAACGGGTGGCAAAAGCATCAAGGACGACGACGCCGGTGAAAGCGGGAGCCAAGGCGCCGTCGAAAGCAGCCGGTACTGCCAAGCCTAAAACACCCGTTGCCAAAGCCGCCACGCCGAAGGCGGCCGCGGCGCCTGTAAGGGCAAACACCAAGCCGGCGGTGAAAGCCCCGGCCAAGGCTGCCGCCGGAAAGACGGCGCCGGGGAATAAAGCGGGGGCGGCAAAGCCCGCTGCCAGGCCGGCGTCGAAGGCCGCGGCGGCGGTGAAGACCCCACCAGCGGCAAAGCCGGCCGACGCCACCGCCAACCGATTGCCGAAAGCGCTGACGGCACTGGCCGCCGGCTTGCCGGAAAAGCCTTGGCTCAAGAGCTATCCGAAAAACGTGCAGGCGGAGATCGGTGCCCTGCCCTACAGCTCGATCGGCGATTTCCTCGTCGCCGCCTGCAAGCAGTTTTCCGCGCAGCCGGCCTTCACCTGCATGGACAAGTCCATCAGCTACACCGATGTCGAGCGGCTGTCGGCGGCCTTCGGCGCCTACCTGCAATCGAAGGGCCTGCAGAAAGGCGCGCGCGTCGCGCTGATGATGCCGAACGTGCTGCAATATCCGGTGGCGATGATGGCCGTCTTGCGCGCCGGCTATGTCGTGGTGAACATCAATCCGCTCTACACGCCGCGCGAGCTCGAACATCAGCTGAAGGATTCCGGTGCGCAAGCCATCGTCATCCTGGAGAACTTCGCCAACACCTTGCAGGCGGTAATCGCCAGGACCGCGGTCAAGCATGTGGTGGTCGCCGCGATGGGCGACATGCTCGGCGGCCTGAAGGGCACCATCGTCAATTTCGTCGTGCGCCGCGTGAAGAAGATGGTGCCGGCATGGTCGCTGCCCGGCCATGTCAAGTTCAATGCCTCAATGAAGGCCGGCGCCGGCATGGGCTTCAAGCCGGCCAATGTGGCAGCCGGCGATGTCGCCTTCCTGCAATATACGGGCGGCACCACGGGCGTGTCGAAGGGCGCCACACTGCTGCACAGAAACGTGCTCGCCAACGTCGCGCAGAACGCGCAGTGGATGGAGGACGCCTACACGATCAAGCCGAAACCGGCGCACCCCAACTTTATCTGCGCGCTGCCGCTCTATCATATTTTCGCGCTGACGGTGAACGCGCTGATGGGCATGCAGCAGGGCGCCCGCAATGTGCTCATTCCCAATCCGCGCGACATTCCCGGCTTCGTCAAGGAACTGCAGAAATATCCGGTGCACATCTTTCCCGGCCTCAACACGCTGTTCAACGCGCTGCTCAACAACGAGGATTTCCGCAAGCTCGACTTCAAGCCGCTGGTGCTGACGCTTGGCGGCGGCATGGCGGTGCAGAAGGGCGTCGCCGAGCGCTGGAAGGCGCTGACCGGTTGTTCGGTCACCGAAGGCTACGGCCTCTCGGAAACTTCGCCGGTGGCCACCGCCAACAAGTTCACCGCCGGCGACTTCACCGGCACGATAGGCTTGCCGCTGCCCTCGACCGAGATCGCCATCCGCGACGACGACGGCAACAATTTGCCGCTCGGCGAGGTCGGCGAGGTCTGCATCCGGGGGCCGCAAGTGATGGCGGGCTACTGGAACCGGCCCGATGAGACCGCCAAGGTGATGACCAAGGACGGCTACTTCAAATCCGGCGACATGGGCTTCATGGACGAACGCGGCTACACCAAGATCGTCGACCGCAAGAAGGACATGATCCTTGTTTCGGGCTTCAACGTCTATCCCAACGAGCTCGAGGAAGTCGTGGCGATGCATCCGGGCGTGCTCGAAGTGGCGGCGGTCGGCGTGCCGGACGAGCATTCGGGCGAGGTGCCGAAACTGTTCGTGGTCAAGAAGGATCCGGCGCTGACCGCCGAGGCACTGACCGCCTTTTGCCGCGAGAACCTGACCGGCTACAAGCGGCCCAGATACATCGAATTCCGAACCGAACTGCCGAAGACACCGGTCGGCAAGATCCTGCGCCGAGCGTTGCGGGAATAGACGCGATTTGAAGGATGGCCCTGGCAATGGCGGGTTCGCGGACGATGGCCGACGTCCCGACGCGGCCACGTTCATCAAAGCGAATATGCGCCTTGTGCCTGTTCCGGCACTTCCCCAAATCCTGCTCTACACGGCCCATCCTGCAAGCGGTCTCAGGCGGCTGGCCGAGTGGCGTGACCATGGCGTCGAGCCGGAAGACAGCATCGAGGCCGACGAGGACGTGCCCGAAGCGCAGCCGCCCTACTGGGCCTATGCCTGGGCCGGCGGCGCGGTGCTTGCCCGCTTCATACTCGACCGACCGCAGACGGTAGCCGGGCAGCGCGTGCTCGACCTCGGCGCCGGTTCAGGCCTCGTCGGTATCGCCGCCGCCAAGGCTGGCGCCCGCGCGGTGCTTGCGGCCGAGATCGACCGTAACGGCGTTGCAGCGATCGGCCTCAATGCCGCCGCCAACGGCGTCACGATCACCGTTGTCGACAAGGATATCACCACTGGCCCGCCACCGGCCGTCGACCTTGTGCTCGCAGGCGATGTTTTTTACGGCCATGAGGTTGCCTTACGCGTTACTCCATTTCTCGACCGCTGCCTGGCCGCCGGCATCGAGGTTCTGGTCGGCGATCCCCGTCGCACCGATCTGCCGCTGTCACGGCTGCGGTTGCTCGCCGAGTACCAGGTGCCGGATTTCGGCGACGCGAAGGGTGTCGCGACTAAACCGAGCGGGGTGTTTTCCTTTGAAGCGGTTGACCGCTGTCGCTGAGATCAAAACCCAGTCACTCGGAATGACCGAGTTCGACCCCATTGCGGTCGCCAGCGCGACGCTTCCGAAATGACCAGCCCGTAGCTGCCGTAGCCCGACGCGGGGCAGCTAGAAGGGTATTTCGTCGCTCAAGTCCGACGCCGTGGGGGTCACCGCGATCTTTCCTCTAAATACCTTGAATGCAAACGGGCTGCCGCCCGCTATACTGTGACGCCTAGCCACCCTCCGCGCTGTCTCGGTGAACGCCTGTTCCGCCCCTACCGCGTTCATTAGTCCGGCTTCGATATAATAGCTCATGAGGCGGTCCAACGTCGATTTGCTGATTTTGAACGCCTTTGAGGTATCAACCGACTCCACCACACCTGCGATGGCAGACCCTATTTCAACACAAGATTCGTCATCCTCGATGTAATAGGAGTATTCGTTGTTCCAGTCACTCGTACTCCATTGAAGGTTGTTGAAAAATATAGGAAAAGTGGAAATCCATGTGGTGTGAACGGATGCAGTGCTGCCGTACGGAGAGCCGTAACCCCGCCCGCGGGTATTCGGCAAAAGATCAATAGTAATTGGATCGTCCGCCGCCGGGATCGGGGGTAGCGCAAGTGCTATTTCCAAACTGCCAATTGCATCACGAAACTTGACGTTTTCTTTGCGGACTTCGTTTAGCTCTTCCAGAGCTTCCATACTGGCAACGGCGTCACCCCGTACCCAGCCCACGGCCGGTTTCGTTGCCTTGGCATGTTCCAGTGCCTCGCGGACAGCGAGCTTTAGGCCATCTGCGGTTATCCAAGTCTTCCGTAGGCGGTTTGTTTCAACTGCCGCAACGAATGCATCTAGGCGCTTTTTGCCCTCCACCGAACCTTCACTCTTCTTTGCCGAAATGCTGCCCCGATCGCCGTGCAGCATCACCAGAATCGGAATGCCCTTGGATACCGCATAGCAATATTCCTTTTCGGTGTAGCTCAAGCCGTCTTCGGCGGGGGTTCCATAGCGACCCGCGACGATCAGCACATAATAATCGCACTTGTCTATTAGCGCCTTAATAAACTCAAACTGATCCTCGTCGGCGGCAGGGAAAGACTCCATCTGTACAGGAAAATCACCTGCGCTGATCACCACATCCTGAACCGCCTGCCGTTCGGCCTTGAGGTCCTCAAAGGTCGAGCTGATAAAGACGGAATATCGCTTGTCGTGCATGTCAGGGTTTCTTCGCCTTGATCTCGTCGCGAATGCTTTGCGCCAGATCTTTCATTTTCTTCGCGTTATTCTCGAACAGCTCTTTTAAAACATGAGAGTATATTTCCAAGGAACCAAAGTAATGTTGTGGTTTCACCGAATCGCCATGCGATCCGAGATTTCCAACTTCCTTAAGCGCAAAGCAAAGCTCAGCATGGTCCTTGTCCGATGCCGACCATGATTCCAACCTGGTATGTAGGGCGATATAAACGGTTTCGCCTTTGCCGTTCTTTTTGTGACTTGGAATTTTGAGTTCGTCCAGCAATGCCTCAAGGCTTGCTCGCAACGCGTTTGCCGCCGCAGCGGTATCGACCCAGTATAGTGAAAAGCTCTTTTCCAGACATTCCGCTACTTTCGCGGGTGTGTCTGCTGGGATATGACATAACCGTGGGGCTGGAAAAAATGACCTAATAGAGAAGTGATCGTAATATTCAGGCTGCCCGTCATCGCCATATCTTTGATCGACAGATCCGGCTCCCGACACAAAAGCCAACTCGCCGCAATCCTTCTTCGTGCAGACACATGTGACGGTGAAGCGGTAAGTAATCCAGTCAGGGTCCCACGCCTCATGCGAATGAGCGCTCCGTGAGTATGCAGGCTCTGTTGATTTGAACGTGTCCTGATCCGGTACAAGAAAGCCCACGCCGCATTGGCGGCATAGGTACTCAAAATCCGGCGCGTCTGAAAAATACTTCGGAGCGGAAACCGATAGTGTCATGGTTGTCCTCGTCGTGGAGTATGGCTCAGTGTGGATTGATCAGACAAAAGTTTCAACGCCCGCGATGGGGCGCACAGACCCAAGAGTCCGCTTTTTTCGCTTAGCTGCTGTTAACTATTTACAACCGGTGCGACCGCTTTCCACCAATCTCAGCCGTTGGCGGGAAAGTCCAAGTTGATTTGCCGAGCCTAGCCCGGTCAGATCGTCTCCTTGACCCGTGCCGAGAGGAAGTCGGGCAGATCGGCAACCGAATCAAGAACAATGTCGGCAATCCCGGCCAGCGATTCGCGGGTGCCGGTGCCGGAGAGCACGCCGACCGCCAGCCCGCAGCCGCCGGCCCGCGCCATTTCGAGATCATGGCGGTTGTCGCCGACCATGGCGATCTCCGCCGGCTTCAGCCCAGTGAGATCGCTGAAGGCCAGGATGGTGTCGGGCGCCGGCTTCGGATTGGCCACCGCGTCGTAGCCATAGGCCGCGTCGAACAATTGGGCGACGCCGAGCGTGACAAGCGTCTTTTCCGCGCCGCTGGTCGAATCGTTGGTGGCGACGCCAAGCCGGTAGGACTTCCTGTGCAGTGCCGTCAGCGTGTCGACGATGCCCGGCAGCGCCACGGCCATCGCCGAGCCTTGCACCGAGGTGATCTCGTTGAAGCGGGCGACCGCCAGCATCTGGTCCTCGTTGGACAGGCGCGGAAACCACAATTCGACGACGTCGAGATTGGTGCCGGAGGCAAATATCGAGTCAGGCTTAAAGCGCTTGTTGGCGAAATCGAAGCCGGCGGCGGCCAGCAGCCTGTCGGCTTTCCAGCGATCGCCTTCGGACGCATCCATGGCCATGAAGTCGGCAACGCCGAGCCAGGTGGCGTTGAAGTCGACAAGCGTGCCGTCCTTGTCGAACAATATTCCCTTGATGTCTGCCAAGCTTTTCACTCCGAGCCACGCAAATGGTGGATGAATCCCACGAGGCCAGCGGTCGATGCGTCCCGCTTGGCGGCACTTTCCTTGCCCTCCACGACAGGCAGAAGGCCGGTGGCCAGTTCCTTGCCGAGTTCGACGCCCCACTGGTCGAAGGAGTTGATGTTGAACAGCGTGCCCTCGACGAAGACGCGGTGCTCGTAGAGCGCGATCAGCCGGCCGAAGGTTCGCGGGTCGAGTTTGCGGTAGAGGATGGTGACCGAGGGGCGATTGCCGGAGAAGACGCGGTGCGGGGCTATCTTGTCGACCTCGGCCGGCTTCATGCCCTTGGCCAGCATCTGGGCGCGGGCTTCGTCCAGCGTGCGGCCCTTCATCAGCGCTTCCGACTGCGCCAGGCAGTTGGCGAGCAGCAGATCGTGCTGATGCTTGAGATCGGGCTCGTGGCCGACGGCGGCGGCGAGGAACTCGACCGGGATGAAATCGGTGCCCTGGTGCAGCAGCTGGAAGAAGGCATGCTGGCCGTTGGTGCCGGGCTCACCCCAGACCAGCGGTCCGGTCGGCGTCGTCACCTCTGTGCCTTCGAGGGTGACGCTCTTGCCGTTCGATTCCATGTCGAGCTGCTGCAGATATGCCGGCAGCCTGGACAGGCGCTGGTCGTAAGGGATGACGGCGCGCGCCGGGTAACCGCAGATCACGCGATGCCACCAGCCGACCAATCCAAGCAGCGCCGGCAGGTTCTCCTGCACCGGCGCGGTGCGGAAATGCTCGTCCATCTCATGCGCGCCGTCGAGGAAGGCGCGAAAATTCCGCGGGCCGACAGCGATCATCACCGGCAGGCCGATGGCGCCCCAGAGCGAATAGCGGCCGCCGACCCAGTCCCAGAAGCCGAAGACGCGATCGGGCGCGATGCCGAACTTGGCGACCAGATCGAGCGCGGTGGACACGGCGGCGAAGTGCTTGCCGACCGCTTCCTTGCCGAGCGCCTTCTGCACCCAATCGCGCGCCGTCTGCGCATTGGTCATCGTCTCGACGGTGGTGAAGGTCTTGGAAGCGATGACGAAAAGCGTGGTCTCGGCGGACAGCCCCTTCAGCGTGTCGTGGATATGGGCGCCATCGATGTTGGAGACGTAGTGGGCGCGCGGCCCGTCATGATAGGGCGCCAGCGCCAGCGTCGCCATGGCCGGGCCGAGATCGGAACCGCCGATGCCGATGTTGACGATGTCGGTGATCTTCTTGCCGGTGGCGCCGGCCGCCTTGCCCGAGCGCACGGCATCGGCAAAGGCGCCCATGGCGTCGAGCACGGCGATGACGTCGGCCTTGACGTCCTGGCCATCGACGGTGACGCCCTTGCCGGTCAGGTTGCGCAGCGCCGTGTGCAGCACGGCACGGTCCTCGGTGACGTTGATCTTCTTGCCGGCGAACATGGCGGCGCGACGACCTTCGAGATCGGCGGCCAGGGCGAGCTTTTCCAGCAGTTCCATGGCGGTCGCATCGACCGCGCATTTCGACCAGTCGAGCAGCAGATCGCCATCGGTGGCGGAGAATTCCACGAACCGCTTGGGATCGGCGGCGAAGGCCTGGCGCATGCTGGCGGGCGCTGCCGCGCGGTGATCGCGCAAGGCGGCGAGCTGTTTTTGAAAGGACGATTGATCCACTGCCAAACTCCGAGACCTCGAGCCATCATTACGGACCGGATGTTTCCGGCGCGTGTCGTCGCGACAATCTATCGGGCCGAACTCCACCCGTTTCAATGCGCAGCGATGACGCACGGAGTCACGCAGCTATGCCGCGGCGCAGCATCAAAATGGCGTGAAGGATCACTGGCATAAATCCCAACGATCAGAAAAATTGATTGGCGCAACCCCTTGTGCCACGGTTACGTTCGGCTGGTCCAGCCAAACGAAAAAGGCTGGCCATCGAGGAAATCTCCCATGCCACAGCGAAACGACACGGCGATATGGTCCGGCCTGTTCCGGATTTCGGCTGAATCCGGCCAAACCCTTCAGGCGCAGATCCGCCAGGCCATCGTAGCCGCCATTCTCGACCGCCAGATCGCCGCTTCGATGCCGCTTCCTTCCTGCCGGATCCTGGCCGAAAAACTCGGCGTGGCGCGCGGAACCGTGGTGCTGGCGTTCCAGCAGCTCGTCGACCAGGGTTTCCTGGTGGCGCGCGAGCGGCGTGGCCATTTCGTCAATCCCGATGTGCTGGCGACGCCCGCCAAGCCGCACCAGAAGGCGCCCGACCAGGCCAACGAGATCGACTGGAAGGCACGCCGCAAGATCTTCGCCAGCGACATGCCGCCGCCGGCCAAGCACGAGAACTGGATCAAGTCGTCCTACCCCTTCGTCTACGGCCAGTTCGATCCGGCGCTGTTCCCGACCGCCGAATGGCGCGAGTGCAACCGCATGGCGCTGGCGGTGTTGGAAATCCGCAACTGGGCGTCCGACATGGTCGACCGTGACGATCCGCTGCTGATCGAGCAAATCCAGGCGCGGCTCCTGCCCCGGCGCGGCATCTTCGCCAATCCCGACGAGATCATCGTCACGCTGGGCGCCCAGAACGCGCTCTACATGCTTGCGACGCTGCTGATGTCCAAAGGCTCCAAGGTGGCGATGGAGGACCCCGGCTACCCCGACGCCCGCTCGATCTTCCGCCTTGCGGGCGCGGAGATACAGCCGGTGCCGGTCGACCAGTCCGGCATCGTAACCGCTTCTATTCCCAATGATTCCGGCTTCGTCTTCGTCACGCCAAGCCATCATTGCCCGACCATGGTGCCGCTGTCGGCGGAACGGCGGCAGGATCTTCTGGCGCGCGCCAACCGCTACAACCAAATCATCATCGAGGACGGCTATGACAGCCAGCTTCTCGACGAGGCACCGCAACAGGCACTGAAGAGCCTCGATCGCTCCGGCCGCGTGGTCTATGTCGGCTCGATGTCCAAGACGCTGGCTCCGGGCCTGCGGCTCGGCTACATCGTGGCGTCCGCCGGACTCATCGCGGAACTCAGGGCGCTGCGCCGCTTCATGCTGCGTCATCCGCCGGCGAACAATCAGCGCGCCGTCGCACTGTTCCTGTCGCTCGGCCACCACGAGGCGCTGGTGCGGCGGCTGTCTTCAGCCTTCGACGAGCGGCGCAAGCGGCTGGTCCATGCGATTTCCGCCTTCCTGCCGGAATGGCGCTCGACCGATTCGGCCGGCGGCACGTCGCTGTGGCTCGAAGGGCCGCGCGGTACCGATTCGCGCGGCCTGGCCGAGGCCGCGGCCTCGCGCAGCGTCATCATCGAGCCAGGCGACCGTTTCTTCGATCGCACTGAAAAGCCTTCGCGTTTCATGCGGCTGGGCATCTCGTCGATCGCACTGCAGCACATCGAGCCAGGCATCCGCGAACTGGCCACGGCCGCCGGACGCAGACCCGCGGCCGCCTGATCCATCGTCGATCTCTCGTGCCGGAGCCGCTCGCAGCGGCTCCGGTATTTTAGTTCTGGCACATGGAACTGGGCCAGCTGGACCATAGGATGGGCCAGTGCCAGCGGCATAGTCGGCGTCATGGGAAGAAGCAGGCCGATGGTGGACCAACCGCCACGTGTTCCTGCCGACGAAGGTGGAGTGCTTCCATGCCAGTGGCTGTCGAACAGCAGGACACGCCGGCGAACCGTCGTCCGCAGCGCTCCGGTCTTCGCGAAACAGGACATGCCATGCGATCATCTCCCCTGGTGGAGGATACCAGACCACAGCACAAGGCCATCGAGGGCGGCGGCTACGGGCCGCTGCGCGGGGATGACCGCGAGCGTATCCACGAGGGCGTGCTGACGCTTCTGGAGACGGTGGGTTTCGCCAACGCCATTCCTTCCTGCATAAAGGTGCTGACCAAGGTGGGGGCGGTCCACGGCGACGATGGCCGTGTCCGCTTTCCGCGCGCGCTCGTGCTCGACACCATCAAGCGGGCGGCACGACATTTCACGCTTCATGGCCAGGACCCCAGGCACGACATGGTGGTCCAGGGCAAGCGCGTGCACTACGGCACGGCAGGCATCGCCGTGCACCTGGTGGATCTGGAGAAGCGCGAGTACCGCGAATCCAAGCTGCAGGATATTTATGATGCGGCCCGCATCGTCGATGGGCTGGACAATATCCATTTCTTCCAGCGGCCGATGGTGGCGCGCGACATCGCCGATCCGCTCGAGATGGATTTCAACACGCTTTATGCCTGTGTGATGGGAACATCGAAGCACGTCGGAACATCCTTCACCGTGCGTGAGAACGTGAAGCCTGCGCTTGAAATGCTGTACGCCATCGCCGGCGGCGAGGAGAATTTCCGTGCCCGGCCGTTCGTTTCCAACTCCAACTCATTCGTCGTGCCGCCAATGAAGTTCGCCGAGGATGCCTGCGGCGTGCTTGAGGCCTGCGTCGAAGGCGGCATCCCGATCCTGCTGCTGTCGACCGGCCAGTCCGGCACCACGGCACCCGCGGCGATGGCCGGCGCCGTCGTGCAGGCAGTGGCCGAAGTGCTGGCCGGCCTGGTCTATGTCAACGCGCTCAAGCCCGGCCATCCGGCGATCTTCGGCGCCTGGCCGTTCATGTCGGACCTGCGCACCGGCGCCATGGCGGGCGGGTCGGCCGAGCAGTCGGTGGCAACGGCGGCCTGTGCCCAGATGGCGCAATTCTACGACCTGCCCGGCGGCTCCGCCGCCGGCATGACGGATTCGAAATTGCCCGATATTCAGTCCGGCTACGAAAAGGGTATCACCAATGTGATGGCCGGCCTCTCCGGCCTCAACCTCGTCTACGAGGCGGCCGGCATGCATGCCTCGCTGCTCGGCTTCTGCCTGGAGAGCCTGGTCATCGACAACGACATGCTCGGTCATTGCCTGGGCTGCGCGCGTGGCATCGACGTGACTGACGAGGCCCTGTCGATCGACAGCATCGCCGAGGTCTGCCTCAAGGGCCCGGGCCACTATCTCGACAACGAACAGACGCTCAAGCTGATGCAGACCGAGCACTTCTATCCCGCCCTCGGCGATCGTTCCTCGCCGAAGGAATGGAACGAAAAAGGCCGGCCTGATATATTGCTGCGTGCGATCACCGAGAAGAAACGCATTCTTGCCGAACGGTTTCCGCGCCACGTGCCAAAACAAGTCGACGACAGATTGCGTGCCCGCTTCGGCAACCTGATCCACCTGCCGCGCACGCAAATGGGCGGCTGACCGGAGACGAGTTCGTGCAGCCATACAGCCACCACCCGGAGCCAATTCAGGACGGAAAACCGCTTCACACCTTTCCTGAAATTGCTCTGGGGACAACCATCGGGCAGAACGACAAATGAGTGTGCATCCTATCCAGCAAGCCCACACAGACGGCGACGCGATCGATCGGCTGGTGGCATCTCATCGGCCAGGTCACGGCCTGGTGCGTGCCTTCTATCATGACCAGGCAATCTTCGAGCGCGACATGGAACGTGTCTTTCGCCGCCACTGGCACTGCCTGGCCCATGCCAGCGTCATCGCGAACCCGGGCGATTTCGAGCTGTTCAAACTGGGCGACGAGGCGGTCATCCTGACACGCGGCATGGATGGCACCGTGCATGCCATGCTCAATGTCTGCCGCCACCGCGGCGCCGAGGTCTGCACCAAGGAAAAGGGCAACGCGAAGATGTTCGTGTGCCCCTACCACGCCTGGAGCTATTCCAATGACGGCTCATTGCGCGCTGCCCGCCTGATGCCGAAGGATTTCGACCGCTCGGCGCACGGGCTGAAGAAGCTTCATGTCCGCGTCGCCTCCGGGCTGGTTTTCATTTCCTTCGCCGAGACGCCGCTCGATTTCGATCCGATCGAACAGTCGCTGCGCACGAGCTGCGGCCAATATGGCTGGGGCGACGCCAAGGTGGCGTATCGTCAGTCCTATCCGCTCGACGCCAACTGGAAGCTCGCCGTCGAGAACTATGTAGAATGTTACCATTGCGGACCGGCGCATCCGGAATATTCGCAGACGCATGCGCTGGAAAAACCGGCCGAGATGATCGAGCAGCTCAATGCGGCGATGGAGCAGCGCACCTGCGCGCTCGGCATCGAGATCGGCAGCGCCAACCGCTGGCAGAACTCGGCGGCCGGTCAGGAAGCAATCCACACCTTCCGCTACGCGCTCTACGACGGCGTTTCGAGCGGCAGCCAGGACGGCTCTCCGGTCGCGCCGCTGATGGGCCGCTTCACCGACTACGACGGTGGCGTCACCTCCATCCATCTCGGCGGTACGACCTTTCTCGTCTGCTATCCCGATCACGGCATGATCTACCGATTCATCCCGAAAACGGCTGGTACATGCGAGGTGGAACTGATCTGGCTGGTGCGCGGCGACGCGGTCGAGGGTCAGGATTACGATCTGGAGAAGCTGACCTGGCTATGGAAGGTCACCACCGACGAAGACAAGAAGATCATCGAGCACACCGCGCGCGGCGTGCGCTCGCACTATTTCGTGCCCGGACCTATCGCGCCGATGGAATACAACGAACTGCGCTACATCGGCTGGTATCTCGAGGAGATCAGCCGGGCCTGAACGGTTCGGCTGCCTTGGGAGAATCAGGCAGATCTTGCCTTTCGCGTCATTCCGCGCTGAGCCCGTATCGGTCGACGACTTCGGGGTTGATCAGCTTGGCATGCAGCGTCATCAGCACGATCTGCGCGTCGAGGCTGTCGCCGGTTTCAAGCGCCGCCTCGATGCGGCGCTCGGCTTCCAGCGTCCGCTCATGGCCATTGGCTTGCTCGAAGGTTTCGGGACCCGCAATGCAATAGCTGCATAATTGCGCCACCGACGCATAGGTGCCCGGCGGCGGCTCGTCGGGCCAGCGATCCTTCATCAGGTTGACGATGGTAAGCTTCACGCCCTCCGGCACAAGGGCTGGATGCAGATCGGCGCCGCGCAAGGCATCGTCGAGCTGCCTCAAGTCGCCCGAACGGCCGAACATTCCGAGGAAGCCGAGGGAAGAGCGCCGTCCGGCCATGATGTTTCCTTCCGTTTCCAGCCCACTTAGGTGGTGGGCAAGCGGATTACAAAGGCGGTGCTGTCTAACCAGCCGCCGCCAGCAAGACTCCTGCAAGGGCGGATAGCGCGAGTGTCGGCAGCATGCCGACTTTCAGCTTCAGGATGGCGACCATGGCGGCCACGGATAGCAAGGCCGCACGCCAGTCGATGGACGAAAACACCGGCACGTTCATGCCAAGCCCCGTCGCGTGCACCTCACGGAAAATGACATGCAAAGCAAACCATAGGGCCAGATTCATGATCACCCCGACAACGGCGGCGGTGATCGCGCCCAGTGCGGCCGACAGTGCCTTGTTGCCGCGCAAGGCCTCAATGTAGGGCGCCCCGAGGAATATCCAGAAGAAGCAGGGTGTGAACGTCACCCACAAGGTGAGCAACGCCCCCAGCGATCCGGCAAGCAACGGGTCCAGCGAGCCGGAATGGCGGAACGCGGCGATGAAGCCGACGAACTGCAACACCAGGATGAGCGGACCCGGCGTCGTTTCTGCAAGTCCAAGACCGTCGACCATTTCACCCGGCGCCAGCCAGCCGAAGGACTGGACGGCTGCCTGCGCGACATAGGCGAGGACCGCATAGGCGCCACCGAAGGTGACGACAGCCATCAGGCTGAAGAACCGGCCTATCTCGGTCCAGACGCTTGCGGAGCCGGTGAACCACCAGATCAAAAGTACAGGCCCGAGCCAGATCGGCAGCCAGATGGCGACGGTGCGCGGTGCATGCCATCTGGTCGGTTTGACATGGGCGAGTTCGCCACGCTCGAACATCAGGTCGACCGCTCCCTTGAAGTCGGCAACACCGTCCTTGCCATGGGCCGAGCCGGAAAACAGGCCGGGAGCAATGCGATCCCCCAGCCATCCCGTCAGGCCAGCGAGAAGGACGATGAGCGGAAACGGCACATTCAACGCATAGATGGCGATGAACGCCGCGACCGCGATTGACACCATGACCGGGTTTTTCAGGGCGCGTCGCCCGATCCGGATCACCGCCTCGATGACGATGGCGAGTACCGCCGCCTTGACCCCGAAAAATAGCGCCGCGACGAGCGGCATGTCGCCATAGAGGACGTACAGGCTGCTCAAGGCGAGCATGACGAGCGCGCCCGGCACGACGAACAGGATGCCGGCGACAAGGCCGCCGATCGTCCTGTGCAGCAGCCAGCCGACATAGATGGCGAGTTGCTGGGCTTCCGGGCCAGGCAGCAACATGCAGTAGTTCAACGCATGCAGGAAGCGCTGTTCACCGATCCAGCGCCGGTCCTCGACCAGCTCCTTGTGCATCAGCGCGATCTGCCCGGCAGGTCCGCCGAAGCTGAGCAATCCGATCCTCGCCCAGACCTTCGTGGCTTCCGCGAAGGTCGGCGCAGCCGGCGGCTCGACGGCCACCGCCTTGTTGTCGGGGACAAGAATGGTCATGACGGCTTACCCGCAGCGGGCCAGTTGTGCGTTTCTTCGGTGGCGTCGCGACACCAGCGGAAGAACGCGTCGTAGAGCAGCATGCCTGCTTCCAGTTGTTCCAGATCGTCGCGGTACATACGCGACAGACCCAGCGAGGCAGCCAGAAAACCGGCCGCCTGGGGCACCAAGTCGAGGCTTGCGGTGTCGGCCGCGCGCACGATTACGGCGAGGCGATCGAGCGCCTCGGATTCCAACCCGAACTCCTCGATCATCGTGTCGAAGGTGCAGCGTTCGCCACGATGGCTCCAGAACACATTGTCGATGTCGAACGGCACGGCCTGAAAGCGGTCGGCAACAGCCAATACTTCAGCGGGCTCGACAAACAGGAACACCGCGTCGGGGTCGAGGAAACGCCGGATCAGCCATGGGCAAGCGATGCGGTCGACCTTCGGGCGCGATCGCGTCACCCAGACGGTGGCGCCCTTTTCATTGCGCGGCGGCATTTTGGCGGTGCGGACCAGAAGTCCCCCGGCATCGCGCCAGGCCTCAAACCCGCTTTCAAGGGATTCGGCTGATATCCCCTCATGGCGCAGCCATGCAACGACGCCTTGCGAGAGCTTTTGCCCCTTCTGGCATACGACGGCCACCGGCTTGCCGGCGAATGCGGCCGCCCAGGTCGAAACGGTTTTGAAATCGCGCCGGCACGAAGCCGGCAACAGGCGCGGGTCGGCGTCGAAATCGTCATCGATGCGAACATCGATAATGACAGGCGCGCCCGGCAGACCGATGAGCCGGGACAGTTGCGATACAGTGATAGCGGTTGTTGACGGCATGGCGTCCACCTCCTGGAAGAGAAGCTTGGACGCGAACGTTGGGCTGACGCCTCACGGGGTCGTCGCGATGCACCCCTTGTCATGATGGTGGATTTGTTGGGCGCGCTTGTCAAGGACGGTGACCGTTCTCGACCTACCCGGCAACACGCTGACCGGAAAACCGACGGCGGCTTGATTTGATCAAGCCGCCATCCGTCGATCCAGAATCAATGATTGTCCCCGGAGCAATCAGTGATTGTCTCTGGGAACGCCGCTGGTGTGCGCGACGTCCTGATACTTCACCGCCGGCTTCAGCACCATTCCCTCCGAGAACTGCGCGACCATGCCGCGCTGGATCTCCTGCCAGGGTGTCTGGTGCTTGGGATAGTGGAAGCCACCATTGTTCTGCAGTTCGGCGCGGCGCCGGGTGATCTCGTCGTCGGTAACGAGGATGTCGGCCGTGCCCTTGCGCAAGTCGATGCGGACCCTGTCGCCCGTCTTGAGCAGCGCCAGTCCGCCGCCGATCGCCGCTTCCGGCGAGGCGTTGAGGATCGATGGCGAACCCGACGTACCCGACTGGCGGCCGTCCCCGATGCAAGCGAGCGCGTGGATGCCCTTCTTGATGAGATAGGCCGGCGGCTGCATGTTGACGACTTCGGCACCGCCTGGATAGCCGACCGGGCCAGCGCCGCGCATGAACAGGATGGTGTGTTCGTCGATGCCTTGCGCCGGGTCGTCGATGCGGGCGTGGTAATCCTCCGGCCCATCGAAAACCATGGCGTTGCCTTCGAAAGCCTCGGGATCCTTGGGGTTGGAGAGATAGCGTTCGCGGAATTCCGGCGAGATGCCGCTGGTCTTCATGATCGCCGAATCGAACAGATTGCCCCGAAGATTGATGAAGCCGGCATTGGCCTTCAGCGGCTTGGCGACAGAGCGGATGACGTCGGGATTTTCGTTGGCGACGCCCTCGCTATTCTCACCGATCGACTTGCCGTTGACGGTGCGCGCGCCGGGATGCGGCAACAGCCCGCCCTTCATCAGTTCGGCGATGACCGCCGGCACGCCGCCGGCATGGTGGTAGTCCTCGCCAAGGTATTCGCCCGTCGGCTGCAAATTGACCAGTAGCGGCACATTGAGGCCGACCGTCTGCCAGTCGTCATTGTCGAGCTTGACTCCGAGGTGGCGCGCGATGGCGTTGAGATGGATCGGCGCGTTGGTCGAGCCGCCAATGGCCGAATTGACGACGATGGCATTCTCGAAAGCCTCTCTCGTCATGATGTCGGACGGCTTCAGATCCTCATGCACCATCTCGACGATGCGCTTTCCGGTCTCATAGGAAATCTGGCCGCGCTCGCGGTAGGGCGCGGGAATCGCGGCCGAGCCCGGCAACTGCATGCCAAGCGCTTCGGCCAGCGAGTTCATCGTGGTGGCGGTGCCCATGGTGTTGCAATAACCGGTGGACGGCGCCGACGAGGCGACGATGTCCATGAACTCGTCATAATCGATCTCGCCGGCCGACAGGCGCTGGCGCGATTCCCAGACGATGGTGCCGGAGCCGGTGCGCTTGCCCTTGTGCCAGCCATTGAGCATCGGCCCGACCGACAGCGCGATCGCCGGGATGTTGACGGTGGCCGCCGCCATCAGCAGCGCCGGCGTCGTCTTGTCGCAACCGATGGTGAGCACGACGCCATCGAGCGGATAGCCGTAGAGCACTTCGACAAGGCTGAGATAGGCAAGGTTGCGGTCAAGTGCCGCGGTCGGGCGCTTGCCGGTCTCCTGGATCGGATGGCAGGGGAATTCGAAAGGAATGCCGCCCATCGAGACGATGCCTTCGCGCACACGCTTAGCGAGTTCGATATGGTGACGGTTGCAAGGCGACAGATCCGAGCCGGTCTGTGCGATGCCGATCAGCGGCTTGCCGGACATCAGTTCGGCGCGCGTCAGGCCGTAATTGAGATAGCGCTCGAGATAGAGCGCCGTCATGCCCGGATTGTCGGGATTGTCGAACCACTCCTGCGAGCGAAATTTTTTCTTGTGGGTGGGGGCGCCTGCCATCATGGTCTCCGTATTTGTAAGACAAATCGATATGGCAACGCGCGGGAGCAGGCAAGAGGGCGTGCGGTCGCAACCGGACTTTGGTGCGATAGACACGCACCAAGCCGTGCGTTACGGGTTCCGACAGTCTTGTCCGGGAGGTTTTCATGGCTTTGGTGATCGAAGGCGAGGAGCGCATTGCCGCACCGCTGCAAAAAGTGTGGGAAGCGCTGAACGATCCCGAGGTCTTGAAGGCGACCATTCCCGGCTGCCAGAGCCTGGAGATGAAGTCGCCGACCGAGATGGCGGCAACCGTGGTGGTGAAGATCGGACCGATCAAGGCGACATTCAACGGCGAAGTGACGCTGAAGAACCTGAAGCCGCCGCACTCCTACACCATCCAGGGCGAAGGCAAGGGCGGCATTGCCGGCTTCGCCAAGGGTGGTGCCGACGTGACGCTGACGGCAGATGGACCTGACGCCACGATATTGAACTACGCGGCCAAGGCCGATGTCGGCGGCAAGATCGCCCAACTCGGCAGCCGGCTGATCGAATCGACCTCGAAGAAACTGGCCGGACAGTTTTTTTCGTCGCTCGGCGAAAAGGTCGGCGGCTGAGCCCTCAAGCGGGCGTCACTCGAACACAATACTCGGCACCGCCGCTGCCGCCGCGCCACGCTCTTCATTGACCCGGTCCCAGACCTTCGAAGCGATGTCGCGATAGATTTTCGCCTCGGCGCCGTCAGGCTTCGAGACGACAACCGGCGTGCCGGCATCCGAACTTTCGCGGATGCCCATCTCGAGCGGCACTTCGCCAAGGAAGGTGACGCCGAGGCGCTCGGCCTCGCGGCGCGCGCCGCCATGGCCAAAGATGTCGTAGCGCTTGCCGGTGTCCGGGGCGATGAAATAGCTCATGTTCTCGACGATGCCGAGCAACGGGACGTCGACCTTCTTGAACATGTTGAGGCCTTTTCGCGCGTCGATCAGGGCCAGATCCTGTGGCGTCGAGACGATGACAGCACCAGCCAGCGGCACCTGCTGGGCCATGGTCAGTTGCGCGTCGCCGGTACCGGGCGGCATGTCGACGACGAGCACGTCGAGACGGCCCCATTCGACCTCGCGCAGCATCTGCGTCAGCGCCGACATCACCATCGGGCCGCGCCAGATCATCGGCGTTTCCTCGTCGACGAGGAAGCCCATCGACATCACCTTCAGGCCGTAATTCTCCATCGGTTTCAGGATCTTGCCGTCGACGGTCTGCGGCCGTCCGTGGATGTTGAGCAGCCTGGGCATGGACGGTCCGTAGATGTCGGCATCCAGCACGCCGACGCGCAAGCCGTTGGCGGCGAGGCCGAGCGCGATGTTGACGGCGGTGGTCGACTTGCCGACGCCGCCCTTGCCGGAGGCAACGGCAATGATCGCCTCGATACCGGGCACGCCACGCTTGCCCGAGCTGTGCGAGGCCGGTGCGTGCGGAGTCGCGCGCGCCGCGGCGGCAGCGGGCTGAGCCGGCGGCGCGGGCCTGGGTGCGGGGCGCGAGGGAACCGGCGCCTCCATGCCGCCGCCCTTCTTTTCGGCCGTCAGCGCGACGACGGCGCCGGCGACACCGGGGATCGCCTTGACGACACGCTCGGCGGCAGCGCGCAGCGGCTCCATCTCCTGGGCGCGGGCGGCGGGAACGGTAATCGAGAAGAAGACCTTCCCGTCGGCGATGAAAATTTCCGAAACCATGCCGAGGTCGACGATGTTGCCGGTGAAATCCGGCCCGTTGACCGTCTTCAGACGCTCGGTGACGATTTCCTTGGTGACGGACATGGCAGTTTTTCCTTACGCAGCTTGCGCCTGAGATGCAGCTTGCACCTGAGATAATGCAGTTTCCGGACAGAACCAAGCCGTGGAGCAATGGCTGTCTTGGCGTGCCTGAAAAAGCGGCGGGTCCTGTCGGATTTCATCCGCGCCAAACGTCTTCCAGATAATCGAGCGCCGATGCGGCCAACAATCAGGTCAAGCGACAGTCGTCAAACGATCGCGGCGACCTATTTCGGTGACCAGCACGGGCCGACAACCAGGAAAGGAGACCATCATGCTCGCAAACAGCAACGCAACGGCAAATCTGGCGGTAAGCGACCTGGCAAAGGCCAAGGCTTTCTACGAGGGAACGCTTGGCCTGCAACAGGTGCACGATGAGGGCGGCGAACTGATCGTCTACAAAAGTGGCGATACCACCCTCAACGTCTATCATTCCCAATTTGCCGGAACCAATAAGGCGACAGCGGTGACCTGGATGGTTGGCGACGGGATCGGCGATATCGTCAAGGCGCTGAAGTCGAAGGGCGTCGCCTTCGAGCACTATCAGATGCCGGGCCTGACACTGGAGGGCGATATCCACGTCGGTTACGGAATGAAGGTCGCCTGGTTCAAGGATCCAGACGGCAACATCCTGAACCTTGTGGACAGGTAGATTTCCTCACCTCACCTCGCCAGGCCAACCGCGAGGTAGGTGAGCGCCGAAATCAAAGCGGTGGCCGGCAGGGTGACGATCCAGGCAATGACGATATTGCCGGCAATGCCCCAGCGCACGGCCGAGACGCGGCGGGCGGCGCCGACGCCGATGATGGCGCCGGTGATCGTGTGCGTGGTCGATACGGGAACGCCGAGCCAGGTCGCGGCAAACAGCGTGATCGCCCCACCGGTCTCGGCGCAAAAACCCTGCATCGGGTTCAGCCGGGTGATCTTCGAGCCCATGGTGTGGACGATGCGCCAGCCGCCGAACAACGTACCGAGCGCCAGCGCCGTCTGACAGGTGAGCACGACCCACAGCGGCACATAGAAAGTCGCGCCGAGCATGCCTTGCGAATAGAGCAGCACGGCAATGATGCCCATGGTCTTCTGGGCGTCATTGCCGCCGTGCCCGAGGGAATAGAGCGAGGCGGAAAAGAACTGCATGACGCGGAAGGTGCTGTCGACCGCAAACGGTGTCTGGCGCACGAAGAGCCAGGAAACGGCAAGGATCAGGACAAGAGCCAGGATAAAGCCGGTCGCTGGCGACAAGACGATTGCCGCAACCGTCTTGCCAAGCCCTGTCCAGACGATGGCGCCCACGCCTGCCTTTGCCACACCGGCGCCGACCAGACCGCCAATCAGCGCGTGCGAGCTGCTCGACGGGATGCCGGCGATCCAGGTGACGATGTTCCAGACGATGGCGCCGACGAGCGCTGCAAAGATCACCGCCGGGGTGACGATGCTGACGTCGATGATACCCTTGCCCACGGTCTCGGCAACGTGGAGGCCGAAGAACATGAAGGCGATGAAATTGAAGAATGCCGCCCACAGCACCGCATATTGCGGCCGCAGCACGCGGGTGGAAACGATGGTGGCGATGGAATTGGCGGCATCGTGCAGGCCGTTGAGAAAGTCGAAGAACAGTGCGACGGCGACGAGGCCGGCCAGCACGGGAAAGGCAATGGTGGCTTCCATCACCTAGACATTCTCAATGACGATGCCGCTGATCTCGTTGGCGACGTCCTCGAAGCGGTCGACCACCTTTTCCAGCTGGCCATAAATCTCTGAGCCGATCATATAGGCCATCGGATCGCTGCTGCCGTGCTTCCTGAAGAGATCCTTCAGCCCTTGCTCATGCAGGTCGTCGGCCCGGCTTTCGACGCGCATTACCTCTTCGGCGATGGCGTTGAGGCGCACAGTATGCGTCGCGACCTTGCTGAGCAGCGGGATCGCCTCGGCCACCAGCTTGGCGGCGGCGACGATGACGCCACCCATTTCCTGCATCAGCGGATCGAACTCCTTGCGCTCGAACAGCTTCACCGTCTTGACCGTCTTGTGCATCATGTCGATGGCATCATCCATCGACTGGATCAGGTCCTTGATGTCGCCGCGATCGAAAGGCGTGATGAAGGAGCGCCGCACCGCCAGCAGGACTTCCGCGGTGATGTGGTCGGCCTCATCTTCGAGATCGATGATTTTCTGGCACCATAGGTCGATATCCCTGCCCTGGAGAAGCTGCTCCAGCGCCTCGGCGCCGCCGACCACGGTGCGGGAATGTCGTTCGAACAGGTCGAAGAAGCGATCTTCGCGCGGCAAAAGCTTGCGGAACCAGCCCAGCATGGTCGATCTCCCAGTTTCATCCACATAGCGCCGCATCGCGCCGCGGGAAACAGCTAGCCGGCTTAAAGGTGTGGATGCCGGGCAATTGTGCGTGGTGCTTGCGGTAGAGCACAATTTCCCCGACCTTGCAGCGAACGACCGGAAAGATCGCATGATCGACAAGCTGGAATTCTTCATCGCGCTCGCCAGGGAGGAGCATTTCGGCCGGGCGGCGGAGGTATGCGGCGTCACCCAACCGACGCTCTCGGCCGGCATCAAGCAGTTGGAAGGCCAGCTTGGCGTCATGCTGGTTCTGCGCGGCTCACGCTTCCAGGGGCTGACGCCGGAGGGAAAACAGGTGCTGGTGTGGGCACGCCGCATCGTCGGCGACACCAGAACCATGCGCGAGGAAATGCGCGCGGCGCGCCACGGACTTTCCGGCCGTATCCGCATCGCCGCCATCCCGACGGCGCTCGCCATGCTGCCGCGGCTGACGACGCCGTTTCGCGAAAAGCATCCCGGCGTCACCTTTTCGGTGCTGTCGCGGACCTCGATCGAGGTGCTGTCGCTGCTCGGCAATTTCGACATCGATGCCGGGATCACCTATCTCGACAACGAGCCGCTGGGGCGGGTGACCAGCGTGCCGCTCTATGACGAGCGCTACCAACTGATCACCGCGATGGGGAATCCCTATTCCGACCGCGACAAAGTGACATGGGCGGAGCTCTCAAGCCTGCCGCTGTGTCTGTTGACGCCGGACATGCAGAACCGCCGCATCATCGATCAGCATCTGGCCGAAGCCGGCGTGCAGGTGCGACCGACGCTGGAATCCAATTCGATGATCGTGCTGTTTTCGCACATCCGCACCGGCAAATGGTCGTCGATCATGCCGCTCAACCTTGCGGAAACATTCGGCTTTGCCGAGCCGATCCGGGCCATTCCGATCATCGAGCCAGATGCCAGCCACACGGTTGGCCTGGTGGCGACACCGCGCGAACCGCACACACCTTTGGTCTCGGCGCTGCTGGACGAGGCAATGGCGCTGGCGGACGATTTCCACGCCAACCGTTCCGCTAGACAGAGTTAGCCAAACGGAACGATAGAAAATTTCTATCGTACAACGAAACCGCTTTATTGATTTCAGAGGTTTTCTCTGGTTTCTTAAGCACTTAGCGATAAAGCGGCACGCGCATGTCGTTGTTCCAAAACAGCTTGATGCTCTTGGCCGATAGTATGGGTCGCTACGATAGGGAGGGCGCTGCATGACAATGCAGCCTGCAAGTACCGAGATTACGTCGCGCACGGCCGCGATCATCCAGGAGATGAAGGGCCTCGAAGGCCCATTGCTGCCGATCCTTCACGGCATCCAGGAAGAGTTCGGCCATGTGCCCAAGGATGCGCTGCCGGTCATCGCCGAGGCGCTGAACATTTCCAGGGCCGAGGTGCACGGCGTCGTCAGCTTTTATCATGATTACCGCAGCCACCCGGCAGGCAGGCATGTGCTGAAGCTCTGCCAGGCGGAATCCTGCCAGTCGATGGGTTCGGACGCCATCGCCGCCAAGCTGAAGCAATTGCTGGGCATCGGCTTCCATGAGACGACCCGCGACGGTTCGGTGACGCTGGAGCCGGTCTATTGTCTCGGCCTGTGCGCCTGTTCGCCCGCCGCAATGCTGGATGGCGAGGTGATCGGGCGGCTCGATGACGAGAAGCTCGACGAGATCGTTGCAGAGGTGCGCTCATGATCCCGCGTATCTACATTCCCGGCGATTCCGGTGCGCTGGCGCTTGGCGCCGAAAAGGTCGCCAAGGCGATCGCCGGCGAACTCGCCGAGCGCGGCATCGAAGCCAAGATCGTGCGCAACGGGTCGCGCGGCGCCTATTTCCTCGAGCCTATGGTCGAAGTCGCGACAGCCAATGGCCGCATCGCCTACGGGCCGGTCAAGCCGTCCGACGTCAAAAGCCTGTTCGACAGCGGCTTCCTCACCGGCGGCCACCACAAGCGCTGGCTGGGCACGCCGGACAAGATCCCCTTCCTGGCCAAGCAGACGCGGCTGACCTTCGCGCGCTGCGGCGTCACGGATCCGCTTTCGCTCGAATCCTACAAGAAGCATGGCGGGTTGAACGGACTGACGAACGCGCTGGCGCTGACGTCTGCCGCCACCGTCGCCCAGGTTACCGAGTCGGGCCTGCGCGGGCGCGGCGGCGCAGGCTTCCCGACCGGCATCAAGTGGAAAACGGTGCTCGATACCGCAGGCGACCGCAAATACATCGTCTGCAACGCCGACGAAGGCGATTCGGGTACCTTCGCCGATCGCATGATCATGGAGGGCGATCCCTTCGTGCTGATCGAAGGCATGACGATCGCCGGTATAGCCACGGGCGCGACGAAGGGCTTCGTCTATGTCCGCTCGGAATATCCGCATGCGGTGGCGGTGATGAACAAGGCCGTCGAGATCGCCCGCAAGGCTGGCGTTCTTGGCGCCAGCGTGCTGGGCTCACCCTACGCTTTCGACATGGAGATCCGGGTCGGCGCCGGCGCCTATGTCTGCGGCGAGGAGACGGCGCTGCTCGATTCGCTCGAGGGCAAACGCGGCATGGTTCGGGCAAAGCCGCCACTGCCGGCGCATAAGGGGCTGTTCGGCAAGCCGACGGTGATCAACAACGTCATCTCGCTGGCCTCGGTGCCTGTCATCATGGACAAGGGTGCGGCCTACTACAAGGATTTCGGCATGGGCCGCTCGCGCGGCACGATCCCGATCCAGATCGCCGGCAACGTCAAATATGCCGGTCTGTTCGAAGCCGCTTTCGGCATGACGCTGGGCGAGATCGTCGACGAGATCGGCGGCGGCACTGCCACGGGGCGCCCGGTCAAGGCCGTGCAGGTCGGCGGGCCGCTCGGCGCCTATTTCCCGCGCGCGCTGTTCGACACGCCATTCGATTATGAAGCCTTCGCGGCCAAGGACGGGCTGATCGGCCATGCCGGCGTCGTGGTGTTCGACGACACCGCCGACATGCTGAAACAGGCGCGCTTCGCCATGGAGTTCTGCGCCATCGAAAGCTGTGGCAAATGCACGCCCTGCCGCATCGGCTCGACGCGCGGGGTTGAGACCATCGACAGAATAGTTGCGGGCATTGAGCCGGAGAAGAACCTCGCTCTGGTCACCGATCTCTGCAACACGATGAAGTTTGGTTCGCTCTGCGCGCTGGGCGGCTTCACGCCCTATCCCGTGATGAGCTCGATCACCCATTTCCCCGACGACTTCAAGCCAGCGCCCGTGCGCGTGGCTGCCGAATAGGAGCTGGCAGATGAACATCAAGGCCGACTTCCCCTCCCTCGTCGAAGAGATCGACTACGGAACCCCCCAATCGAAGGCGCAGAAGCAGGTCACGCTGAACGTCGACGGGCGCAGCATCACCGTGCCGGAAGGCACCTCGATCATGCGTGCGGCCATGGAGGGCGGGGTCGAGATCCCGAAGCTTTGCGCCACCGACATGCTGGACTCCTTCGGGTCGTGCCGTGTCTGCCTTGTCGAGATCGAAGGACGTGGCGGCACGCCGGCTTCCTGCACGACGCCCGTCGGCGAAGGCATGATCGTGCGCACGCAGACCGAGCGACTCGACGCCATTCGCCGCGGCGTCATGGAACTCTACGTCTCCGACCATCCGACCGGCTGGAACGAACAGGCCGGAACCGGCGCCAGCGAGTTCGATGCAGTGGCGAAGTCGATCGGCCTGATCGAGAACCGCTACGGCATCGAAGGTCGCAACCACGTCAAGCCGGAAGGTGGCGTGGCGCCCGGCCATGGCTCGCTGGCGGTCGACTACATCGCCCGCGACGAGTCCAACCCCTATTTCACCTATGATGCCTCGCAATGCATCGTCTGCTCGCGCTGCGTGCGGGCCTGCGAAGAGGTGCAGGGCACCTTCGCGCTGACCATCGAGGGACGAGGCTTCGAATCCCGGGTTTCGGCGGGGATGCACGAGGCGTTCATCGATTCGGAATGCGTGTCCTGCGGCGCCTGCGTCCAGGCCTGTCCAACCGATGCGCTGCGTGAGAAGACGGTGCTTGCCAAGGGCCTGCCGGAGCGCTCCGCCGTCACCACCTGTGCCTATTGCGGCGTCGGCTGCTCATTCAAGGCCGAGGTGAAGGGTGACGAAGTCGTTCGCATGATGCCCTATAAGGAGGGCAAGGCGAACCACGGCCATTCCTGCGTCAAGGGCCGTTTCGCCTATGGCTATGCCACCCACAAGGACCGCATCCTGTCGCCGATGATCCGGGAAAAGGTCACCGACCCGTGGCGCGAGGTGAGCTGGGAAGAGGCGATCGCCCATACGGCCAAGGAATTCCGCCGCATCCAGTACCAGTATGGACGCACCTCGATCGGCGGCATAACCTCGTCGCGCTGCACCAATGAGGAAACTTACCTAGTCCAGAAGATGGTGCGGCAAGGTTTCCGCAACAACAATGTCGACACCTGCGCACGCGTCTGCCATTCGCCGACGGGCTACGGGCTCGGCCAGACCTATGGCACCTCGGCCGGCACGCAGGATTTCGATTCCGTCGACTTCACCGACGTCGCCGTCATCATCGGCGCCAATCCGGCTTCCGCCCACCCGGTGTTCGCCTCGCGGCTGAAGAAGCGGCTGCGCCAGGGCGCCAAGCTGATCGTGCTCGATCCGCGCCGCACCGAGATGGTCAAGTCGGCCCATATCGAAGCGGATTACCACCTGCCGCTGAAGCCCGGCACCAATGTGGCTGTGCTGACGGCGCTGGCGCATGTGATCGTCACCGAGGGCCTGTTCGACGAAGCCTTCATCCGCGAACGCTGCGACTGGACGGAGTTCCAGGATTGGGCATCGTTCGTCGCCTTGCCGGAAAACAGCCCCGAAACCGTCGGCAAATTGTCCGGCGTCGATCCCGAGCTGATCCGGGGGGCCGCCCGCCTCTACGCCACCGGTGGCAACGGTGCGATCTATTACGGCCTCGGCGTGACGGAACACAGCCAGGGTTCGACCACTGTGATGGCAATCGCCAATCTCGCCATGGCCACCGGCAATATCGGCCGGCCCGGCGTCGGCGTGAATCCGCTGCGCGGCCAGAACAATGTGCAGGGCTCGTGCGACATGGGCTCCTTCCCGCACGAACTGCCGGGATACCGCCACATCTCCGGCGAAGCCGTGCGCGATATCTATGAGACCTTGTGGGGCGTGAAGCTGGACGACGAACCCGGCCTGCGCATCCCCAACATGCTGGACGCCGCCGTCGACGGCAGCTTCAAGGGCATCTACATCCAGGGCGAGGACATTCTTCAGTCCGATCCCGACACCAAGCATGTCGCCGCCGGCCTTGCCGCGATGGAATGCGTCGTCGTGCACGACCTGTTCCTCAACGAGACCGCGAACTATGCGCATGTCTTCCTGCCGGGCTCGACCTTCCTGGAGAAAGACGGCACCTTCACCAACGCCGAGCGCCGCATCAACATGGTGCGCAAGGTTCTTGAGCCGAAGGCGCGCTACGCCGATTGGGAGGCGACGCAGGAGCTTGCCCGCGCCATCGGGCTGGACTGGAACTATGAGCATCCCTCGCAGATCATGGACGAGATCGCGATGACGACGCCGAGCTTTGCCGGCGTCTCCTTCGAGTTGCTCGACCGCGTCGGATCCGTGCAATGGCCCTGCAACGAGAAGGCGCCGCTCGGCACCCCGATCATGCATATCGACGGGTTCGTGCGCGGCAAGGGCAAGTTCATCCGCACCGAATATGTGGCGACGGACGAACGGACCGGGCCACGCTTCCCGCTGCTGCTCACCACCGGCCGCATCCTCAGCCAGTACAATGTCGGCGCGCAGACCAGGCGCACCGACAACAGCATGTGGCACTCGGAGGACCGGCTAGAGATCCACCCGCACGATGCCGAGAACCGCGGCTTGCGCGACGGCGACTGGGTCCGGCTGACGAGCCGCTCGGGCGAAACGACGCTGCGCGCGCTGATCACCGACCGGGTGTCGCCCGGTGTGGTCTACACGACGTTCCACCATCCGGACACGCAGGCCAACGTCATCACCACCGACTTCTCGGACTGGGCGACGAACTGTCCGGAATACAAGGTGACGGCGGTGCAGGTCGGCGCCTCCAACGGACCGTCGGAATGGCAGCGCGACTATGACGAGCAGGCCAAGCAGAGCCGGCGCATCGCGAAGCTGGAAGCGGCGGAATAGCTTTTGGGAACCTCGCTTTCGATAAAATGAAGGCGACGTTGCAATGACGGAGGAACAAAGGTGACTCGAAAGGAAGCCTACGAAATGCTCCTTCGCCTTTGTGAGAAGCAAGGCGCCGATCTGGATCGCTTCCTAAGTGATATTCAGGGACATGCTGCCAAAGAGGATTTCGAAAAGCTTCGGAGCATCGTCGGCAAGATAATGGGCAACGGACACTACGAGGCGTTTGAAGCCATTGCCCATGATGTTCCCGAATTGGCGCCTGTTTGGATGAAGCGAACCTGATGCGTACCCGCCAGCCTCTCAGCCAAATTTCCCGCTTGGCGCATCGCGCCAGCGGCACGGCTGCTGCCGACCGCATGGTGCCGGAAGAGACGCCGGTGGCGTTCTCCTTTGCCGGCACCACCCACGCCGTGATGATGGCGAGCCCGGCCGACTTCGAGGATTTCGCGCTCGGCTTCTCGCTGACCGAAGGCATCATCTCGTTACCGGATGAGATCGAAGCGATCGAGGTCGAGGACCATGGCGCCGGCATCGACATCCAGATCCGGCTGAAGGACCGAGCCAACACTCGTTTTGAAGCGCGGCGGCGAAGGCTCGCCGGCCCGGTCGGCTGCGGGCTCTGCGGCATCGAATCGATCGAGGAAGCAATGCGCTCGCTCGATGCGGTTGGTGCTTCAAAGCTTACGCTTGATGCCGACGACATTGTCCGTTCGGTCAAGCTTCTGTCGAAAGTGCAGCCGCTGCACACCGAGACCGGAGCCGTGCACGCCGCCGGCTTCTATGTACCTGGCAAGGGCATCGTCATGGCGCGCGAAGATGTCGGCCGTCACAATGCGCTCGACAAGCTGGCCGGCGCGCTGGCCAAAGCCCGCATCGACGGCGCATCCGGTGCTGTCGTGGTGACATCCAGGGTTTCGGTTGAAATGGTGCAGAAGACGGCTTCTATCGGCTCGGCCTTCATCATCGCCGTCTCGGCGCCGACCGCACTTGCCATCCGCACGGCGCAAGAGGCCGGCATGACGCTGGTGGCGCTGGTTCGCGGCGACGATTTTGATATTTTCACCCACCCCGACCGGGTGGTTTGCGGAGTTGCCAAGCATGTCGCATGACGAAGAACACATTATGAGCACCGCCGAGAAGCTGGTGCGCATGGCAAACCAGATCGCCGATTTCTTCCATTCCAAGCCGCGCGAGGAAGGCATTGCCGGCGTCGCCGAGCACATCAACAAGTTCTGGGAGCCGAGGATGCGGCGGCAGTTCTTCGAAATGCTGGACGACGGCACCGGGAACTTCAACGAGTTGGTGGTGGCCGCCTCCGCCAGGATCAGGCGGCCGATCACGCCGGCTGCGGCCGACCTCAAACTCGGACTCGAGCCCTCCCCTGCCGATGTCGCCGCCTCGCAGGAATAGTCGCCAAGCCGCGCCGGCTTATATTCTCCATCGCTAAAGTTTAGCTGCCGCAATCTGCGCTGTTCTGCTATGGTTTGACGACCAGAAATCGTCAGGCCGGGGTGGAAATCTCGTGAGGCCGATCGAGACGCGATACGCCCGTAGCGGCGATGTGCGGATCGCCTATCAGGTGGTCGGGCAGGGATCGTTCGATCTCGTCTTCGTGCCGGGTTTCATTTCCAACCTCGACCTGCACTGGGAAGACGAGGGCTATACCAGGCTCTTGAAGCGGCTTTCGGCATTCTCGCGGCTGATCCTGTTCGACAAGCGCGGCACCGGTCTTTCCGACCGCGTCGACGCGCATAACCTGCCCAGTCTCGAAACGCGGATGGACGATGTGCGCGCGGTTATGGACGCCGCCGGCAGCGGCCGTGCAGCGCTGCTCGGCTCCTCCGAAGGCGCGCCGATGGCGATGCTGTTCGCCGCCACCTATCCGGAGCGGACGCGAGCTCTGGCGCTCTATGGCGGCTATGCGCATTTCCGCAAATGGGTGATGTCGCGCGAACGCCTCGACGCTTTCATCGAGATGGCGGAGACAGCCTGGGGCACCGGCGCCACGCTGCCCCATTTCGCGCCGAGCCGGGTCGACGACGCGCATTTCGCTCAGTGGTGGGCACGTTTCGAACGATTATCGGCGAGCCCGACTTCGGCGGCGGCGCTGGCGCGCATGAACGCCGACGTCGACATCCGCCATATCCTGAGCGTGATCAGCGCGCCGACGCTTGTGATACATCGCCGCAACGATGCGCGGGTCGACCCCGATGCCAGCCGCTTCCTTGCACAGAAGATCCCCGGTGCCCGGCTCGTCGAGATTCCCGGACGCGACCATCCGATCTGGACCGGCGATGTCGAAGGGGTGGCCGACCTGATAGAGGAATTCCTGACCGGCGAGCGCGCCGTGGGCGAAGTGGACCGCGTGCTGGCGGCACTTCTGGTGACACGTATCTACGACACGGCTCGACTCGGCGACCGCATGTGGAGCGAACGCAGCCAGCGCTTCCAGGAAACCTGGCGGCTGCTGGTCGGGCGCCATGGCGGGCGTTCGGCGGGCCTGCATGGCGAGTTGATGATTTCGCGCTTCGACGGCCCGGCACGCGCCATACGCTGCGCGGCGGCGCTGCGCGAGGCGGCGCAGGAAATCGGCGTGGCAAGCGCGCAAGGGGCGCATGTCGGCGAGATCGAAGTGCGCGGTCCGCCCGTTGGGATGACGGCGCGGGTGGCGATGCAACTGGCCGCCCATGCCGGCCGCGGCGACATTATCGCGTCGCGTCTGATCGCCGACCTGGCGGCTGGGTCGGGCCTGCATTTCACCGACGCCGGGCGCGTCAGCGTCGACGAGTTGGAGGAGCCGCTGGCGCTGGTCCATGCGACGTCCGAACAACATCTGGAACCCGCCGGCCGGCCCAAACCCAAGGCTGCCGAGCCGGCCGCATTAACGGCGCGCGAAAGCCAGGTGGTGAGCCTCGTCGCCGATGGCAAGAGCAATGCCGCGATCGCCGCCGAATTGAGGCTGAGCGAACATACGGTCAAGCGCCATGTCGCCAACATACTGCTCAAGCTGGACCTGCCGTCGCGGGCGGCGGCGGCGGCGTTCTCAGTCAGGCACCCTGGCCCGCACGGGCCATGAGAGCCATGGCGCTTTCGGGCGAAGCGGCCAAGGGCGGCTAGGCGCTATCAATTCTCCCATGCAGGCCAGGCGGATGTCGCCGGAAAGGTGCTGCGAACGGAGGAGGAAATGCTGACGTCGAACCAAACACTCAAATCGCTTGTGATAGCGGCAGGCATTGGAGCGCTGTTCGCCATCGCTCCGGCAAAGGCCGAGGATGCGTCCGCGGCGGCGACCTACAAGGACATTGAGGCGACGCTCGGCTCGGTGCCGGACATGTTCAAGACGTTGCCGGATGTGGCCGTCGCCGGCGCCTGGGCCGAGATCAAGGGCGTGCAGCTCAACCCGAAGACGGCGCTTGACGGCAAGACCAAGGAACTTTTGGGCCTCGCCGTCGCGGCGCAGATCCCGTGCCAGTATTGCATCTACTTCCACACCGAGGCGGCCAAGCTCAACGGCGCCAGCGACGAGGAGATCAAGGAGGCGGTGGCGATGTCCGCGATCGTGCGCCACTGGTCGACGATGCTCAACGGCAGCCAGGTCGATCTGACGACCTTCAAGAAGCAGGCCGACGACGTGTTCGCGGCCGTCAAGGCGAAGTCGCAGTAAAAACCACTGCCTGGCGACAAGCGCCGGGCAGCACTTCGACCATCAACCGCCCGGAAGACGGGCCAATGGAGAATGACATGCTGACCAAGACCCAAACAGTGGATGGCGCGGCGATCAAGAAGGCCATCGAAACCCGTGACGGCAAGATGCTGTCGAGCTTTTATGCCGAAGACGCGCTGGTGCGGGTGATCGACCGCAACAACCCGCCGAGCAAGCCGCGCGAGATCCGCGGACGCGCCGCGATCACCACATTCTGGGACGACATCTGCAGCCGCGCGATGACCCACAAGGTCGATACCACCATCGCCGACGGCGACAGTCTCGCCTTCACCCAGGCCTGCGCCTATCCGGACGGCACCAAGGTGTTCTGCGCGGCGATGCTGGAGCTGAAGGACGGGCGGATCGCAAGGCAGACCGTCGTGCAGGCCTGGGACGAGTAGGCAACAGCCGGTGGATCAACCGCGGCCTGGGCCGCAAAGCTGGAGGAGAAGACGATGTTCAGCGCCAGATGGCAGATCGACGCCAAATTCGGACACAAGCAGACCGTGCTCGACCTGTTGAAGAAATGGGAACGCGAGATCGGCTCGCAGGTCGGCCTCGCCGAGCTGGAGTTCCAGATCATGACCGGTTCTATCGGCGCGCGGGAGGCGACGGTCGAGTCCCATCACCAGGTCGAAAACCTGGCCCAGTTGGAGGCGTTCTTCGCCAAGATCGGCAAGATCGACGCGCACGCGAAATGGGGCAAGGAGATCGAGCCCTATGTCGTGTCGGGCACCAGCCTATGGAATATTTATCGCGTTGTGGAGTAGCGACTCTTCTCCCCGTAAAACGGGGAGAAGAGAAAATAGCCACGCCCGGCCCTTCGCAGGCGCAGGGCGTTCGAAGCTCGAAAAGCCAAGCAATTGGCTTTTCGTTTGCTACGCGGACCACTTCTCAACCATGCGCCACCATCACATGCCGCACGGCGGTGTAGTCCTCCAGCGCATAGAGCGACATGTCCTTGCCGTAGCCGGACTGCTTCAGCCCGCCATGCGGCATCTCGTTGGTCAGCATGAAGTGGGTGTTGATCCAGGTGCAGCCATATTGCAGGCGGGCGGCCGTCGCCATGGCGCGCGAGACATCCTTGGTCCATACTGAGGATGCGAGGCCGTAGTCGCTGTCATTGGCCCAGTTCACCGCCTCGTCGACCTCCGAAAAACGAGTAACCGAGACGACCGGGCCGAACACTTCGCGGCGCACGATTTCGTCTTCCTGCAGCGCGCCGGCAACGACTGTCGGCTGGTAGTAGAAGCCGGAACCCTCGCCCGGCTTGCCGCCGGTGGTGATCTCGATGTGGTTCAGTTCCGAGGCGCGCTCGACGAAGCTGGAGACGCGGTCGCGCTGGCGGCGGGAGATCAGCGGGCCGATCTCGTTTTCGGTGTCGTCGGGACGGTTGTACTTGATGGTCGAGACGGCCGAGGAGAGATCGGCGACGAGCTTGTCGTAGATCTTCCTGCCGGCGTAGATGCGGCAGGCGGCGGTGCAGTCCTGGCCGGCATTGTAATAGCCGAAGGCGCGCAGCCCGTTGACCACGGCGCCAAGATCGGCGTCGTCGAAGACGATCACCGGCGCCTTGCCGCCGAGTTCGAGATGCGTGCGCTTGACCGACTTGGCAGCTGCCTGCAGCACCTTCTTGCCGGTGGCGACATCGCCGGTGATCGAAATCATGTTGACCCTGGGATGGTTGATCAGCGTGTTGCCGACGCTGTCGCCGCGGCCGAGCACGACATTGACCACGCCTTCCGGCAGGATTTCCGCAAGGATTTTTGCCAGCTTCAGCGCCGTCAGCGGTGTCTGCTCGGAAGGCTTGAAGACGACGGTGTTGCCGCCGGCGATTGCCGGCGCCAACTTCCAGGCCATCATCATCAGCGGATAGTTCCACGGCGCGATGGACGCAACGATGCCGATCGCGTCTCGGCGGACCATCGAGGTGTGGCCGGGCAGATATTCGCCCGCGACGACGCCCGGCATTGAGCGGACCGCACCGGCAAAGAAGCGGTAACAATCGACGATGGCCGGAATCTCGTCATTGAGCACGGCATTGATCGGCTTGCCGCAATTCAGCGCCTCGAGCGTGGCAAACTCCTTCGCGGATGCCTCGATGCGGTCGGCGATCTTCAGGAGATAGCCCGAGCGCTGCGCCGGCGTGGTGCGCGACCACAAGACGAACGCTTGTTCGGCGGCGGCCACCGCCGCCTCGATCTGTGCCGGGCTGGCTTCGGGCAGGTTGAGGATGGTCGCCCCGGTCTTTGGATTGAGGATCGGTTCCTCGGTTTCGGTGCCCTTCTCGAATTTCGAGCCGATCAGCATCTGGGTGTCCATTGGGTTCTCCTTGGTCAGATGGTGAATGGTGAGTGGTGCTAGGCAACGGCAGGGAGTGATCTCCTCCGTGTGTTTTTCTATTCACTATTCGCTATTCACTATTCACTATTCACCACTCTCATTTGCCGCTTCCAGCGATCTGGTCGCCGTCGCGGGTCAGGTAATAGGCGGCAAGGATCGGCAGCAGCGTCGCCAGCACCACGACCATGGCCACGACATTGGTGACCGGGCGCTGGCGCGGACGGATAAGCTCTTCCAGCATCCAGATCGGCAGCGTCTGCTGCTGGCCGGCGGTGAAGGTGGTGACGATGACCTCGTCGAAGGACAAAGCGAAGGCCAGCATGCCGCCGGCAAGGAGTGCCGTGGCGATGTTGGGCAGCACGACATGCCGGAAGGTCTGAAAACCGTCGGCGCCGAGATCCATCGACGCCTCGATCATCGATCCGGAGGTGCGGCGAAAGCGGGCGACGGCATTGTTGTAGACGACGACGACGCAGAAGGTGGCGTGGCCGAGCACGATCGTCCAGAACGAGAACGGGATATCTGCCAGCGAAAAGGCCGAGCGCAGCGCGATGCCGGTGATGATGCCGGGCAGCGCGATCGGCAGGATGACCAGCAGCGAGATGGTTTCGCGGCCGAAGAATTTTGTCCGCGAAACCGCCGCCGAACAGAGCGTGCCGAGGACGAGCGCGATCGCCGTCGAGATCGCGGCAACCCTGACCGACAGCGACAATGCCTGCCAGACATCCGGCCGGTTCCAGGTGACGGCGAACCATTGCGTCGTCAGGCCGGGGGGTGGCCAGACAAAGCTCTTCTCCTCGGTGGTGAAGGCATAGACGAAGATCAGCAGGATCGGCAGATGCAGGAACAGCAGGCCGCAGGCGGCGGCGATCTTCAGGCCGAGCGGCGCCGACTGGGAACCATCAGAGCGCATCGAAGGCCCCCATGCGCTTGGCGCCCCAGAGATAGAAGCCCATGATGACGATCGGCACCACGGTGAAGGCGGCGGCGAGCGGGATGTTGCCGGCGGTGCCTTGCTGCGAATAGACGGCTTGGCCGATGAACAGCCGCGAGGTGCCGATGATCTGCGGAATGATATAGTCGCCGAGCGTCAGCGAGAAGGTGAAGATCGAACCGGCGACGATGCCGGGCAGCGCCAGCGGGAACAGCACGTTGCGGAAGGTCTGGCCGGGCGAAGCGCCCAAATCGGACGAGGCCTCGACGAGATTGCCGGGCACGCGCTCGAGCGCCGCCTGTACCGGCAGGATCATGAACGGTAGCCAGACATAGACGAAGACGATGAAGGTGCCGGTGAACGATACCGACAGCGAATTGCCGCCGACGATCGGCAGCGACAGCCAGGCGTCGAGCACCCACAATAAATGCAGCTTGGCGAGGAGCCAGGTGAGGATGCCTTCCTTGGCCAGGATGAGCTTCCAGGCGTAGATCTTGACCAGATAGCTCGACCACAGCGGCAGCATGATGCCGAGATAGAACAAGGCCTTCCAGCGACCGCGCGCATAGCGCGCCGCGTAGTAGGCGATGGGGAAAGCGATGACGGCCGAGGCCAGCGTGACCAGAGCCGCCATCGTCACCGTGCGCAGGATGATATCGAGATTGGCGGCCTGGAACAGGTCACCATAGGTCTTGAGCGTGAACTCACGGTTGATGAGACCGGAAAACTCGTCGATGGAGAAAAAGCTCTGCGCCAGGAGCGCAAACAGCGAGCCGATATAGACGATGCCCAGCCAAAGCACCGGCGGCAGCAGCATGAGCAACAGCAGGACCTTCGGCTTGCGCCAGAAAAGGTCCGACAGCGCGCCACGCAGGCCGCCGCTGCCCGGCAGGATGGCGGGCGCGGGATTGGAGCTGAGCGCGGCGGTCGTCATGATGGAGCTCTGTACTCATGGAGGATGTATGAGAGGCCGAGATCCTTCACACCCCCCTCTGTCCTGCCGGACATCTCCCCCGCAAGGGGGGAGATCAGCAGCTTGTCCGCCTCACCGGCTCTGCAGCGTTGGAAGCTGGCGAAGCCAGTGGTAACAGCCAATCTCCCCCCTTGCGGGGGAGATGTCCGGCAGGACAGAGGGGGGTGCAATGCGCAAACCTCCATCATGCAGGCTCATCCATCAGGTGCAGATGCTCGCGGTTGAAGGTCAGCACCACCGCCTCGCCTTCTGCCGGCAAGGCCGTGCCGGCCGGCACGATGGCGTGCAGTCGCAGGCCGTCGGCGTCGAGCGCCAATTTTGTCGTGGCGCCGAGATAGTTGGTCGAGACGAGGCGGGCGGACACGCCTTCACCACTTGTGCCCCCGCTGGCCGCGCGGCCGACGCGAATGGATTCAGGGCGCAGACTGCCCCAACGATTCTGGCCGGAATAGCGTTGGACGAAATCCGGCGGCAGCACGTTGGAGGAGCCGACGAAATCGGCAACAAAACGCGTCTTCGGCCGCTGGTAGATATCCTCCGGCGTGCCGATCTGCATGATCTTGCCGTCGTTGAAGACGGCGACGCGGTCGGCCATCGACAGCGCTTCGCCCTGGTCGTGGGTGACGAAGACGAAGGTGATGCCGAGCGCCTTCTGCAGCGACTTCAGCTCCTCCTGCATGTTCTCGCGCAATTTGAGGTCGAGCGCGCCGAGCGGCTCGTCGAGCAACAGCACCTTTGGCTGGTTGACCAGCGCACGGGCCAGTGCCACGCGCTGGCGCTGGCCGCCGGAAAGCTGGCCGGGACGGCGAGCGCCATAGCCGGGCAGCCGCACCAGCGACAGCGCCTCTTCCGCCGCCTTGTGCCGCTGAGCCTTGCCCACGCCCTTGACCATGAGACCATAGGCAACATTGTCGAGCACGTTCAGATGCGGGAACAGCGCATAGTCCTGGAACACGGTGTTGACGTTGCGACGATAGGGCGGAACGCCCTCGGCGCGTTCGCCGAAGATCGAGATCGAGCCCGATGTCGGCTGCTCGAAGCCGGCGATGAGGCGCAGGCAAGTGGTCTTGCCGGAACCGGACGGCCCGAGCATGGCGAAGAATTCCCCCGGCGCGATATCGAGATCGACCGCGTCGACGGCGCGCACGCTGCCGAAATGGCGCGAGGCTTTCTGGAAGGAGACGGCGGAGGTCATGGGCTGTCAGTCCGTTGCCGGTTTGGTGTGCTGATGTCGCGCGACGTCCTACCTCCCCCCTTATGGAGAGGTCGCGGCGAAGCCGCGGGTGGGGGTGCCTCGAAAAACGCCGAGCCGACCCCACCCCGACGCTATGCGTCGACCCTCCCCACGAGAGGGAGGGTAAGAAAAATCACCGCCCGCCGATGACGCCGATATAGTCCGACACCCAGCGGTAGTAGGGCACGCACTGGTCGTTCTGGGTGGCGCATTTCGACACCGGCGTCTTCCAGAACTTGATCTTGTCGAAATTCTCGTAGCCGTTGGTCTTGCAGCCTTCGTCGGTCAACAGCTCGTTGCCCTTGCAGGCGGCAGGCACGACCGGCAGCGAACCGAACCAGGCCGATACATCGCCCTGCACCTTGGGCGACAGCGAATGTTCCATCCACATATAGGCGCAGTTGGGATTGGCCGAGTCGGCTTCCATCATCGTGGTGTCGGCCCAACCGGTCGCGCCCTCCTCCGGGATGGTGGAAGCGATCGGCTTCTTGGCGGCGACCAGCGTGTTGACCTGGAAAGGCCACGAGCCGGAAGCGACGACGCCTTCATTCTGGAAATCATCGACCTGAATGGCGGCATCATGCCAGTAGCGGCCGACCAGCGTGCGCTGGACGCGCAGCAGGTCGAGTGCCGCCTTGTACTGGTCCTCGTTCAGTTCATAAGGGTCCTTGATGCCGAGTTCCGGCTTGTGGAACATCAGATAGTTGGCAGCGTCCGCAATGTGGATCGGCCCGTCATAGGCCTGGACGCGGCCCTTGTTGGACTTGCCGTCCGGCAGCTTCATTTCCTCGAAGACGATGTTCCAGCTCTTGGGAGCCTCCTTGAACACGTCGGTGTTGTACATGAGGACGTTCGGACCCCACTGGTAGGGAACGCCGTAGTGGGCGCCGCCAACGGTGAACCACGGCGCGTCCTTGAGGCGCTCGTCGACGGTCTTCCAGCTCGGGATGAGATCGGTGTTGATCGGCTGCACGCGCTTGCCGGCAACGAGGCGCAGCGAGGCATCGCCCGAAGCGGTGACGAGGTCGAAGCCGCCCTCATTCATCAGCGAGACCATCTCGTCGGAGGTGTTGGCGGTCTTGACGTTGACCTTGCAGCCGGTCTCCTTCTCGAAGGAGGTCACCCAGTCATAGCCCTTGTCGGTTTCGCCGCGCTCGATATAGCCCGGCCAGGCAACGATGTTGACCTGGCCTTCGCCCTTGCCAAGTTCCTTGACCTGAGCGACGGCCTGACCGGAAAAGGTCAGCGCGACCGTCAGAGCAGTGCATGACTTCAGGAATGAATTCATTGTCGATCTCCCATTTAGGCGCCTGACCCTGAAAGCCGGTTTCGGTCTTCGCTAGGGGTCACGCGCGGACTGAAAACTGTCAGTTCGTCCGTTGGGCTTGATGCCGCTCTGATGGCGGCTTTGGTCCCTGGACCGAAAGTGCTTTGAAAACTCCGGTTTCGCAAATTCATTTATCAGAAGGGCGATATCGGTTTTTCCGATAGGTGGGCAGTCGATCTCTCAGGGACGCTGGCGGACCGTCCGTTGCGACTGGGCAAGGCCGATGAAATCGCGCGCCGCCTGCGGCAGACCGGAGCCGCGCCGCCAGACCATGCCGACCTGGACCACCGGCAAGGAGCCGGAAATGTCGCGCGATTCGATGCGGTCGCCTTCCAGCGACCAGGGCCGGTAGACGAGGTCGGGCAGCAGCGCCACACCGGCGCCGGTGGCGACCAGACTGCGCACGGCCTCCACGGAACGGGTGCGGAAGGCGACATGCGGCTTGGCGCCGATCGCCGTCAGCAGCTTGCCGGTATTCTCCTCGATCTCGTCGACGGTCAGCATGATCAGCGTTTCGGAGGCAATGTCGCCAATGCCGATGATGTCGGCGCCGACGAGCGGATGACCGAGCGGCAGCCACAGCCGATAGGCCGAGACTTCGAGGATTTCCGACTGCAACGCGGTGCGGTCGCGCAAATTGGAGGTGACCATGACGGCAATGTCGAGCTTGCCGCCGATCAGGAGGTGTTCGAGATAATCGCCATTGTCCTCGATGGCAGAGACCTCGACGCCGGGATAGGCGCGGCGGTAGCGGGCGAGCAGATCCGACAGCACATAGCCGGCGACCAGTGAGGTGACGCCGAGCTGCAGCCGGCCGGCCGCCACCGTCTGCTCGCCCGAGAAAGAGCGGCGCGCGTCGGAAACGTCCGCGAGAATCTTCGTCGCGTGGCGCAGGAACTGGTGGCCCTTGTGGGTGATGTTGAGGCCACGCGGATGGCGTTCGAACAGTTCGACGCCGAGATCGCTTTCGAGCTCCTTGATCGCTTCGGTGACCGACGATTGCGAGATCGACAGGTTCTGCGCGGCGCCCGAGACCGTGCCTTGCTCGGCGACGGCGATGAAGAACTGCAACTGGCGGATGGTGAAAGCCATGGCCGGACTAAACACGGCGGACGCGATGCTGGGAAGTGGCAACCGGCGAACACTTGACGGCTTCGCCAATCGTAACTAACTAAGTTACATGAAGCGCAACAGCCGACTGTCCTCGACCTTGCACATTCTCGTCCACATGGCCGAGAAGCCCGAACAGGCGCTGACCTCCGAGCAGCTTGCCACCTTCATCCACACCAATCCGGTTGTGGTCCGTCGCACCATCGCAGGCTTGCGCGATGCCGGCATCGTCATCTCGTCGCGCGGGCACGGTGGCGGCTGGCTGCTCGGGCGGGCGCCCGAGAAAATATCCTTGGCCGAGATCAGCGTCGCCCTTGGCGAGACGCTGCTGCCGTTCAGCACCGAGCCGGAAAGCCCCGGCTGCCTCGTCGAGCAGGCGGTGATCGCCGTGCTCGACGATTTTCGCATCGCCGCCGAAAAGCTGCTGGCGGAGAAACTGAGCCGCATCACGCTGGCCGACCTGACCGCCGATTTCCGCCGCCGTTTTGACCTCATTGGAGTCTCCAGCCATGCAGTATGATCTTGCCGTCGTCGGCGGCAGCTTTGCCGGCCTGTCCGCCGCCATCCAGGTGGCGCGCGCAGGACGCAAGGTGCTGGTGATCGACGCCGGCCAGCCGCGCAACCGCTTTGCCGAGCATTCGCACGGCTTCCTCGGACATGACGGGCGCGCGCCCGGCGCAATCCTGGATGACGCAAGGCGGCAGCTGCTGGCCTATCCGACAGCCAGGGTTGTCGACAGGCGTGCGGACAAGGCCGTTGCTGCTGACAGCAGCGATTTCGAAATCGCCACCGACGGCGGCGAGACATTCGGCGCCACACGGCTGGTGCTGGCCACCGGGGTGCGCGATATCCTGCCGGCGGTTGCCGGTCTTGCCGAGCTCTGGGGCAGAAAAGTGCTGCACTGCCCCTATTGCCACGGCTACGAGGTTTCCGGCGGGCCGCTCGGCGTGCTCGCAACCGGCCCGATGTCCCTGCATCAGGCGCAATTGATCGCCGATTGGGGCGATGTCACGCTGTTCGGCAACGGCCTGTTCGAGCCTGACACAGAGCAGATGCGCGCGCTGGAGAGCCGAAAGGTGCGGTTTGAGCCCACCAGCGTTGCCGAGCTGCGGGAAGACGGCTCCGGCGGGTTGATCGTCCACCTCGACGATAGCCGAAAGGCCGGCGTCAGGGCGATGTTCACCGCGCCGCGCAACACCATGGCCAGCCCGCTGGCTGAACAGCTCGGCTGCGGCTTCACCGAAGGCCTTCTCGGTCCGATAATCACCGTCGATGACAGGCAGCAGACGACCGTGCCCGGCGTCTACGCCGCCGGCGACGCGGCACGTTCGATGCACAACATCGCCTTTGCGGTATCGGCTGGCACCTTTGCGGGCGTCTGCGCCCACCAGTCGCTGGTGTTTGGCTAAAACCCGGCTTCCTCGTCGGCGATGCTAAGCCGCGCGCCGGCCTGCGCAAGGGCGGCGGCCAGGTCGTGCGGCGGCGAGCGATCGGTGGCGAGTTCGGAAAAGCTGTCGAAGCCGCAGACCTGGACCAGACCAAGACGGCCGAATTTCGAGTGATCGGTGATAACCAGGGACCGCTGGCCGCGCGACAGCACCATGCGGGCGAACTCGGCCTCATCCAGATCAAAATCCATGACGCCCATCACCGCGTCGACGCCGCCGGTGGAAATGATGGCGTGGCTGACCGAAAAACGACTGACAAAATCGATTGCCGAGGCGCCGAAAGCAGCGCCGGAATCGCTGCGCAGCTCGCCGCCCGCCATATAGACCTTGTTGCCGTTGATGGTGGCCAGGGTGCGGGCAATATCCGAGGAATTGGTGACGACCGTCAGGCGCCGGTGGCCAAGCAGTTCACGCGCAAGGAACGAGGTCGTCGTGCCGGTGTCGAGCATGATCGATTCGCCGTCGCGTATGGTGGCGGCGACCATGCGGGCAATGACGCGCTTGGCGTCGGCGTTCTCACGCATACGCCGCTCGAACGGCGCTTCGCCGATCATCGACGGCAGGCCGATGGCGCCATGCATCTTGAGGACAGAGCCATCACCAGTCAGTGGCTTGACGTCGCGGCGCACTGTCTCGAGCGACACGCCCAGCCGGTCGGCCAGACTGGCGATGGTGACGGTGCCCTCTTCCTGCAGGAGACGCAGGATCTCGCCGTGTCGTTTGGACTGGGCCATCTGGTTTCCCGAACTGATGCTCCTGACCGATTCTAAGGTAATTCAAGTGCTTTTAAAGGAACTACCTTATGCTTTCGGGCAAAATACCCAAAAAAAGTCACACCTTTTGATTGACAAGCGGGCAACCGGGGCGTGAAATCAAAGACATCAACAGGCTTTAGATCTGCGACTGGGGGCAGAGACGCAACTCAGTGGTCAGGCCGTTTGGAACGTGCCTGTACAAGGAATTTTCAGATCCGCGGGGGCGGATGCCGGGCTCAAAAACCTGGCCAAGGGGCTCGTCGGTGCGGTGCGGGATACCGATCCTGGCGTCCCGCACCGACGAGAGTATTTACGTTTCTCCCCGCCGTCGTTGCGCTGTTCACGGCGCCTTGTCGAAGCCCAGCAAACCAGGGATGATTCCGTGACCGCCGAAGATCGCATCCGCGCCCTGCCCTGCTGGACCGGTGGCATCGAGATCGCACCGCTGCCCGGCGGCCTGAGCAACGCGAATTATGTGGTCACGGACGCGGCCGGACGACATGTCGTGCGCTTCGGCAAGGACTATCCGTTCCACCATGTCTTTCGCGAGCGCGAGGTTATGACCGCGCGGGCGGCGCATGCCGCCGGTTTCGCGCCAGCCGTCCACCATGCCGAACCGGGCATACTGGTAACGGAATTTCTCGGTGCGAAAACCTATCTGGCGGAAGACGTGCGCGCCAATCTCGGCCGCGTCGCGGCTCTGATGCGCGCCTTCCACCGGGAGATGCCCAATCACGTTTCCGGCGCCGGCTTCATGTTCTGGGTGTTCCATGTCATCCGCGACTATGCGCGCACGCTTGAAGAGGGCGGGAGCCGCAAGCGCAGCGACTTGCCGCGCCTTTTG
Source organism: Mesorhizobium sp. M0618 (assembly GCF_040320765.1). Taxonomy (NCBI): domain Bacteria; kingdom Pseudomonadati; phylum Pseudomonadota; class Alphaproteobacteria; order Hyphomicrobiales; family Phyllobacteriaceae; genus Mesorhizobium; species Mesorhizobium sp. M0618. Next base: position 201,224 of record NZ_JAMYQH010000002.1, on the reverse strand, counting down.
ACACTGGCCGACGAACTGGAGCGCGCGCAGAAGCTGCTGCCGATCGTCTTTGGCCACAATGATCTGCTGCCGGCCAACATTCTCGATGACGGCAACAGGCTGTGGCTGATCGACTTCGAATATGCCGGTTTCAACACGGCGATGTTCGACCTCGCAGGCGCCGCCTCCAACGCCGGCATGAGCGACGAGGAATCCTTCGCCTTCCTGACAGCCTACTTCATGAAGGAGCCGGACGATGCGATCCGCCGTTCGCACGCGGCCATGCAATGCGCCTCGCTGCTGCGCGAGGCGATGTGGAGCATGGTCTCCGAGCTCTATCTCGACGCGCCAGGCATCGACTACGTCGCCTACACCGAGGAAAACCTCGTCCGGCTCGACGCGGCACTTGAAAACTACCGGACAAAATACGGGATACAGAAATCATGACATTGCCGAGCCAGGCCGCCATCGTCGTCATCGGCGGCGGCATCATCGGCTGTTCGACGGCCTATCATCTGGCGCGCGACCATAAGGCTGACGTGGTGCTGCTGGAGCAGGGCAAGCTGACCTCGGGTTCGACCTGGCATGCGGCCGGCCTTGTCGGGCAATTGCGCTCGTCGGCGTCTATCACCCGCGTGCTGAAATACTCCGTCGACCTCTACAAGGGACTGGAGGCCGAGACCGGTCTCGCCACCGGCTGGAAGATGACCGGCTGCCTCAGGCTCGCCACCAATGCCGACCGCTGGACGGAGTACAAAAGGCTGGCGACAACAGCAAAAAGCTTCGGCATGGACATGCAATTGCTGTCGCCGGACGAGGTGAAAAGAATGTGGCCGCTGCTGGAGACCGGCGATCTCGTCGGCGCCTCCTGGCTGCCGACCGATGGCCAGGCGAGCCCCTCCGACATCACGCAGTCGCTGGCCAAGGGCGCGCGCATGCATGGCGCCAAACTGTTCGAGGATGTCCGTGTCACCGGCTTCGAAATGAAGGACGGCCGCATCACGGCGGTGAAGACCAGCAAGGGCGACATCGCCTGCGACAAGGTGGTCAACTGTGCGGGCCAATGGGCGCGGCAAGTGGGGGCCATGGCCGGCATCAACGTGCCGCTTCAGCCGGTGAAGCACCAGTACATCATCACCGAGAAGATCGACGGTCTGGCGACCGACGCGCCGACCATCCGCGACCCTGACCGACGCACCTATTTCAAGGAGGAAGTCGGCGGGCTGGTGATGGGCGGCTATGAGCCGAACCCGCAGGCCTGGGCGACTGGTCTCCCCGGCGGCGACGTACCCAATGATTGGGAGTTCAGGCTGTTCGACGACGACTACGACCATTTCGAGCAGCACATGAGCCAAGCGATCGCGCGCGTGCCGGCGCTGGAAACCGTCGGCGTCAAGCAGATGATCAACGGGCCGGAGAGTTTTACGCCGGACGGCAATTTCATTCTCGGCACAGCGCCCGAATGTGCCAACATGTTCGTCGGCGCCGGCTTCAACGCCTTCGGCATCGCCTCGGGCGGCGGCGCCGGCTGGGTGCTGGCGCAGTGGGTGGTCGACGGCGAAGCACCGCTCGACCTTTGGGTGGTCGACATCAGGCGCTTTTCCAACCTGCACCGCGACCGTCAGTGGGTCCGCGACCGCACGCTGGAGGCCTATGGCAAGCACTATACGATCGGCTTCCCGCATGAGGAGTATGCCAGCGGGAGGCCCCGTATCCTCTCGCCGCTCTACGACAGGCTGAAACAGCAAAATGCTGTGTTCGGCTCGAAGCTCGGCTGGGAGCGGCCGAACTGGTTCGCGCCCGAAGGCGTCGAGCCGCAGGACATCTATTCGATGGGCCAGCAGAACTGGTTCGCGGCGGTCGGCGACGAACACCGTCATGTGCGCGAAAAGGTTGGCATATTCGATCAATCGTCTTTCGCCAAATACGAGTTGAGCGGGCCCGATGCGCTGAAGGCGCTGGACTGGATCTGCGCCAACGACGTCAGCAAACCGGTCGGCCGGCTGACCTACACGCAGCTTCTCAACACGCGCGGCGGTATCGAGGCTGATCTCACTGTGGCGAGGCTGGCCGAGGAGAAATTCTACATCGTCACCGGCACAGGTTTCCGCACGCATGATTTCTCATGGATCAGCGATCATATCGGCGAAGGGCTCGACGCCAGGCTTGTCGACGTCACCGAGGATTTCGGCACGCTGTCGCTGATGGGTCCTCGGGCGCGCGACGTGCTCTCGGCGGCGACCGGAGCCGACGTGTCGAATGCCGGCTTCCCGTTCGGCCATGTGCATGAGATTGCCATCGCCGGCCACACGGTTCGGGCGCTGCGCGTCACCTATGTCGGCGAACTCGGCTGGGAACTGCATGTGCCGATCGCGGCCACCGGCGAAGTCTTCGACGCGCTGCTGGCGGCAGGCGAGAAGCATGACATCCGCCCGGTCGGCTATCGGGCGCTGGAATCGCTAAGGCTGGAAAAAGGCTATCGCGCCTGGGGCTCCGACATCACCCCCAACGACACGCCGCAGGAAGCCGGGCTCGGTTGGGCGGTCAAGCTGCGCAAGAACACCGATTTCGTTGGACGGCGCGCGCTGGAGAAGACCAGCGGCGCGGCACTGAAGAAACGCTTTGCCAGCTTCACGGTCGACGACCCCGAGATCGTGCTGCTCGGTCGCGAAACCATACTGCGCAATGGCGATCCGGTCGGTTATCTCAGCAGCGGTGGTTATGGCTACACGCTGGGCAAGACCATCGGCTACGGCTATGTGCGCAACGCCGACGGGGTGAGCGACGATTTTCTGGTCTCGGGCGACTATGAACTGGTGGTTGCGATGGAGAGGACACCGGCCAAGATCCATCTCGAGCCGATGTACGACCCGGCAGGCGCCAGGGTCAAAGCGTAGGTCAGGTCACGCGCAGTGCGAGACCGCGGCTGGGCACGGTGTCGGCTTCGCCCGGCATGGAGACGTAAGGGCGCGTTTCCTCGACGCGGGTGACGAGGCCTTGCGCCTCGATCTCGCCGACACGCGTGGCAAAGCCGGCATCCCACAGCGTGTTCTTGACCGTCAGCACGATCACGCCGCCCGGGCGGCAGATGCGGATTAGCTCGTCCAGCCCCTCGACGCCGACATGGCCCGAGGTGAAGACGCCGGCCGAGATGATCCCGGCATAGGCATCATCGGCAAAGGGCAGATGACCGCCGAGCGCCAGGCAATGGAGCGCGGAATAGACGCCCTTGCGGGCCGCCTGATCCAGCATGCCTTGTGAAATATCGAGTGCCTCGACTTGCGGGTAACCAGCAATATCAAGCCATTCGCCGATGAGCCCGGTGCCGGCCCCGGCATCGAGCAGCGGTGCTGAACCGCGCGGCAGATGGCGGGCCAGCAAGGCAAGGCAGATCGTCGGATGGCGATAGCCGGCGGCCGACATGTCGGCGTCATAGGTTTCCGACCAGCGATCATAGAGTGCGGCCACCTCTTCGGGCCGCTTTGCCGCGTAGGCCGCGCCGAGCGCGCCATGATGTTTGCTGTCCGCCACTTTTATCCAGTCCGCCAATTTTTGATCTCGCAGTGATGATAGCCAAAGCGCGAAAATTGTGGAACCGTCGCTGCGACAAATAACGGCGTGGGGGCGCAGGCATGGTGACTGACGAGGCGCGTGCGGCACTGGACGCCATTCCCATGCTGGCCGGCTACAGCGGGCCGCTGGAACGGCTGGGCGGCCTCACCAACCTCGTCTTCAAGGCCGGCGACTTCTGCCTGCGCATTCCCGGCAAGGGCACCGAGGAATAGATCAACCGGGCCAACGAAGCAGTGGCTGCACGCGAAGCGGCAAAGGCAGGGGTCAGTCCCGAGGTGCTGCATGTCGACCCCGGCACCGGGGTGATGGTGACACGCTACATCGCCGGCGCCGAAACGGTGTCGCCGGAGAAATTCCGGACACGTCCGGGCAGTCCGGCCCGCGCCGGCGAGGCCTTTCGCAAGCTGCACGATTCAGGCGCGGTGTTTCCCTTCCGCTTCGAATTGTTCGCGATGATCGACGATTACCTCAAGGTGCTGTCCACCAAGGAGGTCGCCCTGCCCGCCGGTTATCATGACGTGGTGCGCGACGCCGAGAGCGTGCGCTCGGCGCTGGCCGCCTATCCGCTGCCGCTCGTTGCCTGCCACTGCGATCCGCTGTGCGAGAACTTTCTCGATACCGGCGAGCGGATGTGGATCGTCGACTGGGAGTATTCGGGCATGAATGACCCACTCTGGGACCTTGGCGACCTCAGCGTGGAAGGCAAATTCGACACGGGGCAGGATGAGGAGATGATGCGCGCCTATTTCGGCGGCGAGGCCAAGCCGGCGGAGCGCGGCCGCGTCGTCATCTACAAGGCGATGTGCGACCTGTTGTGGACGCTGTGGGGGCTGATCCAGCTCGCCAACAACAATCCGGTCGATGATTTTCGCGCCTATGCCGACGGTCGGTTCGCGCGCTGCAAGGCGCTGATGGAGACGACGGAGTTTTCACGGCACCTGGCGGCGATACGTCAGGGCTGAGCCTACTAATTCACGCCCTTCGGCACGTTTTCGGGCGGCACCGCAGTCTCGACCACTTTCTGGCGGTGGAAGATGAACAGGCCGGCCAGAACGACGATGCCCGAGCCGATCAGTATGCGCGGGCCTGGCACGTCGCCGAAGAATGCCAGTCCGAACACCACCGCCCACAGCAGCAGCGTGTAGTGCAGCGGCGCCAATGTCGAAGCCGGCGCCAGCTTGAGCGCCCTGGTGATCATCAGATGCGCGCCGCAGGAGACGATGCCGAGCAGCAGCATGGCGCCGAGATCGAGCGCCGACGGCGTCTGCCAGGCGCCGATGGTCAGCACACCCCCGACCAGCAGCGTGCCGATAGTCTGCCATGTCACCAGATTGGTGTCGCTGGTGCCGCGCAGCCGGCGGTTGAGGATGATGGCGAAGGCGAAGGAGATGCTGCCCACCAGCGCAAAGCCCGACGACAGCGAGAACGCCGCCGAGGACGGTTTCAGCATGATCAAAACGCCGCAGAAGCCGAGCAGGATCGCCATCCAGCGGCGCCAACCGACCTTTTCGCCAAGCAAGAGGTGCGAGAGCGCCGCAACGTAGATCGGCCCGGCCATGTAGAAACTCATGACATCGGCAAGCGGCAGATAGACCACGGCGGCATAAAAGAGCGCGGTGTCGAGCGTGGTCATGACAACGCGCAGCAGCTGCAGCTCCAGGCGTTCCATGCGAAACAGCTTGGCCGTGCCTTGATGGGCAATCATCGGGCCAAGCACGAAAAAGGCGCCGATGGAGCGGATCAGCACCACCTGACCGACGGAGAAGCTGGCGACCAGCCACTTGCCCATGGCGTCGTTCAGCGCAAACAGGAAGTCGCCGGCCAGCATCAGCAGAATGCCGGCCAGAAGCACATTCCTGATCGTCGAATTCTGCGCCACGGGCTGCGTCATGCCGATCCCGATTCCTCCCTAGTAAGCCGCGTCGTAGACGGAAGCGGCGGCTTTGACGAGGAGAATTCGGGCAATGGGTAAGACCAGTGCCAGGAATCGGCTGTATCTAGGCGGATATGTGCCGCCGGTTCACCATTCCCGGCCTTCCGTCGATGGACAGCCTGGTCTCCTGCTTCGTCCGCTCCGCCACCACCTTGCCCCTGGCGATGACGCACAGGCGCTCGGCGCGCAAGCGCAGGGCTTCGACCGGATTGCCGGCATCGAGGACGACAAGGCTGGCGCGCTTGCCGACCGCCAGGCCGAGATGATCGAGGCCCATGATCGCGGCATTGACGTTGGTGACCATGTCGAAGCAGCGCGCCATCTCGGCCGGGCTCGACATCTGAGCAACGTGCAGACCCATGAAGGCGACATCGAGCATGTCGGCGGTGCCAAGCGAATACCAGGGATCGAGCACGCAATCCTGGCCCCAGCCGACGCGAATGCCGAGCGCCAGCATCTCCTTGACCCGAGTCAGGCCGCGGCGCTTCGGGAAGGTGTCGTGGCGGCCCTGCAGCATGATGTTGATCAGCGGATTGGGAATGACCGAGACGCCGGCCTCGGCGATCAGCGGCAGCAGCTTCGAGACGTAGTAATTGTCCATCGAATGCATCGATGTGAGATGCGAGCCGGCCACCCTGTTTTGCAGACCAAGGCGCTGCGTCTCATAGGCAAGCTGTTCGATGTGACGCGACAGCGGGTCGTCGGTCTCGTCGCAATGCAGGTCGACCATCAGGCCGCGTTTGGCCGCGATCTCGCACAGCTCCGTTACCGAACGCGTGCCGTCGGCCATGGTGCGCTCGAAATGGGGGATGCCGCCGACAATGTCGACGCCCATGTCCAATGCGCGGATGGTGTTCTCACGTGCCGTCGGCGAGCGGTAGAACCCGTCCTGCGGGAAGGCGACCAGTTGCAGGTCGATATAGGGGGCGACCGTCTTCTTGACCTCGAGCAGCGCCTCGACCGCCAGCAGCCTGTCATCGCAGACATCGACATGGGTGCGGATTGCGAGCAGGCCCATCGACACCGCCCAGTCGCAATAGGCCAATGCGCGATCACGCACCGCCTCATGCGTCAAAAGCGGCTTCAACTCGCCCCATAGCGAAATGCCTTCGAGCAGCGTACCCGACGCGTTGATGCGCGGAATGCCGTATGAGAGCGTCGCGTCCATGTGGAAATGCGGATCGACGAAGGGCGGCGAGACCAGATTGCCACGGGCGTCGATCTCGGTTCGCGCGGAACCCTGCATAACGGGCTCGATCGCCGCGATCGTCTCACCGCTGATGCCTATGTCGGCAACCCTGCCATCAGGCAGCGTGCCGCCGCGAACGATAAGGTCGAAATCCATCTGTCGTCATCCCGTCAAAAGAATCATCTGATATAGCCGAGGCTGAAAATCGCATCCCGTCGATGCCGCTTGCAACAGCGGTTTGTCCGCGGCGGCCGCGGATGGTTCCATCCGGCCGCAACTCCCTCTATAAGCCGCCTTCGTTGTCCCGGTTTCAAGGATCCGCCGTTTGTTTCGTTTCTTCCGCTCGACGGAAAACCAGCGCCTCGTTGCGAGGTTGATCCGGGAATCCTTTTACCAGCACAGGTTTGGCTACGGCGCCGCGATCTTGTCGATGCTTGTGGTGGCCGCCACGACCGGCGCCAGCGCCTGGATTCTCAAAGAGATCACCGACGAATTCGTGGTCTTCAAGCGGATTGACCGCGTCAACCTGATTGCGGCGGGGGTCGCCACGATCTTCATTCTCAAGGGTCTCGCCAACTTCATCCAGGCTTATTTCATGAGCCGGGTCGGCAACGCCATTATCGCCGATCGCCAGCGCAAGATCTACGACCGCATCCTGGCGCAAGGCATCGAATTCTACCATTCGACCTCGTCGTCCGACCTGATCACACGCATGACCAACAATGCGCAGGCTGCGCGCAACGTGCTCGACCTCGTTGTCACGTCCTATGTGCGCGACCTGTTGTCGCTGGTTGTCCTGGTAGGAGTCATGGTCTGGCAGCAGCCAGCCTTGTCCATAATCTGCTTTGTCGTCGGCCCCTTGGCTATCTACGGGGTCAACCGCATCCTCAAACGTGTTCGCAAGTTCGCCGCGATGGAGTTTCGCTCGGTCGGCCAGATCGTGCAGGTGATGCAGGAAACGGCAATCGGCGTGCGCGTCGTCAAATCCTTCAACCTCGAAGGCGCAATGCGCAACCGCATGTACAAGGCCGTGTCGGACGTCGAGAACCGGGCCAACAACATCGCGACGCTGGAGGCTGCGACAAGCCCGGTGATGGAGACGCTGGCCGGACTGGCAATTGCCGGGGCCATCTTCGTCAGCGGCTTCCTGGTCTTGCAAGGCGGCCAGATGCCTGGAAACATCATGGCCTTCATCGGGGCGCTCCTGTTCGCCTATGAGCCGGCAAAGCGCCTTGCGCGCGTGCGCATATCGCTGGAAAGCGGCATTGTCGGCGTGCGCATGATGTTCGAGCTCGCCGACCAGCCGCTGACTCTGGTCGAGAAGCCGGACGCGAAGCCGCTTCTGGCCGGACCGGGCGAGATCCGGTTCGACGCCGTCGACTTCGCTTATCAGAACGGGCCGCCGGTGCTGGACAGGTTCGATCTGACGCTTGCGCCCGGCAAGATGACGGCGCTGGTCGGGCCTTCCGGCGGCGGCAAGTCGACGATTCTAAACCTGATCATGCGCATGTACGACCCGAAGAGCGGCAAGGTGCTGTTCGATGGTCAGGATATTTCCCATGCGACGCTCGCATCGCTGCGGGAAAAGATCGCCTATGTCAGCCAGGACACGTTCCTGTTTGCCGGCACCATCATGCACAACATCCGGCTTGGGCGCGAGGGTGCGACCGACGAAGAGGTGATCGCCGCCGCCAAGGCGGCCAACGCCCATGACTTCATCAGCGCGCAGGCGAAAGGCTACGAGACGGATGTCGGCGAGAATGGCGGCCTGCTATCGGGCGGCCAACGCCAACGGATCTCGATCGCACGCGCCATGCTGCGCAATGCCGAGATCCTGCTTCTGGACGAAGCGACCAGCGCGCTCGACGCCGAATCGGAAGCACTGTTCCGCGACGCGCTGCAGCAATTGACGGAAGGCCGCACGACGATCGTTATCGCGCACCGTCTGTCGACCGTGCACCAGGCTGACACGATCGTGGTGCTCGAAGCCGGCAAGGTGGTGGAAAGCGGCCCGCACAAGACCTTGCTCAAGCAGGGCGGGCTCTACCAGAAGCTTTATGAGTATCAGTTGATGCCCTGATGGTGTTCCGGATGTTGGAGCCAGGCGCCCTCATCCGGCCCTTCGGGCCACCTTCTCCCCGAGGGGAGAAGAGATCGTCAGCGCCGGCGCCAGCCTCTTCTCCCTAGCGGGGAGAAGAGGCCGCGTAGCGGCCGGATGAGGGGGCCTGGGCGCGAACCTTATTCCGGCACGAACCTGACAGCCCCCTTGGCCGCGCTGGTCGCCATCGCGGCATAGGCGCGCAAGGCGGTCGTCACCTTGCGCTTGCGCTTTTCCTCTGGCTTCCAGGCCAGGGCGCCCCTGGCCTCCATCGCCGCCCGGCGCGCAGCGAGCTCCGCGTCATCGACAGCAAGGCGGATGCTGCGGTTCGGGATGTCGATCTCGATCGTATCGCCCTCCTGCACCAGCCCGATTAGCCCGCCTTCGGCGGCTTCCGGCGATGCGTGGCCGATCGACAGGCCCGACGTGCCGCCGGAGAAGCGGCCGTCGGTGACCAGAGCGCAGGCCTTGCCGAGCCCTTTCGACTTCAGATAGCTGGTCGGGTAGAGCATTTCCTGCATGCCTGGGCCGCCGCGCGGTCCCTCATAGCGGATGACGACGACGTCGCCGGCCTTGATCTCGTTGGAGAGGATCGCCTTCACGCTCGAATCCTGGCTCTCGAACACGCGGGCCGGGCCGGTGAACTTCAGGATCGATTCATCGACGCCGGCCGTCTTCACGATGCAGCCGTCGAGAGCCAGATTGCCTTTCAGCACGGCGAGGCCGCCATCCTTGGAAAAGGGATGTTCGGTCGAGCGGATGACGCCTTTCTCGCGGTCGAGATCGAGTTCGTCCCAGCGGCGGTCCTGGCTGAAAGCGACCTGTGTCGGCACGCCACCAGGGGCGGCGAGGAAGAAATCGCGCACACTCTGGCTGGTCGTGCGGGAAATATCCCAATGGTCGAGCGCTTCGCCCAGCGTTCGCGTGTGCACCGTCGGCAGGTCGCGGTTGAGCAGGCCGGCATTGTCGAGCTGGCCGAGGATGGCCATGATGCCGCCGGCGCGGTGCACGTCTTCCATGTGCACGTCGGACTTGGCCGGAGCAACCTTGCACAGCACCGGCACCTTGCGCGACAGCGCGTCGATGTCGTCCTGATCGAAATCGATTTCGCCCTCATGCGCGGCGGCGAGAATGTGCAGCACGGTGTTGGTCGAGCCACCCATGGCGATGTCGAGCGTCATGGCGTTCTCGAACGCACCTTTGGAGGCGATGTTGCGTGGCAGCGCGGTTTCGTCGTCCTGCTCGTAATAGCGCTGGGCGAGATCGACGATCAGGTGGCCGGCCTCGACGAACAGCCGCTTGCGGTCGGCATGCGTGGCCAGCGTCGAGCCGTTGCCGGGCAATGAAAGGCCCAGCGCCTCGGTCAGGCAATTCATCGAATTGGCGGTGAACATGCCCGAGCAGGAGCCGCAGGTCGGGCAGGCCGAGCGCTCGATGACCTTGACGTCCTCGTCGGAAATTCTGTCGTCGGCCGCCGCCACCATGGCATCGACCAGGTCGAGAGCCTGCGTCTTGCCGGCGAGCACCACCTTGCCAGCTTCCATCGGACCGCCGGAAACGAAGACGGTAGGGATGTTGAGGCGCAACGATGCCATCAGCATGCCGGGCGTGATCTTGTCGCAATTGGAGATGCAGACCATGGCGTCGGCACAGTGAGCGTTGACCATGTATTCGACGGAATCGGCGATCAGCTCGCGCGACGGTAGCGAATAGAGCATGCCGTCATGGCCCATGGCGATGCCGTCGTCGACGGCGATGGTGTTGAATTCCTTGGCGACGCCGCCGGCCTTCTCGATCTCGCGCGCGACCAACTGGCCGAGATCCTTGAGATGGACATGGCCCGGCACGAACTGGGTGAAGGAGTTGACCACCGCGATGATCGGCTTGCCGAAATCGCTGTCCTTCATGCCGGTGGCGCGCCAGAGGCCGCGAGCGCCGGCCATGTTGCGGCCATGGGTGGTGGTGCGGGAGCGATAGGCAGGCATGTTTTTTCCTTGGTGGCTGGCCACAGCCAGGCATGGCGCGGCGGAGCTGAATTCGGACCGCAGGCGTTATAGACGTGCAAGCCCGGTCTGGCCACAATTTTGCAATGCGCCAGAACGCAAGGCGCAACTTGGTTGACGAGGGTCATTCACCTGTATATAGCCAAATGGGTATATACCTTATTGGCTATGGATGACAGATGAACCAGCTGGACGCTACCTTTGCCGCGCTCGCCGATCCAACACGGCGCGCCATCCTTGCGCGGCTCATCCAGGGCGAAGCTTCGGTCATGGAGCTCGCCGAACCCTTCGCGATGAGCCAACCGTCGATTTCCAAGCATCTCAAGGTGCTGGAAAACGCTGGGCTGATCTCTCGTGGCCGCGACGCGCAGCGCCGGCCATGCCGGCTGGAAGTCGAGCCGCTGGCCGAGGCCAATGACTGGCTGGAGCGTTATCGCAAAATCTGGGAAGGCAATTTCCAGCGCCTCGACGCCCTGTTGGGCGCCATGCAAGCCGAAAAAGCTCCCGGCGAGGCAGACCAATAGCCGGAAAAAATCGGGACCTGTGTCGGATCGCCGGCCGGCCGGCCATCCTTGGACAACATAAGGAGGATCATCGTGAGCACCACAATTCTTCCCGGCTCAACCGTCGCCACCTTGACAGTGACCACGCCCAGCGACCGTGAGATCCAGATCACCCGCCTCTTCGCGGCGCCACGGCCGATGGTCTTCGACTGCTGGACGGTGCCGGAGCTGCTGAAGGGCTGGCTGCACGGCCCGGACGGCTGGCGTCTGACGGTCTGCGAGATCGACCTCAGAGTCGGCGGCGCGACGCGTTATGTCTGGCAGCACCGCGACGGTCGCAGTATGGGTATGAGCGGCGCCAATCGCGAAATCGTACGGCCGAGCCGGATCGTCGCAACCGAACTGTTCGACGAGGACTGGACCGGTGGCGAAACGATCGGAACGGTGACCTTTACCGATCAGACCGGCAAAACCCTTTTAACGCAGACGGTGCTCTACGCTTCGCAAACAGCCCGTGACGGCGCTCTCGGCACCGGCATGACCAGCGGCATGGCCAACAGCTACGCCCAGCTCGACGCCTATCTTTTTTCACTCCAGGACGCCGCTAAGGGCGCCGCCTGACCCTTCCCCAAAGAAATGCCAAGGAGACAGACAATGCAAAAGATCACCACCTTCCTGTGGTTCGGCGGCCAGGCCGAAGAGGCCATGAACCACTACGTATCGATCTTCAAGAATTCCAAGGTGTTGAGCGTCACGCGCTGGCCACAGGGCCACGCCCAGGAAGGCAAGGTGTTGGTGGCCTCATTCGAACTCGACGGCGTGCAGTTCCAGGCGCTCAATGGCGGCCCCCAATACAAATTCACAGAGGCCATGTCGCTGTCGATCGACTGCAAGACGCAGGCTGAAGTCGACCATTTCTGGAGCAAACTCACCGAAGGCGGTGGCGAACCCGGCCGTTGCAGCTGGCTGAAGGACAGATTCGGCGTTTCCTGGCAGGTCGTGCCGGAGCAATTGCCCAGGCTGCTCGGGGATGCGGACCGGGCGAAGGCCGGCCGGGTGATGTCGGCGATGATGCAGATGGGCAAGATCGACATCGCCAAGATCGAAGAAGCGGCCAAAGGCTGAGCGAAACCTTCAACGCCGGCGCCGCCCTCATCCGCCCTTCGGGCATCTTCTCCCCGTAAACGGGGAGAAGGAAAAAGCGCGACTTACGCCGCCTTGTCGCGGACCTGATAATCCTTGATCGTGGCAAACTTGATCGCCTTCCAGCGTTCCGCTTCGTAGTTCAGCGAAAAGGCGTGCTGGGCCAGGAACACCGGATCGTTGTCGAGGTCGCGGGCGATGTCGCCGCGATGCGCCTCGATGAAGCGCAGGACCTCGGCCTTGTCGTCGGCCGAGATCCAGCGGCAGACCGAAAACCGCGACATCTCGAATTCGACCGGCAGCGTGTATTCGAAGTTCAGCCGCTCCTTCAACACGTCGAGCTGCAGGGCGCCGACGACGCCGACGATGGCAGGCGAGCCGTCCTCCGGCGAAAACAGCTGCACGACGCCCTCTTCGGCCATCTGGTGCAGCGCTTCCTTGAGTTTTTTCGCTTTCATCGCGTCGCCGAGGCGAACGCGGCGCAGGATTTCCGGTGCGAAATTCGGCACGCCGCGGAACAGGATTTCCTCGCCCTCGGTCAGCGTATCGCCAATACGCAGCGTGCCGTGGTTGGGAATGCCGACGACATCGCCGGCGAACGCCTCGTCGGCGGTGACGCGGGTGCGGGCAAAGAAGAATTGCGGCGCCGACAGCGACATAGGCTTTCCCGTACGCACCAGCTTGGCCTTCATGCCGCGCTCGAGCTTGCCCGAACAGACGCGGACGAAGGCAATGCGGTCGCGGTGGTTGGGATCCATGTTGGCCTGTATCTTGAAGACGAAGGACGTCATCTTCTCCTCGGTTGCCTCGACCTTGCGGGTGTCGGCCTCCTGCGCGCGCGGCGGCGGTCCAAAAGCGCCAAGCGCCTCGATCAGGTCGCGCACGCCATAATTGCGCAGCGCCGAGCCGAAATAGACCGGCGTCAGATGGCCCTCTCGGAAGGCTTCTATATCAAGGGGTCTGCACGCTTCCCGCGCGAGCTCCAGTTCCTCGATGAAGGCTTCGCGTTCGTTTTCTGGCAAAAGGCCAGCAACGCGGTTGGAATCGGGACCATTAACCGGCGTGCGTTCTTTCTCCGCGTCGCCCCTGCGCACGGCATTCAGCGCCAGATGATAGGTGCCGGCAAAATTCTTGCCGCGGCCGATCGGCCAGGTGACGGGGGCAGTATCCAGCGCCAGCTTCTGCTCGATCTCGTCCAAAATCTCGAACGGATCGCGGCTTTCGCGGTCCATCTTGTTGATGAAGGTGATGATCGGAATGTCGCGCAGCCGGCAGACTTCGAACAGCTTCAGTGTGCGCGGCTCGATGCCCTTGGCGGCATCGATGACCATGACCGCCGAGTCGACCGCCGACAGCGTGCGGTAGGTGTCGTCGGCGAAATCCTCGTGGCCGGGCGTGTCGAGCAGGTTGAAGACATTGTCTTCATACTCGAAGGTCATCACCGAGGTGACGACCGAGATGCCGCGCTCACGCTCGATCTTCATCCAGTCGGAGCGGGTCTGGATCTTGTCCTTCTTGGCTTTGACCTCGCCGGCAAGCTGGATAGCGCCGCCGAACAGCAGCAGCTTTTCGGTGAGCGTCGTCTTGCCGGCGTCCGGGTGCGCGATGATCGCGAAGGTGCGGCGGCGCGCCACTTCTTCTTCTATTGCTTCGGGCATTCTCTGGGATTTCCGTGTGACAGGCCGGGCTTCTAGCAGCGCAGTGCCGGCCTGTCGACCGGTCCGGCGGCTCGGAAGCTGCTGATCGCCGCCTCACCGTCAGAGCATACAGCTCAGCCGTGCTGTGGCTCCGGCCAGTGCATTGCCGCATATTTTGCGCTGCGCGATGTTGGCAAGCGGCTGCCGGGATGGCACTGGACGAACATCCCTCCGGATGGCGAGGCAGAGGAGCAAGCATGACTGCGGCGAAACAAGTGATCGTCATCGGCGCCGGCATCATCGGCGCCTGCATCGCCTGGCATCTGAGCAAGGCGGGAGCACAGGTCACGGTCATTTCCGACAGCCCCGTCGGTGGAATCGCCACCCCAAACTCGTTTGCCTGGATCAATGCCAGCTGGGGCAATCCGGAGCCCTATTTCCGGCTGCGCACCCGCGCGATGGCCGAATGGTCGCGGCTGGCGCAGGACCTACCCGGCCTGCCGCTCAGCTGGTGCGGTGGCCTGTGCTGGGATCTGTCGGCCACCGACATGGAAATCTACGCCACGGAGCATTCCGCCTGGGGCTACGGCATCGAACGCGTCGACCGCGCCGGTGCCGCGCGCATCGAGCCCAATCTCGCCGAGCTTCCCGACTTTGCCCTGCATGTGGCTGAGGAAGGTGTCGCAGAGCCCGTGGCCGCCGCCCATGCCCTATTGGCAGACGCGAAGCGACATGGCGCGAAGACCATCTCCAGCACGGTGACGGCCCTGGTCCAGACCGGCGGCAGGATCACCGGTGTCGACACTTCGCACGGATTGATTGCATCAGACGAGGTGGTGGTCGCGGCCGGCGTCGGCTCGCCGGAGATCGCCGCGACCGCCGGGATCAACCTGCCGATCGAAACGCCGCCCGGCCTGATCGTCCACTCACGGCCTTACAAAAAGCTGCTCAACGGTCTGGTTCTGGCCGAGCGGCTGCACATGCGCCAGACGGCGGAAGGCCGCATCATCGCCGGCTCGGATTTTGGCGGCGCCGATCCGGTATGAATGCCGAAGCCACCGCCCACGCGCTGTTTGCGGCCATGAAAGCCATGCTGCGCGACAGCGACGGGTTGGAACTCGATTTCCACACGGTCGGCTACCGGCCGACGCCGATCGACGGCTTTCCGATCATCGGCCGCGCGGTGGGCATGGACGGTGTCTATGTCGCGGTCATGCATTCCGGCATCACGCTGGCGCCGGCCGTCGGCCTGTTCGCCGCCCGGGAAATCCTCGACGGCGAGCGCGACCTGCTGCTTGCGCCTTATGGATTGTCGCGCTTCGCTCAATAGGCGGGCGGACGGCGAAAGCCGCCGGTCAGGGGTTCGATTGCCTTGGCGATGCCGAGCAGCCGTGACTCCGACCAGCGTTTGCCGACCAGTTGCAGGCCGATCGGCAGGCCGGTGCTGTCCAGTCCGCACGGCATGGAAAGCGCTGGATGGCCGCTGTAGTTGAACACGGCGCCATAGGCCGGCAGCATCCAGTAGCTCTGCTCCTTGCCGTCGACCTTGATCGGCGTGCCCGGCTCGCAATGCGGGAAGGCGGTGGTCATGGCGACCGGGCAGATCAACGCGTCGTAGGCCTCGAAAAACCGGTCCCAGGCGAGAATGGATTTGTCGCGGCGGGCGAGTGCCTCGAACCAGCGCGAGACCGGTGTCGGTTCCTCCGGCGGCTCAGGCTGAGCGGCCTCCAGCATCATGCCGATCAGCGCGCCGCCCTGCTCCAGATCGTCATGCAGGTCGAGTTTCGGCAGTTTTGCTTCTTCGACGACCGCTCCTGCGGATTGTAACTGCCTTGCGAGACTTTCGACCGCGGCGCTGACGTCGCCCGCCACTGGAAACCCGGGAAAGAACGGCGCGAAGGCAATGCGCAATGTCTTGAGGTCGAGGCTTGGCATATCCTCGACCGGCACCGGCGCAAGATCGGTGTCGCTTCCATTAGGACCGGCAATGATTTGATAGATCAGCGCCAAATCTTCCACACTGCGCGCCAGCGGCCCAAGGCAGGACATCAGCCGCACGCTGCGCGCAGTACCGCCGGGATCGGGAAAGACGCCGGCCAGCGAGACGCGGTGCTCCGTCGGCTTCAGGCCATAGACACCGCAGAAACTGGCCGGCAGCCGGATTGAGTCCTGCATGTCGGTGCCGACATCGAACGGCGTCATCCCCGAGCAAAGTGCAGCCGCCGCGCCGCCGCTGGAACCGCCCGCCGTGCGCTGGAGATTCCAGGGATTGCTGGTGCGACCAAACAGCGGATTGTTCGACTGCCAGTCCGAAAGCATGGTCGCGACATTGGTCTTGGCCATCAGCACGCCGCCAGCCGCACGCAAGCGGGCGACGACCGGACTGTTCTGTTTGGCGACATAGTCGGCAAAGGGCGGAAAGCCGACCGTGGTCTTCATGCCTGCTGTTTCGTGCGTGTCCTTCAGCGTGAACGGTACGCCGTGCAACGGGCCGAGGGCCTCGCCGCGCGCCTGGGCCGCGTCGGCCTTCTTGGCGCACTCGCGAGCCCCTTCCCTGTCGAGCGAGATGACGGCGTTGACCGCATCGTTGTGCGCATCGATCTGCGCCAGATGCGCGTCGAGTGCCTCGACGGCGGAGATCTTCCGCGCGGCGATGGCAGTGGCCAGCTCGATGGTTGAGGAAAAGACGAGGTCCATTGACAATGCTCCGGCTTGGCCGCGTTCGCCTGATCGGATGGCGGACAGCGGCGCTGCTTCAAATGGAGTTGAGCATTCGAGGATTGGCTGCGTTTGATCGAAATTGTGCAGACTGGACTGTCCAAGTCTGCACTCTACGGCGCCCCCCTCTGTCCTGCCGGACATCTCCCCCACAGGTGGGGAGATTGGATGTCACGACAGCTTTCGCCAATCTCGGACGTTGCAAGGAATAGCGCGGCAGTCGCAGGTGCCAATCTCCCCCCGTGTGGGGGAGATGTCCGGCAGGACAGAGGGGGGCTGTCCCGCGGCGTTGCCGCACTTTTGCAACTAGACGGCCAGTGCCAGCCTGGCCGATGCGGGTGCGAAAGGGCGAATGACCATGCCATCGCCAGTGATCGTCACAAAACTCGACGGCGGGATCGCCTGCCAGTCGCCGCCCTCGCGGTCGAACGGCTCGGAAACGATGCAGCGGCCGCCGCCCTTGCGCAGGACAGACGTGTAGAGCGTCGGTGCGTGAGCGTCGGTGGCGTAGCGCACCGCATGCAGCGCCTGCCCGTCGGAGAAGGCGGCGGTGAGTTTCAGCGCCGGTTCGAGGCCGGCGCGGCGCGAGGCTTCGAGCACGCGGCTGGTGGCGCGGGAGACGGCGCCTTGCGGATCGCCGGTCAATCCCTCGTCGATCATCAGCAGGAAAAACAATTCGGAATCGGTGGTGCCTTCGCGCTGGTCGAAGACAGCGTCGGACAGCGAATTCTCCAGCGCGCGGCGGATTTTTTCGAAGCCGCCGATCTGGCCGTTGTGCATGAACGACCAAGAGCTGGAGATGAACGGATGGCAATTCATGCGGCTGGTGGCGCCGCCGGTGGACGCCCGCACATGGGCGAGGAACAGGCCGGATTTGATCTGCCGGCACAGGCTCTTCAGATTGGGATCCGACCATGCCGGCAGGATGTCTCGGTAGAGACCCGGCTCCGGGCGGTCGCCATACCAGGCAAGGCCAAAACCGTCACCATTGGTCGGCGATTTCGCTTCCTGTGCGCAATGGCTCTGGGCGATCAGCGAGTGACAGGGCGCGGTGAGCATGTCTTCGAGAAAGACTGCTTCACCGAGATAGGCCGCCCACCGGCACATCGCTTCTGTCGCCCTCTAGGCGCGATCCATAAGAGCCGCAGGCTCCTTGATCGCGTGTGTGCCTCTGTTGTGCGTCCGCTCGTAAAGCTCACGAACGATTCGGCTGGCGGTAGTCTCAAACAGAAATGGCAAGAAAGCGTGAACGAGCGCGGCGCCAGCCGCCATCAGCAGCCGCGACGAGAACCAGCCGGCAAAGGCCATATGAGTGAAATAGGTTTCGCCGACCTTGGCCGGATGAGAGGTGAAAATCCTTGCGACCGACATGCTGGTCCCCTTCAGCGCTTGAAGTTCCTGATATGAGTATCCTGACACGCTTCGCCGGTTCATCGGTCTCAAAATATCCTTGTATTTGACCCGTTGATGGGACAAACATCCCACATGGCGTTGGAAATCGACGAAATCGACCGGAAATTGCTTGCCGAATTGCAACGCGACGGCACGCTGTCGGTCGACCAGCTGTCGGAACGGGTGGCGCTGTCGCGCAATGCCTGCTGGCGCCGGGTGAAGCGGCTGGAGGAGGATGGCGTCATCACCGGCCGCGTGGCGCTGGTCGATGCCGAAAAGCTCGGACTTGGCCTTTCCGTCTTCATCCTGATCCGCACGTCCAACCACGACCCGGAGTGGCTGCAGAAATTCCGCGCGGCAGTGACCGGCTTTCCCGAGATCACCGGCGTCTACCGCATGTCGGGCGACCTCGACTATGTCTTGCGCGCCCGCGTCGCCGACGTGAAGGCCTACGACCGGCTCTACCAGCGACTGATCGCCAAGGTAGCGCTGTCTGATGTCTCCGCTTCCTTCGTGATGGAGGAGATCAAGGAGACCACCGTCGTTCCGATGGAACTGAGGTAGATTAGCTGAAGCCTCCCAACTTCGTCATCCACGGGCGGAGCAGGAGCGAAGCTCCGTCGCGAAGACCCGAGGATCCATGCCGTGACCTTGGCCGAGGAGTGCAGCGGAGCAGAATTCTGCACCGCAGCAACGCTTTAAAGTCGCGGCATGGATCCTATGGTCTGCGCTGCGTCGCTTCGCTCCTTGCTTCGCCCGTGGATGACGAAGCGTTGGGTGGTCACAGTGCCGCCCAAAAGAAAGCCGTTGATAGCGGTACAGTCGAGTTGACCGAATCGCCGTTCGCGCCGATAGGATCGATTTTATGCGCGCAGCCCTTCAAACTCCCTCCGTCATCGGTCCGGCCGTCGGCTTCGTCAGGTTGCCGCATGCTGAAGGACTTCCCCTTCCTGCTTATGAAAGCACCGGTGCTGCCGGCATGGATCTGCGCGCCGCCGTGCCCGACGACCGGCCGCTGCTGATCCTGCCTGGCAAGCGAACTTTGGTGCCGACCGGGCTGATCCTGGAAATTCCCGAAGGCATGGAGGGCCAGGTGCGGCCACGCTCCGGACTTGCTTTCAAGCACGGCCTGACCGTCCTCAACACGCCCGGCACCATCGACAGCGATTATCGCGGCGAAGTCAAGGTGCTGCTGATCAATCTCGGCGACGAGGACTTCGCGGTGACGCGCGGCATGCGCATCGCCCAGATCGTTTTTGCCGCGGTGACGCAAGCCGCCGTGGAAGAGCGCAACCTAGCTGGCGGCACGGCGCGCGGCGCGGGCGGGTTCGGGTCGACCGGCACCGCCTGATGCCTGAACTGCCTAAACTTGTCATCTTCGACTGCGACGGGATCCTGGTCGACACCGAGAACCTCGCCAATCGGCGCCTCGCCGAATGGCTGACCGCTGCCGGCTATCCGACAAGCTTCGAATATTGCCGCAAGAATTTCTCCGGCCGCAGCATGGCGTCGGTGCAGAAAGAGATCGAAGCAGAGACCAGCGTCAGGCTCGGCGTCGATTTCGTCGATCGCTGGAATGCCGGCCTGCCGGACCTGTTCGCCCATGGCGTCGAGGCGATCCCTTACGTCCGCGAGTTTGTCGAAGCCGTGCGTTCAGCCGGCATCGCCTATTGCGTCGCCACTTCGGCCCGGGTGTCGAAGATGCACATCACGCTCGGCCAGACCGGGCTGTTGCCGCTGTTCGAGCACGCGATGTTTTCCTCGACCATGGTCAGCCGTGGCAAGCCGTTCCCGGACCTGTTCCTGCATGCGGCCAAGACCATGGGCTTCGCGCCCGCCGACTGCATCGTCATCGAGGACAGCGTCGCCGGCACGCAGGCCGGGATCGCCGCCGGCATGCGGGTGTTTTCCTATCATGCCGATCCCTATTCCGACCGCGCTGGCCTGATCCAGGCCGGCGGCATCCTGTTCGACGACATGCGCGAGCTGGCCGGGCTGGTGCCGATCCACTAAGCTGATCTTCAGCCCGCGGCTGTACGCCTCGATCGTCCGTGCTAGCTTGGCCCCGCCAATTCGAGGCCACGCATGAAACCCGCCCTGTTCCGCTTCTTCCTTACCTTGACGCTGCTGCCGTTTTTGTGGACTGCGGCCGGCGCGCAAGCCGTCGGCTTCCCGGAACTCGGCAGTGCTTTGCCCGGCCGCACGGATGCCACCTATCTCGACCTCGCGAGGATGGTCATTCCAGATCTCGCCGCGGACCAGGACGGCTTCTACAGGGGCGGGTTACCGATCGAGATGCGACATATCGAGCGACCAGACGGCGGCGGTTCGCCGCCCGAAACTTCGGGCTTTTCCAATGCCGCGGTGCTTGCGATCAAGGCCGGCGGCAAGGACCGGCTGGCCATGCTGTTCGACCTCGGTGACTCTCCCGACAGCGCCGAAGGCTATGCGATGCTGGCGCTCTACGACGTCACGGCCAAGCCAAAATTGCTCGACGCCGTCAATGTCGCGCTCGACCGCGGCACCTACTTCCGCGAACCGGGCAAGCTTTCGGTCAGCGCCAACGATGACGTCCTGATCACCATGAGCGCGCATTTCAACTCGAGCCAGAACTATGTGATCACGCCGCTGATCATGGTCCGCGACGACAAATTCGAACTGATCGACATGATCTATACGTTCGACGAAAACCTGTGCGCCTACAGCCGCAAGCAGGATGTAGCTTTTCAGGCCATCGCGGAGGGGAAGTCCTATGCTGCCATCAAAGTGACGGTGACCGATGCCACGGTGCTCAACGGCGAAAGCTGCGACGACACTCCGCCCCGACCAGAGTCCCACGCGATTTCCGTCATCTATCACTGGGACAAGAAGACATCGCACTACATCAAGGATTCCGACACGCTGGACAAATTGGCAGGAGAGAACGCCAAACGCTTCTGAACCAACCGCATTCGTTTGCCCGGCCAAATGGGGCAGGATAAAATCCACTTAGCCACACCGCATATGATGGGGGTACTACCATGGACAAGGGCAAGATCTTCCGCGACCTGCATGCCTCGACCTTCGTCATGCCCAATCCCTGGGATATCGGCACGACGAAGCTGCTCGGCTCGTTCGGCTTCACGGCGCTGGCGACAACCAGCGCCGGCTTTGCCTTTTCGCGCGGCTTGCCGGACGGCGCGGTGACCTTCGACCAGATGATCCACCATTGCCGCGAGGTGTCGGGGGCGACCAGCCTGCCGGTCTCGGCCGACCTCGAGAAAGGCAAGGGCGACAGCGCCGAGCAGGCCGCCGAAACCATCTTCGCGGCCGAAGCGGCCGGTCTTGCCGGCTGCTCGATCGAAGACCACACCGGCGATCCCGACAAGCCGATCTATGATTTCGCGCATGCCGTCGAGCGCGTTGCGGCGGCGGTGGAGGCGGCGCGGGCGCTGAAGCGCGATTTCGTCTTCACGGCACGGGCTGAGAATTTCCTGTGGGGCAAGTCCGACCTCGACGACACCATCAAGCGGCTGCAGGCGTTCGAGAAGGCCGGCGCCGACGTGCTCTATGCGCCAGGCATCGGCGACGTCGAGATGATCCGCACGCTCTGCTCGGCGGTCAGCAAGCCGGTCAATGTCATGGCAAAGCCTGGCTTCACCATCGCCGACCTCGCCATGGCCGGCGTCAAGCGCATCTCGCTCGGGCCGTGGCTGACCAATTTCGCCTATGGCATGCTGGAAACGGCGGCACGCGAGATCCAGCAGGACGGCACCTTCGGCTTCACCCGCGCCGCCATGCCGTTCGGCAAATTGCAGGCCCTCTTCACGAAGCCCGTCGCATGACGCTGGCCGTGGTCGATATGCATACCGGCGGCGAGCCGCTGAGGATCGTCACCGGCGGCTATCCCGGTATTCCCAAGGGCACGATCCTGGAAAAGCGCGCCTATGTGCGCGACCATCTCGATCATCTCAGGAAAATCCTGATGTTCGAGCCGCGCGGCCATTACGACATGTATGGCGCCTTGCTGGTCGAGCCGGACCTGCCCGGCGCCGACCTCGCCGTGCTGTTCATGCACAATGAGGGTTACTCGACGATGTGCGGGCACGCCATCGTCGCGCTCGGCCGCTACGCCGTAGATGAGGGATTGGTGGCGAAACAGGAACCAATCACGACAGTCAACATCGAGGCCCCGTGCGGGCTGGTCGTCGCCTCGGTCGAGGTCAGGGACGGCAAGGCCGGCGCGGTGTCGTTCGAAAGCGTGCCAGCCTTCCTGTTCGCCGGCGGCCAGACGATAGAGCTGCCGGGCTATGGCAGGATCGGCTTCGACATCGCCTATGGCGGTGCCTTCTACGCTCTGGCCGATTGCCACCAGTTCGGGCTTGAATTCGGCAGCAGTCGGGTGCGCGATTTCGTCGATGCGGCGACGACGCTGACGAACAGGCTCAAGGCCAAGTTGCCGCTGTCGCATCCCGACCATGCCGACCTCGCCTTCCTCTACGGCACCATCCTGACGGACGGCCGCGACGCGTTTTCCGGCGAGGTGACCAAGAACATCTGCGTCTTCGCCGAAGCCGAAGTCGACCGCTCGCCGACCGGCTCGGGCGTCACCGCGCGGTTGGCGGCCATGCATGCCAAGGGCGAGATCGCGATCGGACAGACGCGCACATTCGAAAGCATTGCCGGCTCGCGTTTTTCGGGAGCCGTGGTGCGGACGGCGAAGGCTGGCCCGCATGAGGCGATCATCGCCCGCGTCGGCGGCCGCGCCTATTATAGTGGCAGGACTGAGTTTATCGTCGAAGCGGACGACGAGCTCGGACGCGGATTCCTGTTGCTCTGAAGAAAATGCTCAGTGGCGCGAGGAGCGAGCCGCTTCCCGCATCGAGATCGCCTTGTGCAGATGCACCATCATGGCGGCGGCGAACAGCGGCGTCAGCAGGTTGAGCAACGGCACGGCGAGGAAAGCCGCGATGAGCAGCCCGGCGAGAAACACCGTGCCGGCATAGTGCCTGCGCAAGACCCTGGCCTCGTCTTCCCCGCGAAAGCGCATGGCGGCGAATTCGAAAAACTCGCGCCCGAGCAGATAGCCATTGACGATGAAGAAGGCGGCGATGTTGACGCCCGGCACCAAGAGAAGCAGCAGGGCGACGATGTTGCCAAGAATGACGACGCCGAGGAATCGCGCCGACAGCACCAGCGAGCGCAGCGCCGGCATGGCGCGGCCGGTCGGATCGCCGGGATAGTCGGTGCGCTCGACCACTTCGGCGATATCGTCGAGGAACAGGCCGGCGACAACAGCCGTCACCGGCGCGATGAGCAGCGCCATGCCGAAGGCAAGCGCTATCGCGGCGATGATGCCACCCAGCCAGCCGGCCCAGGACGGTATGCCGGGCAACAGCGTCTGCAGCCACGGCAGGGCGAGCCACTCGACGAGGCTGGTCAGGCCGAACCACAAGGCGACAAGCGCCAGCAGCGTCAGACCCAATGTCTTGAGGAACACGGCCCGAAAGGGAGGCGAGAGCAGCTCGAGGGCCGCAGTGCGGGCAGCGTCGAAAATCACCTTGTCACACCCCCGGTTAGCGGACGCCGCCTAAAAGGCGGATGCTTCCGAGATAGGCAGCGCAGGCCATGAGCACAAGCGGGCTGGTTCTTTGCTTTGACGCAATTCCCAAGGGAAAGCGCTATGCGCTTTTCCCGGGAAAACCGCTTCACACTTTTCCTGGAATTGCTCTACCGCGCAAACGCCGGCTTTCGAATCGGGATGGTCATGGCAGCGACCCCGGCCACGACGAAACCCATGCCCAGCCATGCCGTCGAACCAAGGCTTTCGCCGAGGAAGAGAGCGCCGATGCCGACGCCGATCGGTACGCGCAGATAGGCCTGCGAGGTGGTGCCGACCGAACCCAGCGTGTGGATGAGGCGGAAATAGATGACGAAGGCCAGCGCCGTCGAAAACACCGACAGGCCGAGCAGGGCCAGGATCGACGCGGTCGAGGGCGCCAGCGTCCATGGCTGGTCGAACACAAGGCTGAGGGGCACGAGTATGACGGCGCCGCACAGCATGGAACCGGCGGCAGGCAGCATTGGGTCGAGGCCCTTGAAACCACGGCCGAAAATGGCCGCACCCGCATAGCAGATTGTTGCCGCGACGATTGCCAACTGCGCCCACAGCTCGTGACCGAGGCCACCCAGCGCCTCGGTGCCGATGATGAGGCAGATGCCGGCAATGCCGGCGCCGACGCCAATCAGTTTGCGTAGGGTGACCGGCTCGTGGCGGGTGATGAGCGCGGTCAAAAGGAAGGTGAAGATCGGCGAAGTTGCATTCAGGATCGTGGCGAGGCCGGCGTCGACCGAACGTTCGGCGGCGGCGATCAGGGTGAATGGTATGACGCTGTTGAGGCATGCCTGGAAGGCAAAGCGGCGCCAGCTTGCCGCATCGCCCGGCATGGCGAGCCCGCGCCAGCGGATGATGGCGAACAGGATACCGCCGGCGATCAGGGTGCGGGCGGCTATGAAGGTGACCGGCGGGATGGTTTCGACGCCGATCTTGATGAAGGTGTAGGAGGCGCCCCAGAGCACTGCCAGCACGACGAGCAGTGTCAGGTCGGTGGTCATGTCGTTCTTTGCAGGCTCGTTCTTTGTCGAGATCTTCTTTGTAGACATGGGGCTGGCTCGCCTTCGAAACGGGATCGGCTGAACCAGGCTTGTAGGCGGTGCGGCGACGAAATGCTTCGGCCACGGTCGAATTGTCATAGCGCCTCCCGGCTGATGCGCCTTTTGCCTGTTCCGCCAAAGTTGCGTCTCACGCCCTAGGCAAACCGGTTTCAAATCGCTAGACCCGCGCCGGACCGGCGTGGCAAGAAGCCGGCTCGGGTTTTGGCGGAGATTTTGATGCCGGATTATGACGTGCTTTGCATCGGCAATGCCATTGTCGACATCATCGCCCAGTGCGACGAGGAATTCCTCGAGACCAACGGCATCATCAAGGGCGCGATGAACCTCATCGACACACAACGCGCCGAACTGCTCTACAGCCGCATGGGTCCGGCGATCGAGGCGTCCGGCGGCAGTGCCGGCAACACGGCGGCCGGTGTCGCCAGCTTCGGCGGCCGCGCCGCCTTCTTCGGCAAGGTCTCCAACGATGCGCTGGGCGAAATCTATGCCCACGACATCCATGCGCAGGGCGTCGCCTTCGACACCAGGCCGCTCAAGGGCGAGCCGCCGACGGCGCGCTCGATGATCTTCGTCACCCCCGACGGCGAGCGCTCGATGAACACCTATCTCGGCGCCTGCGTCGAGCTTGGACCGGAGGACGTCGAGGCCGACAAGGCCTCCGGCGCCAAGGTCACCTATTTCGAAGGCTATCTGTGGGACCCGCCGCGCGCCAAGGAAGCAATCCGCCAGACGGCGAGGCTGGCGCACGCGGCAGGTCGCGAAGTGTCGATGACGCTGTCGGATTCGTTCTGCGTCGACCGCTACCGCGACGAATTCCTCGACCTGATGCGTTCGGGCACGGTCGACATCGTATTTGCCAACAGCCACGAGATCAAGTCGCTCTACCAGACGTCGTCGTTCGACGAGGCGCTGGCGCAAATCCGCAAGGATTGCAGGATCGCCGCCGTCACCCGCTCGGAAAAAGGCTCGGTGATCGTGCGCGGCGACGAGACCGTGGTCATCAAGGCGACCGCCATCAAGGAACTGGTCGACACGACAGGCGCCGGCGATCTCTATGCCGCCGGCTTCCTGCATGGTTACACGCAAGGCCGCGACCTGCAGACCTGCGGCGACCTTGGCTCACTGGCGGCCGGATTGGTGATCCAGCAGATCGGCCCCAGGCCGCGGCAGAATTTGCGTCGCGAGGCCGAGCAGGCGGGGTTACTGTAACCCTAAAGCCCGGCGCTTGTGCCGTAGGCGGCCGGTCGCGCCGCTGCCCTTCGCAGGCTCAGGGCGTTCGAAGCTCGAAAAGCCAAGCAATTGGCTTTTCGTCCGCTGCGCGGACCGCTTCTCACCGTCGCGCGGCTGTCATACATCGCACCTACACGCAATCCGGGCGTCCCGCGACTGACATTTCGGTGCGCCCTCAGTCCGTTGGGGTGTCAAGAAATGCTAGACAGCATGCTGTCGGGCGGCCGGATTCGTTGCCGCCGCGATTTCCGCTTTCCGCTCTAGAGATTCAACAATCGGCCGCAGCTGAGGGGAGCGCGGCCCGGAAGACAGATGCATGAACAGATTTCAGATCCAGGCCCTCAGGCAGGACGACTTCGCGGAGATGGTCGCGGAGGAGGTCGAACGCGCGCTTGCCCACTATGATGAGGCCATCAACAAGCCAACCATGGTCTCGGTCGGCAAGATCGCCGGCAGCATAGCGTCCGCCGTCACCTTGCTGTCGCCGAAGCACCAGCGCGCCATCGACGCCATCCATGCCGACCTGCCCGGCCTGGCCTCGAAATTCGTGCGCGCGCTGGCGGCGGAAGCCGCGCGCCGCAGCGAAGCCGGTATTGCCGGCGTGATCAATCCGCCGATGACCCCGTTGACCGATGTCGAGCCCCCCTCGCTGCCAAAGTCCGACGATCTCGAATCGATGCTGATCGAGGACTGGGCGGGCCGCGTCGCCGGCTCGACCTATCTGGAAGAGCATTTGCGCATCGCCCGCTCGACCCTGCACCGTTGGCAGAGACGGGGTGAGGTCATCGCCTTGCGCAAGGGCGGCCGCAAACATGTCTTCCCGCTGGCGCAGTTCGTCGACGGCCGGCCGGTTGCAGGCATTCGCGACGTGCTGTCGCTGATCACCAATCCAAGGCTCGCATGGCTGTGGCTGACGCGGCCCTCGGCGCAGCTCGACGGACGCGTCCCTATCGACTTGCTGCGGCAGGATCAGGTCGACGAGGTCGTTGAGGCCGCGCGCGTATTCGCGCCGCGCTGAACGCCTTGCGACCTCACCGCTCAGGCTCGCCCCTCAAGTCCCCGCCGTATACGCCGCGATCGCCGCCATGTTGACGATATCGCTGTCCTTGGCGTTGAGCGACACGATCTGAACCGGCTTGTTCAGGCCGACCAGCAGAGGACCGATGACTGTGGAGCCGCCGAGTTCCTGCAGCATCTTGGTCGAGATCGAAGCCGAGTGGAACGCCGGCATGATCAGCACATTGGCCGGGCCGGTCAGCCTTATGAACGGATATTGCGCCATGGCCCGCGCATTGAGCGCCACGTCGGCGGCCATTTCGCCGTCATATTCGAAATCGACGCGGCGCTTGTCGAGGATACGCACGGCTTCCTGGACGCGTTCGGAGCGCTCGCCCTGCGGATGGCCGAAGGTGGAATAGGCGAGCATGGCAAGGCGTGGCTCATAGCCCATGCGGCGGGCAAAGCCTGCGGCCTCCTCGGCGATGTCGGCGATCTGCTCGGCATTGGGCATGTCGTGCACGGCGGTGTCGGCGACCAGCACGGTCTTGCCTCGCGCCAGCACGATCGACACGCCGATGACGCGGTGGCCGGGCTTGGCGTCGATGACGCGGCGGATGTCGTCGAGTGCGGTCGAATAGTTGCGGGTCACACCCGTCACGATGCCGTCGGCGTCGCCCAGCGCCACCATGCAGGCGGCAAAATGGTTGCGGTCGTTGTTGATCAGCCGCTGGCAGTCGCGGAACAGGAAGCCTTTGCGCTGCATGCGCTCGTAGAGATAGTCGGTGTAGATGCCGTTGCGGCGCGACAGCCTTGCATTGATGATCTCGATGCCTTGCTTGTTGAGGTCGATGCCGGCGTGCTTGGCGTTTTCCTTGATGACGTCGTCGCGTCCGAGCAGGATGGCGGTGCCGAGCCGCTGATTCACATAGGAGACGGCGGCGCGCATGACCTGCTCCTCTTCGCCCTCGGCGAAGACGATGCGCTTGGGCTGGCGCCGCACGCGGTCGTAGATGCGCTGCAGGGTCGAGGCGATCGGGTCGCGGCGGGCCGACAGCTCCTGCGCATAACGGTCGAGATCGAGGATCGGCTTGCGGGCGACGCCGGAATCCATCGCCGCCTTGGCCACCGCAATCGGGATGGCCGAGATCAGGCGCGGGTCGAACGGCACCGGGATGATGTAGTTGGGGCCGAATTTCGGCCGGTTGCCCTGATAGGCGGCGGCGACGTCGTCGGGCACATCCTGGCGTGCCAATGCCGCCAGCGCCTGGGCGGCGGCGATCTTCATGTCGTCATTGATGGTGGTTGCCCTGACATCCAGCGCGCCGCGGAAGATGTAGGGAAAGCCGAGCACGTTGTTGACCTGGTTGGGGTAATCAGAACGACCGGTGGCCATGATGGCGTCGGTGCGGATCTCGGCCACTTCCTCCGGCGTGATTTCCGGATCGGGATTGGCCATGGCGAAGATGATCGGGTTCTTGGCCATCGACTGCACCATGGCGGTGGTCAGCGCGCCCTTGGCGGAGAGGCCGAGGAAGACGTCGGCGCCATCGAGTGCCTCGGCGAGGCTGCGCGCCTCGGTCTTGACCGCATGCGCCGACTTCCACTGGTTCATGCCTTCGGTGCGGCCTTGAAAGACCACGCCCTTGGTGTCGCACAAAGTGATGTTTTCCGGCGCAAAACCCATCGCCTTCATCAGCTCGATACAGGCGATGCCGGCTGCACCGGCGCCGTTGCAGACCATTTTTGTGGTCTTCATGTCGCGGCCGGTGATTTCCAGCGCGTTGATCAGGCCGGCGGCCGAGATGATCGCAGTGCCGTGCTGGTCGTCATGGAAGACCGGGATGTCCATCAATTCGCGCAGGCGCTGCTCGATGATGAAGCATTCCGGCGCCTTGATGTCCTCGAGATTGATGCCGCCGAAAGAGGGCCCGAGGAAACGCACACAGTTGATGAACTCGTCGGCGTCCTCGGTATCGACCTCGAGGTCGATGGAATCGACATCGGCGAAGCGCTTGAACAGCACCGCCTTGCCCTCCATCACCGGCTTGGAGGCCAGCGCGCCGAGATTGCCAAGGCCGAGAATGGCGGTGCCGTTGGAGATGACGGCGACCATATTGCCGCGCGTCGTGTAGTCGAAGGCGCGCGAGGGGTCTTCGGCGATGGCCAGAACAGGAACCGCGACGCCAGGCGAATAGGCGAGGCTGAGGTCGCGTTGCGTCGCCATCGGCTTGGTGGCAACGACCTCCAGCTTGCCGGGGCGACCCATGGCGTGGAATTCGAGCGCTTCCTGCGCACTGACGGACGGACCGTTGTTCTCGGTTTTCCTGGCCATGATGTTCTTGATTTCCTCACCGGTGCAGCACCTCGTTGAAGCGGGTGCTTTGTGTCGGACCGAATTAAGACCACGCGCCGCCGCGTGTAAACCGCCAGCGCGCTGGAATCGCCGTCCGCATCGGCAATTGCGGACAAGCTGCCGTCCCGTCGTCCCCTGTTTTTCGAAGCTCTGGCATTAAACCGCATCATCACATCTGCTAGCGTGCCGCGCATGAACATGCACAGCCCGAACGAGCCAGACGCCCCCGAGGCGATGACGCCGGTGCCGACCGCCCACGCCGGCGCCACGCCGATGATCGAGCAATTCATCGAGATCAAGGCGGCGAACCCCGATTCGCTGCTGTTCTATCGCATGGGCGATTTCTACGAGCTGTTCTTCGACGATGCCGAGAAGGCAAGCCGGGCGTTGGGCATCGTGCTGACCAAACGCGGCAAGTATCAAGGGCTCGACATTCCGATGTGCGGCGTGCCGGTGCATGCCGCCGACGATTATCTGCAAAAGCTGATCGGCCAGGGTTTCCGCGTTGCCGTCTGCGAACAGATCGAGGATCCGGCCGAGGCCAAGAAACGCGGCGGCAAATCGGTGGTGCGCCGCGACGTGGTGCGGCTGGTGACACCGGGCACCATCACCGAGGACAAATTGCTGGCGCCGTCGGAATCGAGTTTCCTGATGGCGCTGGGGCGGGTGAAAGGCGGAGCGGACCACTCCTTTGCGCTGGCCTGGATCGACATCTCGACGGGCGCCTTCCGCGTCACCGACACCACCGCCGACCGGCTTTTGGCCGACATTTTCCGCGTCGATCCGCGCGAGCTGATCGTCGCCGAGCCGGTGTTCCACGATCCGGAGTTGAAACCGGTGTTCGACGTGCTTGGCCGCGTCGCCAGCCCGCAGCCGCCGTCGCTGTTTGATTCGGCCTCGGCCACGGGACGCATCGCCCGCTTCTTCGATGTGGCGACACCGGATAGTTTTGGCGCCTTTTCGCGCGCCGAACTGTCGGCGATCTCCGGCGCCATCGCCTATGTCGAGAAGACGCAGAAGGCGGAGCGCCCGCCGCTATCGCGGCCCGAGCGCGAAGAGCAAGGATCGACCCTGTTCATCGATCCGGCCACGCGCGGCAATCTGGAACTCTTACGCACGCTGTCGGGCAGCCGCGAAGGCTCGCTGTTCAAGGCGATCGACCGCACGGTGACGGGCGGCGGCGCAAGGCTGCTCGCCGACCGGCTGATGGCGCCACTGACCGACCCGGTGGCGATCGGCGCCAGGCTGGATTCGGTGTCGTTCTTCCGTGCCGAGACCCGGCTGTGCCAGGCGGTACGGTCGAGCCTGAAGAGCGTCGCCGACATGCCGCGCGCGCTGTCCAGGCTGGCGCTCAACCGGGGCGGCCCGCGCGACCTTGGCGCGCTGCGCGCCGGTTTCGAGGCTGCCGGCGCGATCGCCGAGATCTTTGCCGCGACCGCCCTGCCCAGGGAATTGACGGCGGCACTCGCTGCCATCCACGCGCTGCCCCAGGCGCTGGCCCAGCACCTGACACAGGCGCTTGGCGACGAACTGCCGCTGCTCAAGCGTGACGGCGGCTTCGTTCGCGGCGGCTATCACCCCGATCTCGACGAGATGCGGGCGCTGCGCGATGAGTCGCGCAAAGTGATCGCCGGGCTGGAGCGCTCGCTGATCGACGAGACCGGCATCCGCTCGCTGAAGATCCGCCACAACAATGTGCTTGGCTACTACATCGAGGTGACCGCCAATCACCACGCGATCATGACCGGCAGCGACGGCGCCAAGGCGCGCTTCATCCACCGCCAGACCATGGCCAACGCCATGCGCTTCACGACGACCGAGCTTGCCGAACTCGAGACCAAGATCGCCAACGCCGCCGACCGGGCGCTCAGCATCGAGCTTGCCGCCTTCGACGCGCTGACGGCGGAAGCGGTCGGCGAAGCGGAGAAGATCCGCGCCGGTGCGGATGCGCTGGCCGTGCTCGATGTCTCGGCGGCACTTGCGCTTCTCTCGGAAAGCGAAGCCTGGTGCCGGCCGGTGGTGGATTCGAGCCTTGCTTTCGACATTTTGGGGGGCCGGCATCCGGTGGTCGAGCAGGCCTTGCGCCGTTCGGGCGAAGGCCCGTTCGTCGCCAATGATTGCGACCTGTCGCCGGAGGGCAGCGCCAAGAATGGCGCGATCTGGCTTCTGACCGGCCCCAATATGGGCGGCAAGTCGACGTTCCTGCGGCAAAACGCGCTGATCGCCATCCTCGCCCAGACCGGCTCGTTCGTGCCGGCGACATCGGCCCATATCGGCGTCGTCGACCGGCTGTTCTCGCGTGTCGGCGCCTCGGACGATCTGGCGCGCGGCCGCTCGACCTTCATGGTCGAGATGGTCGAGACGGCGGCGATCCTCAACCAGGCCGGCGAACGCGCGCTGGTGATCCTCGACGAGATCGGCCGCGGCACCGCCACTTTCGACGGCCTGTCGATCGCCTGGGCGGCGGTCGAATACCTGCACGAGAAGAACCGCTGCCGGGCGATCTTCGCTACTCACTTTCACGAAATGACCTCGCTGGCCGGCAAGCTGGCGCGGCTCTCCAACGTCACCATGCGGGTCAAGGAATGGGAAAACGACGTCGTCTTCCTGCACGAGGTCGGCAAGGGTGCCGCCGACCGCTCCTACGGCGTGCAGGTGGCGCGGCTGGCCGGCCTGCCGGAGGCGGTGGTCGACCGGGCTAAGGAAGTGCTGCATCAGCTCGAAGAAGGCGAAGTCTCCGGCAAGACCAACCGGCTGGTGGATGACCTGCCGCTGTTTTCGGTGGCGGTGAAGCGCGAAGCGCCAAAGCCGACGAAAAACGATGCGCTCGGCGACGCGCTCGGCGCGATCAATCCCGACGAGATGACGCCGCGCGAGGCGCTGGAGGCGCTTTACCAGCTTAAGGGACTGGCGTAGCCAGTAAAGGTCGGCGGGACAGCACCCCCCTCTGCCCTACCGGGCATCTCCCCCGCAAGGGGGGAGATCGGACGTCACCTTGGCTTTCGCCAATCACCATGCAAGGAGAGCGGAGCGCGGAAGCTGCCTATCTCCCCCCTTGCGGGGGAGATGTCCGGCAGGACAGAGGGGGGTGTGACGGAACGGGCCTTCGCTATCTGCGCGCCTAAATCATCTCCAGCCCGCGTTTGCGCGTCGGTGGCGGAAAGCCACGGTCGAGATCGGCGATGTCCTGAGGCGTAAGCTTGATGTCGAGCGCGGCGACATTCTGGCGGACGTGCTCCTGGCTGCTGGCCTTCGGAATGGCGATGACGCCGGCCTGATGCATCACCCAGGCCAAGGCGATCTGGGCGGCCGTGGCGTTGTGGCGGGCGGCGACGGCGTCGAGCCTGGCATTGCGCGCCAGCGCGCCCTGCTCGACCGGCGAATAGGCCATCAAGGGAATGTTGCGCTGCCGGCTCCAACGCGCCAGGTCGAATTCGAGGCCGCGCCGGACCAGATTGTAGAGCACCTGGTTGGTCTGGACATTGCCGCCATCCGACAAGCCGATCAGCTCTTCCATCTCGTCGGTGTCGAAATTGCTGACGCCCCAGTGACGGATCTTGCCCGCCTTTTTCAGGGCCTCGAAGGCCGCGACCGTTTCCGCCAGCGGCACGCTGCCCGGCCAATGCAGCAGATAGAGATCGATGCGGTCAGTGCGCAGGCGCTTCAGGCTGTTTTCGCAGGCGCGCTGCACGCCCGCGCGCGAAGCGTTCGATGGCAGAACTTTCGAGACCAGGAAGGTCTCGTCACGGCGCCCGGCAATAGCCTCTGCCACCACCTCCTCGGCGCCGCCGCTGGCATACATTTCGGCGGTGTCGATCAGTGTGATGCCGAGGTCGAGGCCGAGCTTGAGGGCATTCACCTCATCGGCACGGCGACTGATATCCTCGCCCATCTTCCATGTGCCCTGGCCAAGCACCTGAACGGCTTCGCCTGAGGGCAGTTTGGTGGTTCTGATGGTCGGCGGCATGGCGGGCTCCATTTGGGCCGATCGCATCACAGGCTGGACGAGAAATCCAGAGGCGTTCTCGCCGCGCTGGCGATGGCTGAAGACTTACTTCACCGGATGGGCGGCGAGCCAGGCCTGCATCTGCTTGATCTCGGCTTCCTGCGCGGCGATGACGCCTTCGGCCAGCTTGCGGATTTCCGGATCCTTGCCGTTGGCAAGCTCGACCTTGGCCATGTCGATGGCACCCTGATGGTGCGGGATCATGCCCTTGACGAAATCGACATCGGCATTGCCGGTATATTCAGATGCCATCATGTCGGCATGCATCTTGTCCATCGCTGCCTTGTAGCCCTCGGTCGAGGGGCTGGTCGCGTCCGTCGCCATGGCGCCCATGTCGTGTTTCATCTCCTCACTTTGCGCCGGAACACTTTCGAGGAAGACGGCAACCAGCATTCCGGCCGCCATCAGCAGCAGCACGAGTTTTTTGGCGAAGGTCATTCATGGTCTCCTGTTGGGTGGTTTCGTATTTGGGGGCTTGGATCAGAGTTTCAATGTTCTCAGCCGCAATGCGTTTGCGATCACCGACACCGAAGACAGGCTCATCGCCGCCGCCGCCAGCATCGGCGACAGAAGCGTGCCGGTGAGCGGATAGAGCACGCCGGCGGCGACCGGCACGCCCAGCACATTGTAGAGGAAGGCGAAGAACAGGTTCTGGCGGATGTTGCGGATCGTCGCCTGGGCCAGCGTGCGGGCGCGCACGATACCGTTGAGGTCGCCCTTGACCAGAGTGATACCGGCGCTTTCGACGGCGACATCGGCGCCGGTGCCCATGGCGATGCCGACATCGGCGGCGGCAAGGGCCGGTGCGTCATTGACGCCGTCGCCGGCCATGGCAACGCCGGCGCCCTTTGCGCGCAGTTCCTCGACAAGGGCTGCCTTCTGTTCCGGCAGCAGTCCGGCGCGGACCTCGTCGATGCCGAGGCTTCTGGCGATCGCGTTGGCCGTGCGTTCATTGTCGCCGGTTGCCATGATGATCCGCAAGCCGCTTTCATGCAGCGCCTTGATCGCCTCGGCCGTCGTTGCCTTGATAGGGTCGGCGACGGCGACGATGCCGGCCAGTTTTTTGTCGACAGCGACGAACATCGCCGTCTTGCCTTCGAGTTGCAACGCCTCGGCCTTGGCCGAGATGGATGCGATGTCGACGCCAAGGTCGGCCATCATCTCGGTATTGCCGAGCGCGACCGTCTTTCCCGAGACCGAACCGGACACGCCCTTGCCGGTGACGGCCTCGAAGGCGCTGGCCTCGGCAACTGTCACGCCGCGCGTAGCGGCGCCGTCGACGATGGCTTCAGCCAGCGGATGCTCCGACCCCTTCTCCAGACCGGCGGCAAGCGCCAGCAATTCCTCCTCAGAAAAACCGT
The DNA here is from genome assembly GCF_040320765.1 of Mesorhizobium sp. M0618. Lineage (NCBI taxonomy): Bacteria > Pseudomonadati > Pseudomonadota > Alphaproteobacteria > Hyphomicrobiales > Phyllobacteriaceae > Mesorhizobium > Mesorhizobium sp. M0618. The sequence continues at coordinate 166,453 of NZ_JAMYQH010000002.1, read as the reverse complement.
TTGCCGCAACGACATCGGTCAGCTTCGGCCGGCCTTCGGTCAGCGTCCCCGTCTTGTCGACGATCAGCGTGTCGACGGAAGCGAAGCGTTCGAGTGCTGCGGCCTCCTTGATCAGCACACCGGCATGCGCTCCGCGCCCGGTGGCGGTCATGATCGACATCGGCGTGGCAAGGCCGAGCGCACAGGGGCAAGCGATAATCAGCACCGACACCGCCGAGACGATGGCAAAGATCAGGCTGGGCTCGGGTCCAAACACGGCCCAAGCGATGAAAGCGACAATCGCGACTAGGACGACGGCCGGGACAAAATAGAAAGAAACGCGATCGGCTAACCCTTGAATCGGGGCGCGCGAGCGCTGCGCCTTGGCGACGAGCTCGACGATGCGCGCCAGCGTCGTCTCGGCGCCGACCTTCTCAGCGCGCATGATCAGCGCACCATTCTTGTTGAGCGTGCCGCCGGTCAGCGCATCGCCCTCGACCTTCTCTACCGGCAACGGCTCGCCCGTGATCATCGATTCGTCGAGCGAGGATCGCCCTTCCAGCACCGTGCCATCGACCGGCACGGCGTCACCGGGGCGTATGCGCAGGCGATCGCCGGCCTTGACGGCGTCGAGGGGCACGTCGTTTTCGGAACCATCGGCGGCAATCAGCCGCGCGGTCTTCGGCGCCAGATCGAGCAAGGCGCGGATCGCCGAACCGGTCTTTTCACGGGCGCGCAGCTCCAGCACCTGGCCAAGGAAGACCAGTGCAACGATGACGGCAGCAGCCTCGAAATAGACCGGCACCGCACCGCCATGGCCGCGGAACTGATGCGGAAAGATATCCGGAAACAGTGTGGCGACGACGCTGTAGAGATAGGCAGCGCCAACGCCGAGCGAGATCAGCGTCCACATGTTGGGGCTGCGGTTGACCAGCGAGTCCCAGCCGCGGTGGAAGAAGGGAAAGGCGGCCCAAAGCACCACCGGGCTTGCCAGGACCAGTTCGATCCAGACTTTTGCCCGGTCCTCGACCAGGCCTTCAAACATCAAGCCGATCATGGGTGCCATGGCGATGATCAGCAGGGGGACCGACAAGGCAGCGCTCACCCAGAACCGCCTGGTGAAATCGACCAGCTCGGGATTTGGCCCTTCATCGCCCGTCGGCACGCCCATCGGCTCCAGCGCCATGCCACAGATCGGGCAGGATCCTGGCTTGTCGCGGATGATTTCAGGATGCATCGGGCAGGTGTATTGCGTGCCTTTGGGCATCGGCTGCGGTGCCGGCCTGTCGCCGAGATATTTTTGCGGCTCCGCCTCGAATTTCGCTTGGCAGGCGGCCGAGCAGAAGTAAAAGCCCTGGCCTTCGTGGCGGGCAAAGTGCCTGGCTGTCGCGCGGTCGACGCTCATACCGCAGACCGGATCGGTGGCCGTCAGGAATTTTTCCGGCTCGGCGACGAATTTCGTGCGGCAGCCCTGGCTGCAGAAATGATAGGGATGGCCATCATGCTCGGTCGTCGGCTTGCCGGCGACCGGATCGACAGTCATGCCGCAGACCGGGTCGCGGACGACGCTCTTCGTGGTGGGCACGGCGCCTTTTGTCGAGCAGCAGCTACCATGCGCGTGATGATCGTGATCGGAATGCGTCATTCGAAAATGCCTTGATGGATCGGTGTGTGACGTGGAGATAGGGCTTCCAGTAACTGGAAGGTCAAGGGCTGTTTCGACTTTTCTTCTCCGGTCCACGGCGCGTCCATTCTCCCCAGAAAAAGTCTCACGCGGCAACACCACGCCTGCTAGAGAGCGAGCGTCCCGGGGGTGAGATTTTCTTTGGCAATGAAGCGTCTGGTCATCAATCTCGATCGGTCTCCCGATCGCCTTGCCCGTGTGACGGCGGAGTTTGCCCGCATCGGCGTCCCATTCGAACGCGTTCAGGCCATCGACGCACGGGATCGGCCGGACCTGGACCAGCTGCCGCAAAATGTCGGATATCGGAACAGGCTGCCATTGACTGACGGCGAGATCGCCTGCCTGCTCAGTCACCGGGCCTGCTGGGCCGCCATCGCGCAAGGCGACGCTCGCTACGGGGCAATCTTCGAGGACGACATCGTCTTTGCCGCGAAAGCCGGCGCATTGCTTCGCGACAGCCACTGGATTCCAGCCGATGCCGAAGTCGTCAAGCTCGAAAGCTATTTTTGCAAGACCGTGATCCGACGCAAGCGCATTGACATCGGTCACGGCTTTTCCACATCCAAACTCGACGCCGGACATATAGGAACCGCCGGCTACATCATCTCCAGGCAAACCGCGCTCGACCTGATCAAGGCCACCGAGGAGATCGGCATCGCTGTCGACGACATTGTTTTCAACCCCGAGTTTTCGGTTTTGCGAGGCGAGACAATCTATCAGCTTGTTCCTGCGCTCTGCGCGCAAGATCAGTTCCTTGGCGACAGGGCGCTCCAATTGCCAAGCCTGCTCAGGGAAAAGCGGGATATCCAGTGCGCCGCCGGGACCGGGAAACGCAGAAAGACAGCCATAGCGAAGCTCAAAGCCGAGGCACGGCGGATAGGCAAGCGCATTGTCGATTTCTGTCGACTGAAGCGGAGAATGGTTATTCCATTTACTTATCCGAGCCAAAGCTCAGCCGGGTCTTGAACCGGCTTTCAACGCCCCATACCCAGCGCCACGAAAACGCGCTATAGACGCCGCCGAAACGGCAAGGCCGACTGGATATATGGCAAGAATCTCCCTGAAGCTCGACGAATTGATCGACGGCGAAGCCTTGCGCCGCGAGATGACCGCGCTGACCGCGGCCACGGCGGACGATGGCTCAGGGCAGGCCGCGCGCAATGGCGTGCTCCAACTGCTCAAGGGACGACTGGCGGAAGGGCGCGCCATTGCCGAACGAATGCTGATGGACGATGGCGGCGGCAGCGCCTGCGCGGCGCGGCTGTCGCATCTCATGGACGAGATCATCCGGGCGCTCTACGATTTCGCCGTCACCCATGTCTACCGGGTCAAGAACCCGTCCTCGGCGGAGCGCATGGCCGTCGTCGCTGTCGGCGGCTACGGCCGCGGCACGCTGGCGCCGGGATCCGACATCGACCTTCTGTTCCTGCTACCCTACAAGCAGACGCCGTGGGGCGAACAGACAGTCGAATACATGCTCTACATGCTGTGGGACCTGGGGCTGAAGGTCGGCCACGCCACCCGTAACATCGACGAATGCCTGCGCCTGTCGCGGACCGATGTCACCATCCGCACCTCGATCCTCGAAGCACGTTTCCTGTGGGGCGAGGAAAAGCTCTATGATGAACTGATGCTGCGGTTCGATCATGAGGTGGTGCGCACGACCGGCCCCGAATATGTCCAAGCCAAGCTTGCCGAACGCGATGACCGCCATGCCAAGGCCGGCGAAAGCCGCTATCTGGTCGAGCCCAACGTCAAGGACGGCAAGGGCGGCCTGCGCGACCTGCAGACGCTGTTCTGGATCGGCAAATATTTCTATCGGGTGCGTACCGGCGAGGAACTGGTCGACAAGGGCGTCTTCACCGAGGGCGAATACCGCGAGTTCCAGAAGGCGGAGGATTTCCTGTGGGCGGTACGCTGCCACATGCATTTCCTCACCGGCAAGGCCGAAGAGCGGTTGCATTTCGACATCCAGCGCGAGATCGCCGAACGGCTCGGCTACACCACACACCCCGGCCTGTCGGCGGTCGAGCGCTTCATGAAGCACTACTTCCTCGTTGCCAAGGACGTCGGCGACCTGACCCGCATCTTCTGCGCGGCGCTCGAGGAGGAGCAGGCCAAGCACGTTCCTGGCTTCAACCGCATCTTCCTGACTTTCTCCAGGCGCAAACGCAAGCTGGCCGGCACCTCCGATTTCATTGTCGACAACCACCGCATCAACATCGCCGACGACCAGGTGTTCGAGCGCGATCCGGTCAATCTGCTGAGGCTGTTCTGGTTCGCCGACAAGCACGGTCTGGAATTCCACCCTGACGCGCTCAAGCTGCTGACCCGTTCGCTCGGCCTGGTCAACAAGTCGCTGCGGCGCGACGAGGAGGCCAACCGGCTGTTCCTCGACATATTGACCTCGGATCGCAATGCCGAACTCAATCTGCGTCGCATGAACGAAGCCGGACTGCTCGGCAGGCTGATCCCGGATTTCGGCAAGATCGTCGCCATGATGCAGTTCTCGATGTACCACCACTACACGGTGGACGAGCATCTGATCCGCTGCATCGGCGTGCTGGCCGAGATCGAGCGCGGCGACGGCGAAAAGGTCCACCCCCTCTCGCACACGCTGATGCCGGGCCTGAAGAAGAGCCGCGAAGCGCTCTATGTCGCCGTACTGCTGCACGACATCGCCAAGGGCAGGCCGGAGGACCATTCCGAGGCGGGGGCCAGGATCGCCCGTCGGATCTGCCCGCATATGGGGCTGTCGCCTGCCGATACCGAAACCGTGGCCTGGCTGGTCGAGAACCACCTCGTGATGTCGATGACGGCGCAGACCCGCGACCTCAACGACCGCAAGACCATCGAGGATTTTGCCGCGATCGTGCAGTCGGTCGAGCGGCTGAAGCTGCTTTTGATCCTCACCGTCTGCGACATCAGGGGCGTCGGACCCGGTGTCTGGAACGGCTGGAAGGGCCAGCTGCTGCGCACGCTCTACTACGAGACCGAATTGCTGCTGACCGGCGGGTTTTCGGAAGTGTCGCGCGCGCAGCGCACGGCGGCGGCGCGCGAGCGCCTGGCCGAGGCGCTTGCCGACTGGCCGGACAAGGCCCGCAAGCGCTATGTCGGCCAACACTACGAGAATTACCTTTTGACCGTCGATCTCGCAGACCAGTTGCGCCATGCCGAGTTCATCCGCGAAGCGGACGTGTCAGGCAACAAGCTTGCCACCATGGTCAAGACCCACCAGTTCGAGGCGGTGACCGAAATCACCGTGCTGGCGCAGGACCACCCCCGCCTGCTCTCTGTCATCGCCGGGGCTTGCGCCGGAGCCGGCGGCAACATTGTCGACGCGCAGATCTTCACGACGTCGGATGGCCGCGCGCTCGACACGATCCTGATCAGCAGAGAATTCGATCGCGACGAGGACGAGCGCCGGCGCGCCGAACGTGTCGGCCGGCTGATCGAGGACGTGCTGTCGGGCAAGAGCTGGCTGCCGGAAATGATCGAGAAGCGCACCAAGCCGCGGCGCGGCTCCAAGGTGTTCAAGATCCCACCGCGTGCCGAAATCCGCAACACGCTGTCGAACCGTTTTTCGGTCATCGAGGTCGAGGGCCTCGACCGGCCGGGACTGCTGTCGGAGATCACCGGAACGCTTTCCGACCTGTCGCTCGACATCGCATCGGCCCATATCACCACCTTCGGCGAAAAGGTCATCGACACTTTCTATGTCACCGATCTCACTGGCCAGAAGATAGATAGCCCGGCCCGCATCGCCACCATCCGCAATCGGCTGATGGCAACGCTCGAAGGCATCGTGCCCGAACGCGGCGGCAAGCCCAGGGCGGCGGCCGAGTGACAACGACCATCACTTTGTCCCAATTGCGCAGGCAGTTCCCAAAAGCATGAGCCTCGTCAAGAAATTCGCAACGGTCGCTTCCGGCACGCTGATGAGCCGCGCGCTCGGTTTCGGCCGCGAGATGCTGATGGCTGCTGCACTCGGTACCGGACCGGTTGCCGATGCCTTCAACGCCGCTTTCCAGTTTCCCAACACCTTTCGCCGGCTGTTTGCCGAGGGGGCCTTCAACGCCGCCTTCGTGCCGCTGTTCGCCAAAGAGATCGAGACCCACGGTACCGAAGGCGCCAAGCGCTTTTCCGAGGAAGTATTCGGCGTGCTGTTCACGGCGCTGCTGGCGCTGACGATCATCATGGAACTGTCGATGCCGCTGATCGTGCGCTATCTGGTGGCGCCGGGTTTTGCCGGCACGCCGGGGAAGTTCGACACCACGGTGACGCTGGCGACGATCATGTTTCCCTATCTGATCTGCATGTCGCTGGGCGCGATGATGGCGGGCATGCTGAATTCGCTGCGCCGCTATTTCGCCGCCGCAGTGGCACCGGTGTTCCTCAACATCATCCTGATCGGCGTGCTCGCCTATGCCTGGTACAAGGGCTCGGATGCCCTCGCAGTCGGCTACGGGCTGTCCTGGGGCGTGCTTGCCGCCGGACTGGTGCAGTTGGCGATCGTCTGGGTGGCGGTGCGCCATGCCGGCATCTCGATCGGCTTTCGCCGTCCCAAAATGACGCCCGCGGTCAAGCGGCTGCTGATCCTGGCGCTGCCGGCGGCCATCACCGGCGGCATCACCCAGATCAACCAGCTGATCGGTACGGCGATCGCCTCGGCGCAGAACAGCGCGGTGTCCTCGCTCGCCTACGCCGACCGCATCTACCAGTTGCCGCTCGGCGTGGTCGGTGTTGCGGTGGCGATCGTGCTGTTGCCCGAACTGTCGCGGGCGCTGAAGTCGGGCAATCTGATCGAGGCGGCCAATCTGCAGAACCGCTCGGTCGAGTTCACGCTGTTCCTGACCTTGCCGGCAGCCGCGGCACTCTGGGTGATGTCGGAACCGATCGTGCGGCTGGTCTATGAGCGCGGCGCGTTCGCCGCCAACGGATCGACGCCGACGGTGGCGGCGATCCTGGCCATCTTCGGCCTCGGCCTGCCGGCCTTCGTGCTGATCAAGGCGTTCACCCCAGGCTATTTCGCCCGTGAGGATACGCGCACGCCGATGATCTTTGCCGCCATCTCGGTGGCGGTGAACGTCACCACGGCGCTGACGCTGTTTCCACGGATGGGGGCGCCCGGCATTGCGGTGGCCTCGGCCGTCGCCGGCTGGGTCAACGCGGTGATGCTGCTCGGCGTCTTGATCCGGCGCGGCCATTGGGGCCGCGACGTACCGCTGATGAAGCGCATTCCACGTCTGGTGCTGTCCGCCGTGGTGATGGGCGCTGCGCTCTATTTTGCCGAACACTGGTTCGCCATCAGGCTTGGGCCGGGCTCGCCGCTGGTGGTCAAGGCGGCGACGCTGCTGTCGCTGGTTGCCGGCGGGGCGCTGCTTTATTTCATCACCGCGTTTGCCACCGGCGGCGCCGATTTCGGGATGATCCGGCGCAATGTCGGACGGAAAGGATCGCCGCCGACTAGGGAACAGTCTCCAGATCCGTGAGCCGGAATTTATTGCAATGTCCCACCCCTCATTGCGACGATAGCGGCTGCTTCGACAAACATTAGTCTTCTCCAGACAATTCGTCGTAGACGGAGGGTGGCAAGGTGTTGCGCGCCTGCCCCCTCAGTTCAATTCCGAGTTCGGCCCGAAGCCGTGCCGCGGTCTCCAGCGGCGTCTCGCGGCTGCGCCTGCGCTGCAGTGCCTCTTGCATACCGACCACGCCGGCGGGGCGCTTCTGACCTTCAGATCCGGTGGGCATTCAAGGCGTCTCCTCCAAGGTCGCTATGTAATGCACCCGGCTGCCGCTCGCGTACATGATGAAGTGCTTGTTGCCAAAGCGGTCGTTTTTGACAGTGAGCGACGTAGTGAACCGCGGAGCGTTTCGTGGCAATGGGGTCGTGGCGACGGGTGGCAGATGGCTCGCGGCTAGCCGCGATAGAAGCACGACTAATTGCCCTTCGGCCAGCGACTTCTCTGGGATGGAATCCTCCCATTGATCGGGCGCCCCGTGGCGTACAATCTTCCAAACTCGCGCCAAGTCTCCGGCCCCTGCTTTCCGCGAAGCATATAGGTGCTTTCGCATATTTCAAATTTCAAACCGAGACACTCCCGGTTTCTTGTCCCTGTTCCTTATAGTCTGCTCCAAGGCCCAATGGCCTCTTGATCCTCTCACCGCTCTCGTCCATAAGCGCGCCGTCGCAAGACTTTCGCCGCGCGCGGTTTCCAGCCGCGTGATTGGCTCCGAAAAGTCTGCAACTTTTCGGAATCACGCTTATACGGCCCTCCACAAGCCATGAGGACAATCATGACCGCCTTCAAGCCACTCGTCTTTTCCGGTGTCCAGCCGACCGGCAATCTGCACCTCGGCAACTATCTCGGCGCCATCAAGAAATTCGTCGCCCTGCAGGACACCTCCGATTGCATCTATTGCGTCGTCGACCTGCATTCGCTGACAGCTCAACTCGTTCATGAAGACCTAGCCGACCAGACGCGGTCGATCACCGCTGCGTTCCTGGCCTCGGGCATCGACCCGAAGAAGCACATCGTCTTCAATCAGTCGCGGGTCATGCAGCATGCGGAGCTCGCCTGGATCTTCAATTGCGTGGCGCGCATCGGCTGGATGAACCGCATGACGCAGTTCAAGGACAAGGCCGGCAAGGACCGCGAGAACGCGTCGCTCGGCCTGCTAGCCTATCCTTCGCTGATGGCTGCCGACATCCTGCTCTACCGTGCCACCCACGTGCCGGTGGGCGAGGACCAAAAGCAGCATCTGGAACTCACACGCGACATCGCGCAGAAATTCAACAACGACTTCTCCGACCGCATCGCGGCCCTTGGCATCGGCGTCGAGATGCAGGTCGGCGAAGAGACCGTGAACGGCTATTTCCCGCTGACCGAGCCGGTCATCGGTGGGCCGGCGGCGCGCATCATGTCGCTGCGCGACGGCTCCAAGAAAATGTCCAAATCGGACCCGTCGGATTTGTCGCGCATCAACCTGACCGACGATGCCGATGACATCTCGAAGAAGATTCGCAAGGCCAAAACCGACCCGGAAGCGTTGCCGAGCGAGCTGGACGGCCTGGCCGGCCGGCCCGAGGCGGAGAACCTGGTCGGCATCTATGCGGGTCTCGCCGAGATGTCGAAGGCGGATGTACTCAAGGAATTCGCCGGCCAGCAGTTTTCCGTGTTCAAGCCGGCCTTGGCCGATCTTGCAGTGGAAAAACTGGCGCCGATCGCCAGCGAGATGCGCCGCATTTCGGATGACCGCGCCTATGTCGACGCGGTGCTCAAGGATGGCGGCGAGCGCGCCGGCGTGCTGGCCGAAGCGACGATGAAGACGGTGCGCGACATTATCGGCCTGCTGCAGGGCTGATCGCGACATCGGGTGCACTGGCACAAGGCCGGCGGCTTGCCGCCGGTCCCCCGCAGTGGCAGATTGCGGCCGCACGACACCGAGTAGATAGACATGGTCTCCAAACGCCTCAGCCGCGAAGCCGGCCATCGCAGGAAATTCCTGACGATCATCGACGACACGCCGGAATGCGAGCGCGCCGTCGCCTATGCCTCGAAACGGGCGCAGAGCACCAGCGGCACGCTGGTGCTGCTCTATGTCATCGTGCCGGACGATTTCCAGCATTGGCTGGGTGTCGAGAAGATCATGCGCGAGGAAGCCAACGCCACGGCGCGCGCCGCACTCGACAGCTATGCCAACAAGGTGCGCCAGAAGCTCGGCATCGAGCCCGAGATGGTGGTGCGCGAAGGCAAGCCGACGGAAGAGATCCACAAATTGATCGAGGAAGACCAGGACATCGCCATCCTGGTGCTGGCCGCCGGTGCGGGCAAGGAAGGCCCTGGGCCGCTTGTCGGCGCCGTGGCCGGCAAGGGTGCCGCCTTCCCGATCCCGGTGACTGTCGTGCCGCAGAACCTGTCGGACGAGGAAATAGACAGCCTGGCCTGAGATTTTGCTCTTCAGGTGATGCCGCTCCGATTTTGGGCGCGAAAAAACATTCCGCCAGCCAGCCGTTCCGGCGATGCGTTTCGCTTGAATGTCCATCCAATTGAGCCTATTTAGAATTGTTCCAAACTAGATGCCCAAACGGGCACGGAGACGGCCATGTTCATCCAGACCGAATCGACGCCAAACCCGGCGACGCTGAAATTCCTGCCCGGCAAGGAAGTGCTTCTGGAAGGCACCGCCGATTTCCGCGATGCCGACAGCGCCGCCGTCGCCTCGCCGCTGGCCGGCCGGCTGTTCGAAATTCCTGGCGTCACCGGCGTTTTCTTCGGCTATGACTTCATCACCGTGACCAAGGATGGCCCCGACTGGCAGCATCTGAAGCCGGCGATCCTCGGCGCCATCATGGAGCATTTCATGTCCGGCGCGCCTGTCATGGCCAAGGCTGGCCCGGCCGCAGAGACCAGCCAGACCGGTGAGTTCTACGACAAGGCCGACGAGGAGCTGGTCATCACCATCAAGGAACTGCTCGATACACGGGTGCGCCCGGCGGTCGCCCAGGATGGAGGCGACATCACCTTCCGCGGCTTCGAGAACGGCACGGTGTTCCTGCACATGAAGGGCGCCTGCGCCGGCTGCCCGTCCTCGACGGCGACGCTGAAGCACGGCATCCAGAACCTTCTGCGCCATTTCGTGCCGGAAGTGCAGCAGGTCGAGCAGGTCTCGTAGAGACCTCCTTCTCGACGCATTAGAGGCAAACAACAAAAAACCGGGCCGAATTGCCCGGTTTTCTGCTTGGGACGTCCGTTGTTGCCTAGACGGTCCGCGTACGAAAACTGCCTCTAGAGAACGATGACCTTGGCGCCGACCGAGGCGCGGTCATAGAGGTCGATAATGTCCTGATTCATTAGGCGGATGCAGCCAGACGACATAGCCTTGCCGATCGAATTCCACTCCGGGCTGCCATGCAGGCGATAGCCTGAATCACCGCCCTTGTTGAACAGGTACATGGCGCGCGCGCCGAGCGGGTTCTTCAGGCCCGGCTCCATGCCGCCGGCAAACTTTTCCAATTCCGGCTGGCGCTGGATCATCTGCCTCGGCGGCGTCCAGGTCGGCCATTCGCGCTTGAGCGCAATGTGGGCGGTGCCATGCCACTCGAAGCCCTCGCGGCCGACGCCGATGCCGTAGCGAATGGCCCTGCCGTCGCCCTCAATGAAGTAGAGGAACTTGTTCTGCGTATCGACGATGATCGTGCCCGGCTTTTCCGGGCTGTCGTAGTTCACTTCCTGCCGATGGTACTTCATCGGCACTTTCTCGATCGGGATGCGCGGTAGCTGATAACCGGCGTCGGTGACCGCGCCGTAGTCGTTGGAGAAGATCTGCGAGCCGATGGTGCTGCAACCGGCGATAGCAGTGGAGAGCGCCAGTGCGGCGATGATTGCAAACGACTTCATGCGCATCAGGTGATCCGGTGCCCCGCCCAAATTCGGCGGCACGAGTCGGCCGCTCTCTCATCGTCATTCATGCTGGCATTTGCTTTGCTTGCCAAGCGCGCGATGCCTATATGCCTGCCTTGACGTACCGGTAAGCGTATCACTATGGCATTTTGGCAACAGGACTCACAGGATTGTGAAGCAAATTCAAGGGGCCTGCTCCATGGGCTCCTGGAAATCGAGGAGAACCGTCATGAATGTCGGTGACGCCGCCCACCGCTCCGGCCTGCCGGCCAAGACTATCCGCTACTATGAAGAGATCGGCCTGATCGCCCCGGCGCGGGCCGCCAACGGCTACCGCGGTTATTCCGGAGACGACATCCATCGGCTGGCCTTCCTGCGCCGCGCGCGCAATCTCGGCTTTTCCATCGACGATTGCCGCCAGTTGATGGCGCTTTACCAGGATCGCAGCCGCGCCAGCCACAACGTGCGCGAAATCGCCGCCGCCCATGTCACGGCGATCGAGGAGAAAGTGCGCGAGTTGCAGTCGATGCGCTCGACGCTGCAGAAACTGATCCATGCCTGCCACGGCGACGAAAGGCCGGATTGTCCGATCCTTGATGACATGGCGGGAGCGGCGTTGCTCAGCGACAGGGGCACCTCTGCGCCTGCATAATGACCCTACGTCGACGAGGCCCGCGCCCGGTCGACTCCTGCCGGGAGGACGTCCACAATGGTTTCGATGACCGTCGAACTGCGCAATGTTGGGGACACGCAGGCGGCCATGGGCTGGGCAGGCGGCCACACGATCATCGTCGACCGGCCCGAAGGCAAGGCCGGCGGCATGGGCCTGGGCTTCAATGGCGGCCAGCTGCTCGCCCTGGCGATCGGCGGCTGCTTCTGCAACGACCTTCGCTACGTTGCCGAGGAAATGGGCATAACGCTCAACAAGATCGCCGTGACCGTGACGCTGAACCTCGAAGGCAAGCCTTTGCTCGCGACTTCGTCAACCATGACGGTTTCCTGCACGACGCTGGACGGCTCCGACCCGGCGGAGATCATCACAAGGGCCGCGGCGATTTCCACGGTCAGCAACTCCCTGCGCCAGGGCGTGCCGGTGAGCATCGAAACGGACGCAACGGCGACCGGCTTGTCGGAGGAATGATCCCCGGGAACAGGCGCATTTGGCCGCGTGGATTGTCAGAGATCGCTAAATAGGCCCACCGCCGGCACGGCAGAGCGATTGATCCAATTTTCTTCGGCATCTGGGCGCGTCAATCTGACGCGCTATGTCTTCCCTTGTTGCAATGATCAACGATGGAGATTGGCATGGATCGGCGATTGTTTCTGACTGGAATGCTTGGGCTGGCAGGGGCTGCGACCGTCGTCGCAATCGCGCGTCCTGCCACCGCCTTGGCCGGCATCCCCAATACGGGGCCGGGCATTCTCGATGAGCTCGACAAACCGTCCGACGACATTCTCGACCCGGATGGTCCCGATGTCCAGGACGGCGTCGAGTTCGTGCGGCACCGCAGGTGGCACCGCCGCCGTCGTCGACGCGGGTGGAGGCGGGTTTGCCGTCGCTATTGGCGCCACGGTTCCTGGCGCCGCAGGTGTTTCCGCAGATCCTTCTGGATCCACTTCTGACGAGACCTGCAACGCGAAGGTCCCGGAGTCCGCCGGCGCCTTCGCTATCGCTGCAGGCTTGAACCCAATCGGTAAAAAAGGCCCGCCGCCCCTCGGCAGCGGGCAGGTCCTGGAGTGCCGGGGGATCAACCCGGCATGGGTCAACGAGCGGGTCACCGGTTGGTTGCAGGGATCGGCCCGGTAGCCTTCCTTTGGGTGGACCGCCACCGGGCCTGACCGGAGCGGGGTGTATTGGGGGAGCCCCGGCTGCTTCGAAAATATCACCTTTCACTTATATTATCTCTAGCTAATTAACAGGAGCGACGCAGCCCGGAGTGTAGCTGGGTGGGCCTCATCGGACAGGCGCGCGCCCTTGCAATCGACGAGACCCTGCGCCGCTCGCGGCGAGGCACGATCACGGGAAAGTGAACGTGACGCCATCGTAGCGTTCTGATCATTAGATGCCTCCCGCCACTGGAGGTTCATCGAATGCCTGCTTATGCCATTCTTGCCCTGGCTATTGTCGGTGAGGTCATCGCGACCAGCGCGATGAAGGCCTCGGAAGGCTTCACCAGGCTTGGCCCGTCGATGTTGGTGCTGCTCGGTTACGCCACGGCGTTTTTCTTTCTGTCCCAGGTGCTGGACCGCATACCGGTCGGCGTTGCCTATGCAGTATGGGCGGGCGGCGGCATTGTTCTGGTCGCGCTGGTCGCTTGGATTGTCTACGGGCAACGGCCCGACGTGGCAGGTTTTGTCGGCATGGGCCTGATCTTGGCTGGAGTGCTGGTTTTAAACCTGCTGTCCAAAACGGGCGTTCATTGAGGTCCGACAACTACATGATCGCCTACATAAAGGCGGTTATATATTTGACAGGCCTAACGCCAAAATGGCCGGCGCAGGTTGCCGGATGAATGATGATCCGCGCCGGCCACTGCGGCTTCTTTGAGGGGTTGCCGCCTGCCGGGAGCTAGAGCGCGCGAATTGGCCGGCAATTGAGGCCCAGCCGCTTGGTTAAAAACGTACAGTGAATCCTTATTGAAGCCACCTCACAGCGTATTAAAATCCCAAGGTCACCGGCTACGGGTTAACGGCGCACCGGTGGTTGAGAGTAACGCTAAGCTCCCGCCCTTATGGATGGGAGGTTGGCCATGTCTCAGTTCGATAGCTCGGTATCGGCTTTTGACTGCGATATTTTGCGCAGCGCGTTCATAAAAATCGTCATCCAGAAGAACATTCCAGAGGACAAATGGCGGGCCGAGGCCGAGCTTTTGATCCGGGAGTATACGGATAGCGACGACATTGAGCCCGGTTTAGCGGAATGGATCGCGCGGAAGTAGCCCGCGATGAAAGAGTGGAAGCCCGACGATTACCTGAAAGCGCCCACATAAAACAGGTTCAAACCGTGAACAGAATCTGGCATGGTGCCTGGCGTGCCGATCATCTCCCCCATCCCCATCAATCCTCTCATCGACGGCCGCCAGTCCGAACGCGCCATGCTGGTGCGGCGCGGCGTACAGCGGCTGCTCATGGATATGGGCGCACATGTGTTGCCCGAACTGTCGCTGGCCACGGGCCGCCGCGCCGACCTCGTCGCGCTGACCCGGCAGGGCGATATCTGGATCATCGAGATTAAATCCTCGATCGAGGATTTAAGGGTCGACCGCAAATGGCCCGACTACCGGCTGCATTCCGACCGCTTCTTCTTCGCCACCCATCCCGGCGTGCCCTCGGAAATCTTTCCGCAGGAATGCGGCTTCATCCTTTCCGACGGCTATGGCGCCGAGATCCTGCGCGATGCGCCCGAGCACCGCATGGCAGCGGCAACGCGCAAGGCGCTGATGCTGCGGGTCGCGCGGGCCGGCGCTTCGCGGCTGCTGGCGGCAGAGCTTGCCGGCGTGTCGGTGCCGGCGCTGGAGGGTGAGAGCGAGTAACGGCCCGTCCTTCAGTCTATGACCGGCTCTGCTCTTCATCGTCCTCCACGCCACCCTTGGCGGGCGCCATGAGCAGCACGGCAGCACCCAGAATGGCGGCGATGAAGGAGCCGGCGAGGATGCCGACCTTGACCGCGTCCTGCAGCGCCACGTCGCCGGCGAAGGCGAGCAGGCCGATGAACAGGCTCATGGTGAAGCCGATGCCGCACAGCAGCGATATGCCGATCATGTGCGTCCAGCCGGCATTGGCGGGCAGGTCGGCAAGACCGAGCCGGATCGCAAGTGCCGAGGAGCCGAACACGCCGACCAGCTTGCCAACCACCAGGCCGGCGGCGACACCCAGCGTCAACGGCTCGATCAGCGCACTGACGCTGAGGCCGGCCAGCGAAACGCCGGCATTGGCAAAGCCGAAGATCGGGATGACGACGAAGGCCACAATCTTGTGCAGGCCGTGCTCGAGCCGGTGCAGCGGCGAATGGTCGAGATCGTGGCCGATCCCGGCGGAGCGCTCAAGCGGGATGGTCAGCGCCAGCGCCACGCCGGCGAGCGTGGCATGGACGCCGGATTTCAGCACCAGCATCCACAAGATCACGCCGAGCACGAGATAGGGAACCAGCGTCATCACCCGCATGCGGTTGAGCACAACAAGCGCGGCAATGACGGCGAAGGCAGCACCCAGATAAGCCAGCGACAGGCCGCTGGTGTAGAAGATGGCGATGATGATGACGGCACCGAGGTCGTCGATGATCGCCAGTGCTGT
The DNA here is from genome assembly GCF_040320765.1 of Mesorhizobium sp. M0618. Lineage (NCBI taxonomy): Bacteria > Pseudomonadati > Pseudomonadota > Alphaproteobacteria > Hyphomicrobiales > Phyllobacteriaceae > Mesorhizobium > Mesorhizobium sp. M0618. The sequence goes on along the minus strand of NZ_JAMYQH010000002.1, from coordinate 151,093 downwards.
GAGGAACACCTTCAGCGAAGCCGGCACGCGGCTGCCGAGCAGCGACAGCACGCCGAGCGCGAAAGCGATGTCGGTGGCGGTCGGGATCGCCCAGCCGGACAGGGCGGCCGCATTGTCGCGGTTGACGGCCACATAGACGAGTGCGGGAACCACCATGCCGCCGGCGGCTGCAATGCCGGGCAGCACGCGCCGGGGCCAGGTGGAGAGCTGGCCGTCCAGCATCTCGCGCTTGATCTCCAGTCCGACGAGCAGGAAGAACACCGCCATCAGCCCGTCATTGACCCAATGCGAGACGCTGAGCGGGCCGAGATAGGCGTGGAGCGCGGAGAAATAGGTTTCGGCGAGCGGCGAATTGGCGACGATCAGCGCCAGTGCCGCCGCCACCATCAGGATGATGCCGCCAGCCGCTTCACTATCGAGGAATTCGCGGAAGACGGAAACCCGCCGATGCTTCAAGTCCTGCATGTCGCCTCCGTCATGCCGTCTGTTTTGGCGGGCTTCGATCCCGCAAGATGGCAAACGGCGGCCTTAACGCGGCGCGCGCTTGGCCAGTATGCGCTGCAAGGTGCGGCGATGCATGTTGAGCCGGCGCGCTGTCTCGGAGACGTTGCGCTCGCACATCTCATAGACGCGCTGGATATGTTCCCAACGGACGCGGTCGGCCGACATCGGGTTTTCAGGCGGCGCCGCGCGCTCGCCGGCGGTGCGGGTGAGTGCCGCGAAGATATCATCGGCGTCGGCGGGCTTGGAGAGATAATCGACCGCACCGAGCTTCACCGCAGTCACCGCGGTGGCGATGTTGCCATAGCCGGTCAGGATGATGGTGCGGGAATCCTCACGCTTTTCGCGGATGGCCGCGACCACGTCGAGGCCGTTGCCGTCGCCGAGCCGCATGTCGACCACGGCGTAGGCGGGTGGATTGGCGCGCGCCTTGGCAACCGCCTCCTCGACGCTCTCGGCCGTCTCGACCACGAAGCCCCTGGCTTCCATGGCGCGGGCCAGACGCGTGAGGAACGGCTTGTCGTCATCGACGACAAGCAGCGAGGTGTCCTCGCCTTCAACCATTGCGCCAATATTCTCGTCGCCTGTCATAGTCTCAAAATTCCTGCTGCCTTAATTTTACGCAAATATAGTTCCTGAGCCTCCTTGTCCAATTTTTAGAGGTCCTTCAAGGCTCTCAGGCGGTGTCGAACATGCTGGCCGAAGTGATTTCCGGATTGAGGAACACACCACGCGGCCACGATATCTGGACCATGGCGCCCTCGCCCAGGCCGCTCGAATTGCGGAAATCGAGCACGGCACCAGAGCGTTCGAGCAGGGTCTTGGCGATGAACAGGCCGAGGCCCAGACCGCCGCCGGTTTCATTGCCCTGGCGCGTCGACATATAGGGCTCGCCGATGCGGTCGATGATCTCGGCCGGAAAGCCGGGGCCGTCATCGATGATCGAGAAGGTGACGGTGGCCTCGTCCCAGCTCCAGCGCACGGTGACGCTTTTGCGGGCAAAATCGACGGCGTTCTCGACCAAGTTGCCGAGGCCGTAGATGACGCCCGGATTGCGTCGCCCGACCGGCTCGGGGCCGATGCGTTCGCCGGGCCGAAGCTTGATCGAGATGCCGAAGTCCCGGTGCGGCGCGGTGACCTCCTCGACCAGCGAAGTCAATGGCAACCGCGAAAGATGCGCCTCGCCCTCGGAGGACAGGCTGGTCAGCCGCTTGAGAATCTCGCGGCAACGCTCGCTCTGCGAACGCAACAGCGTCACGTCTTCCCCGTATTTCGGATCCTTGCCGAGCGCCTTTTCCATCTCCTTGGCGACAAGCGCGATGGTGGCGAGCGGCGTGCCGAGCTCGTGCGCGGCCGCGGCGGCCAGCCCGTCGAGTGCCGAAAGGTGCTGCTCGCGCTGCAGCACGAGCTCGGTTGCGGCGAGCGCATTGGCAAGAAGCCGGGCTTCGGCGGCCACCCGGAAGGCGTATATGGCGGTGAAGGCGATCGAGGACAGCACCGCCATCCACATGCCGGCGACATAGAGAAAAGGCATCGCCAGCGGCGCGTCCTCATGCCAGGGCAGCGGCAGATGGACAAAGACCAGAAAGGTCGCCGCCGACATGACCAGCCCACCGAGGATGGCGGTCAGGCGCAGGGGCAGCGATGTCGCCGAAATGACGACAGGCACGGTCATCAGCAGCGAGAACGGGTTGGTGAGGCCGCCGGTCATGTAGAGCAGGCCGGCAAGCTGCAGGCTGTCGAAGATGAGGATGCCGAAGGCCGCAAGCGGCGTGAGCCGGTGCGCCGCCGGAAAGCGAAAGGCGAGAAACAGGTTCATCCAGGCCGAACAGGCGATTAGGGCAAAGCAGAGGCTGACCGGCAGTGGAAACTTCAGCCCATAGGCGACGACGAGCACCGTCAGGCTCTGACCGACAATGGCAAGCCAGCGCAACCGGATCAGCGTGTTGAGGCGCAGTCTCTGGCTCTGCTGGAAATCGGGCGAACGCAAAACGTTGATCATGGCCATGAATTACAGCCGTAGGACCAGGAACGCTAGGTCCCGCGCGGTTTGGCGCGGGCGGTGGCGGCGGCGAGCAGCGGGTTTTCCGGCCAGACATGCTTGGGATAGCGGCCGCGCATGTCGGCGCGCACATCGGCCCAGGAGCCGCGCCAGAAGCCGGGCAGGTCGCGCGTCGTCTGGATTGGCCGGTGCGCCGGCGACAGGAGTTCGAGCGTCAGCGGCACGGCGCCATTGGCGATCGAAGGATGGCGGTCGAGGCCGAACAGCTCCTGCACGCGAACCGCCAGCACCGGCCATTCGCCGTCATAGCGGATCGGCACATGGCTGCCCGACGGGGCATCGAAATGGGTCGGCGCCAGCGTATCGATCCTGCGCTGCAGATCATGCGGCACGAGGCTGGTCAGTCCGGCCGAGACAACGCCCGCATCGATGGCGGCAAACGATGCCGCGCCGGCGAGGTAAGGCAGCAGCCAGTCGTCGAGGCGCTCGATGAGGGCGGCATCCGCCATGTCGGGCCAGGGCGCGCCAAGGCCGCGATGCAGCCAGCCAAGCCGCTGGCGCAGCGTTTGCGCCTCCTTGCTCCAATTCAGCAGCGACAGCCCGTGCTGGCGCACCGCATCGAGGACGGCGCGATCAGCGTCAGCACCGATTGGCGGCGGCAGCATGCGCTCGGCAAGCGTGATGGCGCCAAGGCGCACTGTTTCGCGGACGCGCACGGCGCGCTTGTCGCGGTCGAAGCTCGTTTCACGGCGGACCTCGAACCTGTCCGCCAGCGCAGCGCGGACATCGTCCTCGCCGATCGCCGCCGCCGCCGTGATGCGCGCATTCTGTGCCTTGCCCTGCAAGTCGGCGACGACCAAAAACGGCTCGCCCGCCAGCGGATCGGCGGCGTCGAGCACGGCGCCAGAGCCGTTGGCCAGCACGAAACGGCCACGCTCGCCACGCGCCTTCGCCACCCGATCCGGCCAGGCGTGGACGAGCAGGGAACCGGCTGACTTACCCTCCCCCTTGTGGGGAGGGTCGGCGAGCGCGCCTTGCGCAGCAAGGCGAGGGAGACGGGGTGGGGGTGCAGCGCTCGGCCTACCCCCACCCCGCTCCGCTTCGCGGATCGACCCTCCCCACAAGGGGGAGGGTGAAGAGGTGCCGGCCTGCCGCGCCAGCCGTTCGGCGAGCTGCTTGGCGGCGGTAGCGCGCGGAGATCTTTCCCCACGAAAGCGCATCAGCCGTCGCTCCAGATCGGCGCCGTCGCCACCAAGACCGCGTTCGGTGAGCAGCACCGCAAGCATCGCCGCCTCGAAGGCATGGCCGCTGCCGGCTGCCTCGGCAACCATGTGCGCCAACCGCACCGGCAGAGCGAGCTTGCGCATCGCTGCACCCGCCTCCGTCAGGCGGCCCGTCTCGTCGATGGCATCCAGCGCGCGCAGCAGTGCCCTTGCCTCACTAAGGGCCGGAACAGGCGGCGGATCGAGAAAGGCGAGCCCTGCCGGATCGGCAACGCCAAAGGCAGCGCAATCGAGCAGCAGTCCGGACAGATCGGCCTCGAGGATTTCCGGCGGCGTGAAAGTGGGAAGTGCAGCCGTCTGCTCGGCCCGCCACAGCCGGATGGCGACGCCAGCCTGCGTGCGCCCGGCACGGCCGGCGCGCTGGTCGGCGGAAGCCTTGCTGACACGCACGGTTTCCAGCCGGGTGAGGCCGCTGGCCGGCTCATAGCGCGGCAGGCGCGACAGGCCGGAATCGATGACGACGCGCACACCGTCGATGGTGATCGAGGTTTCGGCGATCGAGGTGGCCAGCACCACCTTGCGGCGGCCTGAAGGCGCCGGCTTGATCGCGGCGTCCTGCGCCTTGCCGTCGAGCATGCCGTAGAGCGGCACGATGTCGGTTTCAGTGCCGACCTTGCCGGCCAGCCGCTCGGCGGTTCGCTCGATCTCGCGTTGGCCGGGCAGGAAGGCAAGCACGCTGCCGATCTCGTCGGCAAGGGCTGTGCGGATCGCCTTGGCCATCGCGTCCTCGATGGCAATGCCGGTAGGGCGCTCGTCGTAGCGGATGTCGACAGGAAAGGCGCGCCCCTCGCTCTCGATCACCGGCGCACCCGACAGCAGTTTCGCGACCCGCGCGCCGTCGAGCGTTGCCGACATCACAGCCAAGCGCAGGTCCGGCCGCAGCGCACCCTGCACGTCGAGCGCCAGTGCGAGCCCAAAATCGCCATCGAGCGAACGCTCGTGGAATTCGTCGAAAATGACAGCCGAAACGCCGGGCAATTCGGGATCGTCGAGGATCATGCGCGCCAGCACGCCTTCGGTGACGACTACGATCCTGGTCTTTGCCGAAATGCGGTTTTCCATGCGCATGGCATAGCCGACGGTGGCGCCAGGTTCCTCACCAAGCAATTCAGCCATCCGGCGGGCGGCGGCGCGGGCGGCGAGGCGGCGCGGTTCAAGCAGGATGATCTTGCCGGCGCCGAGCCAAGGCGCGTCAAGCAGCGCCAGCGGCACCAGCGTCGTCTTGCCGGCGCCCGGCGGCGCCACCAGCACGGCGCTGTTGCCATGGCCGAGCGCTTCCCTCAGCGCCGGCAGCACGGCAGATACAGGAAGCTCCGGCAGGGGTTTTGTGATCATGGCGCCCGCATATCAGCGGTTGTAGCCACGGCGCAACCAGAGACGGTTCAAAGCCGGGTGCGCGAAAACGGGTTCCAGCGCACGGTGCCCAGCCGCGCTTCCTCCCGCACCATGGTCAACAGGCCGGCGCCGCCAACGACCGCCAGACCAACCAGCGACAGCCCGTCCGGATATTCCTGGAAGAACAACGCGCCGAGGACCACCGCCCAGGCGATCTGCGAATAATGCGTCGGCGCAACGCGGTTGGCGGGCGCGTATTTCATGGCCAGCAGTTGAAGGAATTGTCCACCTGCGGTGAAGGCTCCGGCCATTGCCAGCCACAGCAACTGCTTTCCGCTGGGAACAGTGAAGGCGGTGGCGGCGGCACCGATGCCGTTGAACAGCAGGCCGCAACCGACCAGCACGCCGAGCATGGTGGTGCGCTTTTCCTGCTGCGCCAGCGAGCGCATCAGGATGACGCTGATGGCGGCGAGGAAGGCAACGCCGAAGGCGGCAAGATGGCCGAGATTGAGCTCGCGAAAGCCAGGCCGCACCACCAGCATGACACCGGCAAAACCGGCGACCACCGCCAGCCAGCGCCAGGGGCCGACCTTCTCCTTGAGGATCACCGTGGAGAGGATGGTGACGCAGAGCGGCGCCAGGAAGATCAGCGCATAGGACTCGGCCAGCGGAATGGTGGTGAAGGCGTAGACGCTGAGCACGCCGGAAGCGATACCCGCCCAGGCGCGCGCCTGCACCGCCCATGGCCTTTTGGTGCGCCAGAAATCGCGCCAGCGTTCGCCCGCAGGTCGCGTGAAGAATAGGAAGAAGCCCGCGAACAAGGTTATGAAAAAGCCGATCTCGAAGATCGTGAGCTGACCGCCCAGGCTTTTGACAACGGCATCGCTGCCCGAATAGCTTGCGTAGGCGATCAGGGCGAGCAGGATTCCGTTCGTCACGTTGTTCCAGTTCCGGGGAGAGAGTGATTTGAAAATCCTAGCGCTTGGTGCGCATCCGGACGACATCGAGATCTTCATGTTCGGTACGATGGCCGCCTATGCCGCGCAAGGCGCAGAGCTCACTTTTGCCATGGCCACGGATGGTGCCAGGGGCGGCACGAGTGATCCCGCTGTTCTCGCTCGTGTCCGTCGCGATGAAGCAACGGCCGCGGCTGCGCTGGTAGGCGCGATGCCACGCTTCCTCGACTTCCCGGACGGCGAGTTGGTGGCCGATGCAGCGCTGATCGGAGCTCTGAAAGCACTGATTGGTCAAACCGGCCCGGATCTGGTGATCACGCATGCGCCCAACGACTATCACGCCGACCATCGCGCGCTGTCGGACGGCGTGCGCATCGCGGCGTCTTTCGCCGTCCCGGTGCTGCATGCCGACACGATGGGCGGCACCGGTTTTTCGCCGACGCACTACGTCGACATTTCCGGGTATGCCGACGTCAAAGCTGAGGCGATCCGAATGCATCAGTCGCAGGATCCCGACCGCTTCGTCGACATCGCGCGGACACAGAACGCCTTTCGCGCCGGCCAGTGCAACAGCGCGCAAGGCTCATCGGCCGAAGCGTTCCGTTTCGAACCGTCGTTCCCGTTCGCCGATATCCGCGCGCTGCTGCCGCCGGCGCCGCCAATCCGCAAGGTGATGGTGAGCACCAGAAGGGTGGATTGAAAACCGAGGCTGCCCCACGTCCTGGTCAGAATCGGCCTGAAGAGCTTCGGTAGGCCGACCAGCGACCCGCGCTTTTCCCAAGGTTTTCAGACATCGCCATAAGCATGCTGCGGCGCAGCAACGAATTCGCTTGCCTTGTTTAGTAAAAGTTGCATCACTAAACAAATTACTAAACATCCGCAGCGTGACCGCGCCGCCATGTTTGGGCCCCTGAGGAGAGGGGTTGAGGGCTTTTTGAAACCGTCATCCGGGCGCGTTTCGCAAATGGGAGGAAGTCATGAAATCGAGCTTGAAACTGGCGTTGGGACTGACCTCGGCGATCACAGCGTCGACAGCCGTCTCGAATGTCGCGCACGCTGAAGACCTGACGCTGTGCTGGGCCGCTTGGGACCCGGCCAACGCGCTTGTCGAACTGTCCAAGGATTTTACCAAGGAAACCGGCATCGGCATGAAATTCGAGTTCGTGCCGTGGACCAATTATGCAGACCGTTTCCTCAACGAGCTGAATTCGCACGGCAAATTGTGCGACCTGATCATCGGCGACAGCCAGTGGATCGGCGGTTCGGCCGAGAACGGCCACAATGTCAAGCTGAACGACTTCTTCGACAAGGAGAAGATCAGCATGGACGACTTCGTGCCGGCAACCGTCGTCGGCTATTCGGAATGGCCGAAGAACACGCCGAACTACTGGGCGCTGCCAGCCATGGGCGACGTCGTCGGCTGGACCTATCGCAAGGACTGGTTCTCCAAGCCGGAGCTGCAGAAGGAATTCAAGGAGAAGTACGGCTGGGATCTCGGTCCGCCGACCACCTTCGACCAGTTGAAGCAGGTCGCCGAGTTCTTCCAGAAGCGCGAGATTGACGGCAAGACCGTCTACGGCGCCTCGATCTATACCGAGCGCGGCTCGGAAGGCATCACCATGGGCGCCATGGACGTGCTCTACAGCTACGGCTTCCAGTACGAAAACCCGAAGAAGCCCTACGAGATGGAAGGCTTCGTCAACTCCGACAAGTCGGTGAAGGGCCTGGAATTCTACAAGGCGCTTTATGATTGCTGTACCCCTCCGGGCGCGTCGAACAGCTACATGGGCGAAGGCGTCGATGCCTTCAAATCCGGCCAGGTGGCGATGCACATGAACTTCGCCTTCACATGGCCGGGCCTGCAGAAGGACGAGAATGTCGGCGGCGACAAGATCGGCTACTTCGTCAACCCGAAGGGTCCCGACGGTGAGCAGTTCGCCCAGCTCGGCGGCCAGGGCATCTCGGTAGTGTCCTATTCCGACAAGCAGGAGGCGGCGCTGAAATACATCAAGTGGTTCGCCAACAAGGACGTGCAGGCCAAATGGTGGTCCCTCGGCGGCTATTCCTGCCTCAACGCGGTGGTCAAGGATCCGAAGTTCCCGGCCAGCCAGCCCTACGCGCAGACCTTCCTCGACTCGATGGCCATCGTGAAGGACTTCTGGGCCGAGCCGAGCTACGCACCGCTGCTGCAGGCTTCGCAGAAACGCTTCCATGACTATGTCGTGGCCGGCCAGGGCTCGGCCAAGGATGCGCTCGACGGCCTGGTCAAGGACTGGACGCAGGTCTTCCAGGACGACGGCAAGATGTAACCCCGGCTCCTCCCGAGCTAGGGCCCTAGCGTCCCGTGCCGCCCTTGGCACGGGACGCAGTTCAGATAAATTCCATGACAGAGACGACCAAGTGACCGAAGCAGGACTCACCATGCTCAATCGGACTGCGGAGAACGTTGCCCGGGCGACCCCGGAACCGTTGGCCGGCAAGGTCCGGGGCATCAGCGACAAGGGCCTCGCCTGGCTGTTCATCTCGCCGACGATCCTGTTGCTGCTGGCCATCAACATCTTTCCGCTGTTCTGGGCGATCTATCTGTCGTTCACCAACTACCGGGCCAACCGGCCGAACGAGGTGGTGAAGAATCTCGGCTTCGCCAACTACCAGCGCATCCTCGGCGACAAGGATATCTGGATCGCCATGCAGACGACGGCGCATTTCGTGTTCTGGACCATCCTGTTGCAGACGCTGATCGGCTTCACGCTGGCCTGGCTGATCGACAGGAAGTTTCGCGGCCATGCCTTCTGGACGACGCTGATCCTGGTGCCGATGATGCTGTCGCCGGCGGTGGTCGGCAATTTCTGGCGCTTCCTCTACGAGCCGCAGATCGGCCTGTTCGCCTACGCCATCTCCTTCGTCACGAGGATCCCGCCAACCGATATCCAGATGCTCTCCAACGTGTCGCTGGCGCCGTGGTCGATCATCATCGTCGACACGTGGATGTGGACGCCCTACGTGATGCTGATCTGCCTCGCCGGCTTACGCTCGATCCCCGAATACATCTACGAGGCGGCCGAGGTCGACCGCGCCTCCAACTGGCGGCAGTTCTGGTCGATCACGCTGCCGATGGCGCTGCCCTTCATCATGCTGGCGGTGCTGTTTCGCGGCATCGAGAACTTCAAGATGTTCGACATGGTCAACCTCTTGACCGGCGGTGGGCCGGGCTCGACCACCGAGGTCGCCTCGATCACGCTGAAGCGGCAGGCTTTTGAGAGCTGGCGCACCGGCTACTCCTCGGCCTTCGCCATCATCCTGTTCGTCGCGGTGTTCGGCCTCGCCAACATCTACGTCAAAGCGCTCAACAAGGTGAAGCAGAGATGAGCCTGACCACAGCCCATTCGGTCGTCGCACCGAGCAGCAACTCGAAGCGCATCGCCGGCGCGATCATCATTGCCTATGCGCTGATCTCGATCGTGCCGCTGCTGTGGATCTTCGCCACCAGCTTCAAGACGCCGCCGGATTCGATCGCCTATCCGCCCAAGATCCTGTTCCAGCCCAGCCTCGAAGGCTACTGCAATTTGTTCACGACGCGGACCCGGCAGACGCCGGAATACATCAACTCGCTGGGCCCGGCGACGGGCTTCTGCGACGAGACCACGCGCAAGCGCAACATGGTGATCGCCGGTCCGTCCAACTTCCTGCCGCGCTTCGTCAATTCGCTGATCATCGCCTTCGGCTCGACCTTTTGCGCCGTGTTCCTCGGCACGCTGTCGGCCTACGGCTTCTCGCGCTTCAAGGTGCCGCTCGCCGACGACCTCCTGTTCTTCATCCTGTCGACGCGCTTCATGCCGCCGATCGCTGTCGCCATTCCGATCTATCTGATGTACCGCGAGCTTGGCTTGTCGGACACCGCGCTCGGCATGATCCTGCTCTACACAGCGGTCAACGTGTCGCTGGCCGTCTGGCTGCTGAAAGGCTTCATCGATGAGATCCCGCGCGAATATGAAGAAGCGGCGATGATCGACGGCTACACGCGGCTGCAGGCCTTCTGGCGCACGGTGCTGCCGCAAGCGACGACCGGCATTGCAGCGACCGCCATCTTCTGCCTGATCTTCGCCTGGAACGAGTATGCGTTCGCGGCACTCCTGACTTCCGGCACCGCGCAGACTGCGCCGCCCTTCATCCCAACCATCATCGGCGAAGGCGGCCAGGACTGGCCGGCGGTAGCGGCCGGCACGACGATCTTCCTGGTGCCGATCCTGGTTTTCACCATCCTGCTTCGCAAACAATTGCTGCGCGGCATCACCTTCGGCGCGGTGCGCAAATGAGCCTGACCAAGCCTGATAAACGCAAATCGCGCTGGCCGGTCTGGGCACGGCGCGGGCTGATGGAAAACATCGCGACGGCGCTGATCGCCATCGGCTTCCTGATGCTATTCCAGCCCTTCGTGCTGTCGCTCTACACCTACTCCTTCATCACCATGCTCGCCGGCACCGTGATGTTCATCATCGTCTCGAAATTCCCGGAATAATCATGGCCGAAATCCGCGTCCAGCACCTGAGAAAGGCCTTCGGCGATTTCGTCGCCGTGCAGGATTCCAACTTCGTTGTCGAGGATGGCGAGTTCTTCGTCATGCTCGGCCCGTCCGGCTGCGGCAAGACGACGACCTTGCGCATGATCGCGGGGCTCGAATTGCCGACCGGCGGCCAGATCCTGCTCGGCGGCGACGACGTCACCATGCTGCGGGCCCGCGAGCGCGACATCGCCTTCGTCTTCCAGCTCTTCGCGCTCTATCCGCACATGAATGTGCGCAAGAACATCGGCTTCCCGCTCCTGGCGCAAGGCATGCCTTCGGCCGAAATCCGCACCCGTGTCGAGGAGACGGCGAAGCTGCTGCGCATCGACCATCTGCTCAACAAATCCGTCTCCGGCCTGGCCGGCGGCGACCGCCAGCGCGTCGCGCTCGGCCGCGCCATCGTGCGGCGGCCAAAATGCTTCCTGATGGATGAGCCGCTCGGCACGCTCGACACCGAATTCCGCGATCTGATGGTCCGCGAGCTGCGCGAGCTGCACAACCGCATCCACGCCACGACGGTCTATGTCACGCACGACCAGATGGAAGCGATGTCGATGGCCGACAAGATCGCGGTGATGAACCATGGTGTCATCGAACAATTCGGAAGCTCACGCGAAATCTACGACCGCCCGGCGACCATGTTCGTCGCCGACTTCATCGGCTCGCCGCCGATGAACTTTCTGGGATTTGGCGGCGGGCTGGCCAAAGGCGCCAGGGAGATCATCGTGCAAGGTGCAAAGGTGGCGGTGCCGGAGGTGCGCGAGGACATCGCACCGAGCGACATGGCGCTCGGCATCCGCCCGGAGCACATACGCTTCGACGACGCCTCCAAGCTGCGTGGCGCCATCTATGGCACCGAATATCTCGGCACCACGCAGATCGTCGCGGTGGAGACGGCGGACGGCATCATCAAGGCGCGCGTGCCGGCTGAAATCCGGCTCTCGACCGGCGATCATGTCGGCCTGACGCTGAGCAGCGCGCGGCTGTCGCTGTTCGAGAAGGGGTCCGGCCGCGCGGTGAGAACCGCGATCCACGATGTCGCCTCGGAGCGGAGGGCCCAGCATGGCTGAGGTGCACATCAAGAACGTGACCAAGAGTTTCGGCGACCATGTCGCCGTCGACGGCCTCGACCTGCACATAGCAGATGGTGAATTCGTCGTGCTGCTCGGGCCGACCGGGGCCGGCAAGACAACGACGCTGCGGCTCATCGCCGGGTTGGAACGGCCGGATACCGGCACGATCGAGATCGGCGGACACAATGCCACGACACTGTCGCCGGCGGAGCGCGACACGGCTTTTGTGTTCCAACAATATTCGCTCTATCCGCATCTGTCGGTCTTCGACAATCTCGCCTTCCCGCTGCGCTCACCGGCCCGAAAGATGCCGGAAGAGCAGATCCGCCGCCGGGTCGAGGAGGTGGCCAGGATGGTGCGCATCCATCACAAGCTCGCCAATCGCTCGACCAAGCTTTCGGGCGGCGAAATGCAGCGCGTTGCCATCGGCCGGGCGCTGGTGCGCAAGCCCTCGATCTACCTGATGGACGAGCCGCTGTCGTCGCTCGATGCCAAGCTGCGCGGCGATCTCAGGCTCGAGCTGAAGCGCATCCAGACCGAACTCGGCGCCACCATGCTTTATGTCACGCATGATCAGATCGAGGCGATGACCATGGCCGACCGTATCGGCATCCTTGCCGATGGCGTGCTGGTGCAGATCGGTTCGCCGCGCACCATCTATTCCGAGCCGGCAAACCTGCATGTCGCGGCAAGGCTCGGCCAGCCGGCGATCAATCTTCTGCCAACCGGACTGCTGCCTGACGGCGGCGCACCGGCCGGGACCAAGACGATCGGCGCGCGCACCGAACATCTTTCGATCGCGAAGGCCGCGAATGGTCACGCCGACGGCGTTGTCGACTGGGTGGAGCATCTCGGTGATCAGAACCATTTGCATGTGACGGTAGGGACCAAGAAACTGGTGACGCTGACCGATCCCGACACGGATCTGGCGCAGGGCGACAGAGTGGTGATCCGCTACCGGGCGCCGCTGTATTTCGACGCCGATGGACAGCGATTGATGTGAGCGGTTTTCGGTGATTCAGCACCGGTTTTGACTTTGCCAGTACGGGACGAATTCGATGAAGCACTTTTTCAATCGCAGGGAAACGATCGTCACCGAGGCGCTCGACGGCCTGTTACGGACCATTGGCTCCGGCGATCTCGCGCGCCTCGACGGCTATCCCGAGATCAAGGTCATCCTGCGCACCGACTGGGACAGGACGAAAGTCAGCGTCGTCTCCGGCGGCGGGGCCGGGCACGAACCGTCCCATGCCGGCTTCGTCGGCAAGGGCATGCTGACGGCGGCGGTTTCGGGCGAGATCTTTGCCTCGCCAAGCGTCGAGGCGGTGCTGGCAGCGATTCGCGCGGTCACCGGTTCGGCCGGCTGCCTGCTGATCGTCAAGAACTACACCGGCGACCGTCTCAATTTCGGCCTCGCGGCAGAGAAGGCGCGCGCCGAGGGTTTTGCCGTCGAGATGGTGATCGTCGCCGACGACATCGCGCTGCCCGACATTGCCCAGCCGCGCGGCGTTGCCGGCACCTTGTTCGTCCACAAGATATCAGGCCACCTGTCGGAGACCGGGCACGATCTTGCCGATATAGCGGCTGTCGCGCGAGCGGCAGCGAAGGACGTTGTTTCGCTCGGCATGTCGCTGTCGTCCTGCTCGATTCCCGGCCAGCCGCACGAAGACAGGTTCGGCGAGAACGATGGCGAGCTCGGCCTCGGCATCCATGGCGAGCCGGGCGTCGAGCGGATTGCGGTGCAGAGCGCCGACAGGCTGGTGGCGATCATGGCGGCGCGCCTAGCGGCACGGCTTGATCCCAAGGCCGGCCACGCCTTGCTGATCAATAATCTCGGTTCGGTGCCGCCGCTCGAAATGTCCGTTATCGCCAACGCAGTGCTTGCCTCGCCGCTGGCCAAAACCATCAAGCTGGCGATCGGCCCGGGCCCGCTGATGACGGCGCTCAACATGAACGGCTTCTCGCTGTCGCTGATCCGGCTCGACCCCGCGCGCGAGACGGCCTTGCAGGCGCCGGTCGGTCCGCACGCCTGGATGCCGGCAAAGCCGGTTGTGCCGCCTGCCGTGGTGCCGATGGCGAAAGCGGCCGGACAGAGCGCGGCACGCAAGCCCAGCCAGGATGCACGGACCCGCTCTCTTCTCGTCACCATCTGCGAACGACTGATCGCGCTGGAAACCACGTTGAACGGGCTCGACGCCAAGGCGGGCGACGGCGACACGGGCTCGACGGTGGCGACCGGCGCGCGCAGCATCCTCGAGCGGCTTGATGCGCTGCCGCTTGCCGAGCCGGCGGCGACCCTTGGCGCGATGGGCGACATTCTGAGCGCCTCGATGGGCGGCTCCAGCGGCGTGCTGCTGTCGATCTTCTTCACGGCGGCGGCGCAGGCTCTGGATAGCGGCGCGAGCTTGGCCAAGGCGCTGCTTGCCGGCCTTGAGCGGATGACCTTTTATGGCGGCGCAAGGATGGGGGATCGTACAATGGTCGATGCCCTGGAGCCTGCCCTCAGAGCGCTCGATGCCAAGAGCCTGGACGAAGCGGCTATCGCGGCTCGCCATGGTGCCGAGGCCACCGCTGCCATGGACAGGGCAAAATCCGGGCGGTCCGCCTATGTCGGCAGCAAGCTGCAAGGCGTGGCCGACCCCGGCGCCTATGCAGTGGCCGAGGTTTTCGCGGCGGCGGCCGCGCTCCACGAAGCGGCCTGATTCATGCTCCAGTTGTCGAATGAGCGTTCTTTCGATACTGCGGGCGGCATGGAAACCGGGAATGCGGGTGACATGGCGGCATTGAACCTTGCCCGGCTGATCGCGGCCGCTGCGGATACCATTGCCGCTCACGCCGAGGAGTTGACGGCGCTCGACCAGGCGATCGGCGACGGCGACCACGGGCTGAACATGAAGCGCGGCTTCGAGGCCGTGCGCGCCGAAGCCGAAGCATTTTCGGCCAAACCGCTGCCCGATGCCCTGAAGGCGATCGGCACCAAGCTGGTGATGACGGTCGGCGGCGCCTCCGGCCCGCTATTCGGCACCCTGTTCCTGGCGCTCGGCAAGGAGATTTCAGCGGCGCCTAATCGCGCCAATCTGACGGCAGCGTTCGGCAAGGCGATCGAAGCGGTGGCCGCGCGGGGCAAATCGCAGATCGGACAAAAAACCCTGCTCGACGTGCTGCAGCCGGTGCATGACGCGCTGCTGCAGGGAAAGACAGCTCTTGAAATCGCCGATATCGCCGACGCGGCGGCCGAGGCGACCGTGCCTATGAAAGCCTTGCGTGGCCGCGCCTCGTTCCTTGGCGACCGGTCGATCGGCCACATGGATGCCGGTGCACGTTCGACCGCGCTTCTGGTGCGCACGATCGCCGGAACGCTGGAAGGTCAGCCATGAGCAATGTCGGTATCGTCATCGTTTCGCATTCGCCGCTGGTTGCCGAGGGCACGGCTGACATGGTGCGGCAGATGGTGGGCGACGAAGTGCCGCTTGCATGGTGCGGCGGAAACGGCCATGGCGGGCTCGGCACCAATGTCGAGGCGATCATGGGCGCCATCGACAAGGCCTGGTCGGAAGCCGGTGTCGCCATTCTGGTCGATCTCGGCGGTGCCGAGACCAACTCGGAAATGGCGGTGGAGATGATCGGCGAGCCACGGTCGCAAAAAATCATCGTCTGCAACGCGCCGATCGTCGAAGGCGCGGTGATGGCGGCGACCGAGGCCTCAGGCGGCGCCTCGCTCAGGGAAGTGGTGGCGACGGCGCACGAATTGTCGCCGTCGTGAGTGAACGGGAAGCTTGAAGACATGTCCGCATCCGCCGAAGCGACCGTTGTCGTCACCCACGAGGTGGGCCTGCACGCGCGTCCTTCGGTGAAGTTCACCAAGCTGGCCAAGACTTTCGCCGCCGAGGTGGAAATAGCGCTGGCCGCCAACGGGCCATGGTTCGACGCCAAGAGCATCGTCAAGGTGATGGCGGCCAAGGCGCCGAAGGGCACAGTGCTGCACATCAGGGCCAGCGGCGACGGCGCCAACGATGCCGTCGACGCGCTGGTCGAACTGGTGCGGCGCGATTTCGACGAAGGCGCGGACCATGTCCGAACCGCTTAGGCTGCAAGGCATTTCGGCCTCGGCCGGTTATGCCGAAGGACCGCTGTTCGACCTCGACCGGATTGCCGCATCCTATGTCGGCAAAGAAACAGCGGACGACGAGAAGGCCGCGCTCGAAACCGCAATCGCCGTCGCGGCGGGCCGCCTCGGCGTAATGATTGAGATGGCCGTAGGTGATGCCGCCGACATTCTCGAGTTCCAGATCACCATGCTGGGGGATGATGCGCTGAGCAGCCCGGCCTTTGCCGCGATCCGCACCGGCCTGCCGGCCGACAGAGCGTGGCGGCAGGCGCTCGACGCCGAAATCGCCGGCTACGATGCTTCCGACCAGGATTACTTTCGTGCACGTGCCGCCGACATACGCGATATCAGGGATCAGGTGCTGCGGGCCCTGTCCGAGGATGGCGACTTCCAGGCACCGGCTGGCGCCATCCTCTATGGCGAGGATATCGCGCCGACGCGTTTTCTCGAAACCGACTGGAGCAGCGGCGGCGGCATCGCGCTGAGGGCGAGCAGCACGGCCAGCCATGTCGCCATGCTGGCGCGCTCGCGCGGCGTACCCATGATCGTCGGTCTCGGTGCTTCGCCGGCTCATCTCGCCGGCATCGCCCTGCTCGACGCCGAACATGGCGGCATCGTGGTGTCGCCCTCCAGGACCGAAATCGCCGCTTTTCGGCAATCCTGCGCGTCGTTCTCTGCGCGCCGCAACCGGGCCGGGACATTCCTGGCGCGGCCGGCGGTCACCAAGACCGGCACGGCGGTGCGGGTGCAGGTCAACATCGCCGACCCGTCCGAGGTCGACGGCATCGATATCGCCACCTGCGACGGGGTCGGGCTGATGCGCACCGAATTCCTGTTCGGCAAGACGCTGCCGGATGAGGAGACGCAGTATTGCGCCTATCGCAAGGTGCTGGAATGGGCCGGTGAAAAACCGGTGACGATCCGCACCGTCGATGCCGGCGGCGACAAGCCGGTGCCCGGCTTCACCATCGAGGAGAGCAATCCGTTCCTCGGCCTGCGCGGCATCAGGCTGTCGCTGGCAAGACCGGAGGTGTTTCGTGTACAGATTCGTGCGCTGCTGCGCGCCGCCGTGCATGGCAGTCTGAAAGTGATGTTCCCGATGATCGCCATTGTGGAGGAATACCGACAGGCAGCGGCGATGTTTGCCGAGGAGCAGGCCGCACTTGCCGCGCGCAGCACCGCGCACAAGGTGCCGCCCCTCGGCATTATGGTCGAGGTGCCTTCGGTGGCGATCGTGCCGGAAGCCTTTACTGATGCCGCCTTCTTCTCGATCGGCTCCAACGACCTCACCCAATATGTCATGGCGGCGGCCCGCGACAACGCTGCCGTGGCACATCTCAATTCGGTCCGCCATCCGGCCGTGCTGCGGCTGATCGCTGCCGTGACTGCGTTCGGCTCGCGTGAAAATATCCCGATCAGCCTGTGCGGCGATGCCGGCGGCGATCCAGCCTCGATCCCGTCGCTGCTCGAGGCCGGCCTGCGCGATCTTTCCGTCGCTCCGGCGCAACTCGCCATGGCCAAGGCGGCCATCGCGGACGTTTCTGTCTAGGCGCGGCTGGCATGGTCGACATCAAACCCGAACCTGGCTCCGAGGAGGCGATCCGCGCCTACAAGACGATCCTGTCGCACGTCATCGACCAGCGCCCATCCGGCATGCGCCAGCGCCTTGCCGATGCGCTCGGCAAGCACCGCAGCTTCGTCACGCAGATTTCCAGCCCGGCCTATTCGATCCCGATTCCGTCAAAACATTTGCCGGTTATCTTTTCGGTGTGCCATTTCAGCCCGGCCGAGCGTGACCAGTTTCTCGCCGCCTACCATCAGGCGCATCCGGGAAAAATGTCGATCGCATCAGGCATGCGCAAGACGCGGCATGTCTCGCTGATCGTGCCGGATTTCGGCGACGACAAGCAGAACGCCGCGCTCGACAAAGCGGTAAACGACTTCATCCAGAAGATCACCAGCATCACTGGCAAGGGTAGCTGATCGAACGCTTTGTTTTACGCAATTCCGGAAAAAACGCGACACACTTTCCTGGAATTGTTTGGAAGGCCTATTTCCGGAGGAGACGATCGTGAAGAAGTTCATGAACTCGGTGGACACGGTGCTGACCGAGAGCCTCGACGGATTCGTGGCCGCCCATGCCGACATCCTGATGCTTGGCGACGCGCACAAATTCATCCGGCGCAAGACCTTGCGGCCGGGCAAGGTGGCGCTGATCTCGGGCGGCGGCTCCGGCCACGAGCCGCTGCATGGCGGCTTTGTCGGTCACGGCATGCTGGACGCCGCCTGCCCCGGCCAGGTGTTCACCTCGCCGACACCGGACCAGATGCTGGCGGCGGCGCAAGCCGTCGACACCGGCGCCGGCTGCCTGTTCATCGTCAAGAACTATGAGGGCGACGTGATGAACTTCGACATGGCGGCCGAGATGTCGGAAGGCGTCCAGCAGATCGTGACCAATGACGATGTCGCAGTCGAGAATTCTTCCTATACGACGGGCCGGCGTGGAGTCGCCGGAACGCTGGTGGTGGAAAAGATCGTCGGCGCGGCGGCCGAACATGGCCTGGCGCTGGCGCCGTTGAAGGCGCTGGGCGACCGCGTCAACACGGCAACCCGCTCGATGGGCGTGGCGCTGACAAGTTGTACCGTGCCGGCGGCGGGCAAGCCGACTTTCGATATCGGCGATGGCGAGATGGAGTTCGGCGTCGGCATCCATGGCGAGCCCGGCCGCCGGCGCGACATGTTGAAAAGCGCCGATGCGATCGCGCAGGAGATCTGTGCCGCGATCCTGGGCGATCTCGGGGACAGGGCGAAGGGTCCGGCGCTGCTGTTCGTCAACGGCTTCGGCGGCACGCCGCTGATGGAACTCTATCTGATGTACAACAGCGCACGGCTGATCTTCGAGAAGCGTGGCGTGACGGTGGCCCGTTCGCTGGTCGGCTCCTACGTCACTTCGCTCGACATGGCCGGCTGCTCGATCACGCTGACCATGCTCGACCACGAGACGACCGGATTTTGGGATGCGCCGGTACACACGGCAGCGCTGCGCTGGGGTATGTAAAGCTGGCTTCCACCCTGCTTTTCTGCAACATCTTTCCCTTCAATCGCAACATTGTCCGGGTTGATGCTGCCACCGCTTACCCCTGCCGAAGAAAAGCTGCTGCTGCGCTACGCAGATCCGGAAGCGCCGACTGTCGACGTCGATAATTTGTCGGCAAAGACGCTGATGTCGCTGCTCGACAACGCCGAATTCCATGGCGTCCTGCCGATCATGCTGCGCAAGCTCAGCGGCGACGCGCAACTGCCATCGGATCAGGAGTTGGGAGACAAACTGGAGGACCTGCGCCAGAAAGCGACGATCGCCACCGGCCAGTCGATGCTGTTGAAGTATCATGGCGACCGCATCATGAAGGGACTGGCGGCGGACAATATTCCGGCGCGGATCGTCAAGGGGCCGGCCTTCGCGCGAAAGCTCTACCGCAACGTCGCCGACAGGCCGTTCACCGATATCGACATCCTCGTCGAACCCGCCAATCTGGCCAGGGCAAACCGGGTGATCGCGGCATGCGGCTTCGAGCTTGGCAGCAACGAGGCCGAATCCTACGAATTGCAGGAATTCAAATGGCTCGAAAAGGAGAATTCCAGCCTGCTGGTCGAACTGCATGGCGACCTCGTGCATGACACCGGCATGCGGCGGCGCCTGTCGCTGGGTTTCCCAGAATTGCGCGCCATCGACGGCGACGCAACCGACACGCCGGCGGCTCTTCTGACGATCGCCATCGTTCACGCTGCCGGCGGCCACAAATTCCACCGGCTGCAGCTTTGCGTCGACGTGCTGCAAGGGGTGCGGGCGCTGCAGTCGCCGGAAGCGGAAACATGCCTGTTCGATGCTGCCCGCATGACCGGCATCGAACTCGAACTGGCTGTTGTGCTCGATGTGACGGGCCAATTGTTCAAGGAGAGCCGAGCGCTTGAACTCGCCGCCCGGATCAAGCCCGATCTCTCGATACGGCTGGCCAAGCGGTTGATCACCACGAATACGCTGCTCGGCGTCAATTCCAGGGACAGACTGGGCTCGCGCCTGCGCCGCGACGCCTTCCGGTGGATCCAGAGATTGGCCAAGGCCAGGCCGCAAGTAGCCTGACTTGACGTCAATCCAGGGTGGCGCTGATCAGCGCCGCAGCGTCAGCCGGGCGCGCGCCCACCTCCAGCCGGAAGGTCGGCACCGCATTGACCAGCCCGCCGATGGTCGCCAGCCGGCGCTTCTGCATGGGCAGCAGCCCGGTCATGCCCGTGCGGACATTGTCCACTGCCAGCGCCACCATTGCGTCGGTCCCGGCCATGGCGACGAGCCGGGTCTGGCTGTCGGCGGAACGCGCCAGGTGCAGAAGGGCCGCCACCGGCCGGGCGGATGCGTTTTCCACCCGCACGATCCCCGCCAGCCTTTCAAGCGAGACGGGCTGTTCGCTGTTGCGATCCCACGTCTGGCCAAGGCATCGCGCCACCTGCGGGATCATTTCGGCAGTCTTCTGGTGGATTTTTACGGCGCGCGGCAAGCCCCAGGCGACGACCTTGCCAGAAGCGACATTCAGGATCATGGCGTCGTCGGAGCAGAGGCCAAAGCCCTGTGTTGCCAGCGCGAGCGACGTCGTGGTCTTGCCGGTGCCGCTCGGAGCATGGATCAGCACCACCGCATCGCTGTCCGGCAACGTCAAGCCGGCAGTGTGCAGCATATGCTGGCCACCGGCGTCGAGCGCGGCGTCGAGCACCAGCATTGCCGGTGTCCACGCGGCTTTCGCGCCAGGGCGGATCCGGAGTTCGGCCCAGCCCGCCACGCCATTGATGGCAACGGTCTGACGCTCGGGAAAGACCAGATGGATGATACCACCATCCTCGATCATCCGGCAGTGACCATCCTCCGGCACCTCGCCATCGAAGACGAGGGATCCGTTGGGTGCCTCGTCCAAGGTGACTGTCTCGGCGATCTCGAGACGAAAGTCCGGCTCGACGGGTTCCGCGATACGCAGGCTGCCCAGCATCCGGTCGAAATCCTGCCACAGCTCGGGGCGCTCGGCCGATATGCCAAGGATCAGGCCGTTGAGGCCATAGCAGGCTGAAGGTCTGGTCAAGCGGGGCGCGCCTTTACGGCATCGGCATGATGACGATAGATTTCGACCATGCCGGGAAGCTTGTCGCTGACCACCGGCCTGCCATCGAGGCAGACCCAGCAATGCGCTGCCAGGCGCTGCGCTTGCATCGACTGCGGATCGACGCCGAAGCGCAGGTCCGGATCGAAACCGGCTAGGCGCAGGAAACGATGACCTAGCAGACCCTCCCTCAGGCACCTGCGGTCACGCATCAGCCAGGGATGGCGGACGGCGCGGTTGACACTCGCGACGATGTAGGCGGACGGCAGACCGCGATAGGGCGTCGACGAGGCGAGCGGCGCCCATTTGAGCACCTCCTCGAAGCTCCGGTTGGTGACAAGGACCGGCATCAGCCGCGCGCTTGCCCAGAGATGGCAGCGAAACAGAGCGCGCAGGAGCGGGCCGTCAGCCATCAAGCACCTGGCGCGGCGAGGATACCTTCAGAGATCAGATCCGTGGCCAGTGCCGCCATGTCCTGATCGAGCGTCCCCTTGTCAACCTCGAACTCCTCGCAAAGCAGGTCGACGATCTGGTCGAGGTTACGCGCGCCGTCCACCTTGTCGAGAAAGGCTTCGGTCGTGCCGTTGCATGTATAAAGCTGGCCGCTGCGCGCCAAAAGCACGACTGCGCCATCGCCCACATGCTGCACGGAGGCATCCTCGGCTAGCCGCAGAACGGTTCCAGAGACTATTTCCACCACGCCCCTCCAAGCCACGCTCATCCCGGAAATCAGATAGCGCGGAGGTGGAGCGCTGTCTATCAGCCGATCATGGGAGCCCAGTGCACGGGACCAACGGCTTTGCTGACAGATTCTCCGCCCCAGTCGCGTTAGAACCTGCTCGGTTGCGTCTTCCCGGCCGCATTCGTCCCAGAAATAGTCATCGGTGAAATGTGACAAGCAGCGGGCCTGCCGGCAGCGGACGTTGCATTTCTTCCCCTAAGTAAGATAAAACCTGTCCGGGTATTGGGGAGATAGCGTATGCGTTACAATTGGGAGCGAGCTCCGACGAGCTTCGAACGTCACAGAAAAGCGCTGGCTACAGCCATTTTGATCGCTGGCGGCATTGGCTTCATGCTTGTGGCCCTGCCGATCTAGAAACAACCTTCAGACACAGCGGCTGCCGGCGCCTGGGCGCAACCTCTCAGCGTGGCTGCCCGGTCACCGCGAGGAAGCGACGATCGCGCCCCTCGAAACCCTGGCTGAAACGCTGGACCAGCACGACGATCACCGCCGGCTTGCCGGCCGGGGTGAATTGGTAGGATTCCGACAGGCTGTAGGAGGTCGGGCAGTTTCTTGAGGCCGGCACGGTCTTGTCCTCATGCAGCACCTTGATCGGCTTGCCATCCTGGCCTTGCAGCGTCAGCCGGAAGCCGAGCGCCTTGCCTGCCTTCTCACCTTGAAGTGGCTTTTCACCTGGAAGTAGCTGGTCGCCCTCCTGCCTCGCATCGACACTCGCCGAACAATCGGTCGCGCTGGCCGCCAGGATTTCGTCGAGCTGGATGGTCGAAATGCCTGTTTCGCCGTGGAGCGGCGACAGCCATTTCGGCGACACCTGTTCGAGGCGGGAGATGTCGTTGTAGGCAACCATTTCGCCGGGGAAGGTGAACTTGTCGGAAGCGGCCTGCTCGGCCACAGATGTGATCGCATATTGGGCCAGAATGGGCGCTGCCTGAGCGGCGGCCTGAGCCCTCGCCTGCTCCAGGGTCAGTGTCGCTTCCTCCGTCTCGTCGACGACGAGGATCGGCTTGCCGCCAACCACCTGATCCGTACGGGTATCGATGATATCGATCTGCGACCAGCCGGAGTCCGAGACGCCGGCGTCGAGCGTTCCAAATTGCTCGAAGGCGAAATAAGCGCCATCCGGCGAAAAGCCGATGATGTGCCGTGCCGCGGCATCGCCGGCTTCAGCGGTTCCGGTGGACATAGCAAGTAGGGCGCCCGTGACCGATGATTGCGCAAAGCGCCCGATGAACCGCACAGCAGCAAACATCACCAACCCCAATCCTGTCTCCCAATTCATAGCTGCTTGCCCCCAAGCGCCAGGTCGATGCCGTCGCCACAATGGCGTGGATTTGCGGCCAAGGTTAGAGCGCGCTATCTGGAAGGAAGAAAAACATTTCCCGGGGAGGTACGGATGGCTTCACGCTATCACGAGGTCTATGAAGGCTGGAAGCGCGACCCGGAGCGCTTCTGGGCGGACGCGGCTAGCGGCATCGACTGGTATTCGCCCTGGGACAAGGTGTTCGACGCTGCGGCCGGCGTCTATGGCCGCTGGTTCACCGGCGCCACCTGCAACACCTGCTACAACGCCATCGACCGCCATGTCGCAGGCGGGCGCGCCGATCAGATCGCGCTGATCCATGACAGCGCCATCACAGGAACGGTCAGGAAGTTCACCTATGCCGAGCTGAAGCGCGAGGTGGTTGCACTCACCTCTGTGCTGAAGAACCGCGGCATCGGCAAGGGCGACCGCGTCATCATCTACATGCCGATGGTGGCCGAGGCGGCCATCGCCATGCTCGCCTGCGCCCGCATCGGCGCGGTGCATTCGGTGGTCTTCGGCGGCTTTGCCTCGCATGAGCTTGCCACCCGCATCGACGATGCCAGACCGAAGCTGATCATTTCGGCATCCTGCGGCCTGGAGCCGGGCCGCGTCGTTGCCTACAAGCCGTTGCTCGACAAGGCGATAGAGATCTCCCGCCACAAGCCGGACGCCTGCCTGATCCTGCAGCGCGACCAGTTGCGCTGCGAGCTGAAGGAGCATTTCGACATCGACTATGCCGATGCGGTCGCCCGCGAACGGGCAGCGGGCGCCAATGTCGATTGCGTGCCGGTGCTGGCCACCGATCCGCTCTACATCATCTACACATCGGGCACGACCGGCCAGCCCAAGGGCATCGTGCGCGACAATGGCGGCCACATGGTCGCGCTGAAATGGACGATGGAAAACGAGTTCGGCGTCAAGCCGGGCGAGGTGTTCTGGGCGGCGTCCGATGTCGGCTGGGTGGTCGGCCATTCCTACATCGTCTACGGACCGCTGCTGCATGGCTGCACCAGCATCCTGTTCGAGGGCAAGCCTGTCGGCACGCCCGATGCCGGCACCTACTGGCGGGTGATAGCGGAGCATGGCGTGGTCGCGCTGTTCACCGCGCCGACCGCATTCCGCGCCATCAAGGGGCAGGACCCGAAGGGCGAGTTCATTGCCAAACACGACCTCTCGAAATTCCGCACGCTGTTTCTTGCCGGCGAGCGCGCCGACCCGGAAACCATCAAATGGGCGGAGCAGAAGCTAGGTGTGCCTGTGGTCGACCATTGGTGGCAAACCGAGACCGGCTCGCCGATGACGATCAATCCCGCCGGCCTTGGCCTGCTGCCGGTGAAATACGGCTCGCCCGGCGTGCCGATGCCCGGCTACGACATCCGCGTGCTCGACGATGCTGGCCATCAGGTGCCTCGCGGCACACTGGGCAATGTGGTGGTCAAACTGCCGCTGCCGGCCGGCTGCCTGCCGACGCTGTGGCATGCCGACGCACGGTTCCGCCAAGCCTATCTCGACGAGTTCCCCGGCTTCTACAAGACGGCGGATGCCGGTATGGTCGACGACGACGGCTATCTCTACGTCATGGCCCGCACCGACGACATCATCAATGTCGCCGGCCACCGGCTCTCCACCGGCGCCATGGAAGAGGTGCTTTCGGCCCATCCCGATGTCGCCGAATGCGCGGTCATCGGCATTGCCGACGCCATGAAGGGCCAGGTTCCGCTGGGCTTCGTGGTGTTGAACGCAGGTGTAACCCGCGATGTCGGCTCCATCGAGAACGAGGTGGTCGGCCTGGTGCGCGAACGCATCGGCCCGGTAGCCGCCTTCAAGACGGTGGTGACGATCAAGCGCCTGCCCAAGACGCGTTCGGGCAAGATCCTGCGCGGCACCATACAGAAGATAGCCGACAAGGAAGAATGGGCCATGCCTGCGACGATCGACGATCCGGTCATCCTCGACGAGATCACCGTCGCCCTGAAGGAGCGCGGAATCGGCCTTTGAGCGGCTGAAGGCTTTGGCTTGCCGAGGCCGCTTTTCGGATCGACGAGCAATCTTTTATTGTGCAACGCAGCAATGCGCCCTACAGTGCTTGCGGGGGGCCATCGACAAAGGTCGCATGGCTCAAAAGAAGATTACATTTGGCGGCGTCGACATCCTGCGCTTTCTCGCCGCCGTCATGGTCATGGTCTATCACTATGGCTTCTGGGTGTGGGCGTATCCGGACGGTGTTTCGGCGCGCGCGACGGGCGGCGTTCCCCCGCAGCCGGCAATAGGCGCCTGGGTCGAATCCGGCTGGGTCGGCGTCCAGATCTTCTTCGTCATCAGCGGTTTCGTCATCGCCTTCAGCGCCGAAAGGTCGACACCCCTACAGTTTTTCGAAGCAAGGGTGAAACGGCTGGCGCCGGCGGTTTGGATCTGCGCACCGGTCACGGCGGTGGTGCTGCTGCTTGTCGGCCTCAGTTGGCCGACCGATGCCGTTATCAGGCTCCTACGCACCGGCCTGTTCGTTCCGTACGCGCCTTGGGTGGACAGCGTCTACTGGACGCTGGGCATCGAGATCGCCTTCTATGCTATCGTCTGGATCTTACTCAGCCTTGGCCGCTTCCATCTGATGGAGATTGTGGCCGTCGCCATCGGCTTGGTCAGCACGCTGTTCTGGTGCCTCTACTACCCGCTCGGCTGGGCCGATCTTGCCGAAACACGCACACTCGACCTGCTGCTGGTGCATCACGGCGTTTTCTTCGCCACCGGCGTCATGCTGTGGCTGATGCGCTTCAAGGCGGTGACAGGCGCCCGACTTGCCTTCTGCGCCCTGTTCCTGGCCGGTGGTGTGCTGCAGATCGCCAGTTCGGTCGACGTTCATATCCTGAAGGTCGGGCGGGATATGCCGTTCGCGCCGCCGATCCTCATCTTCCTCATCGGCATCGCGCTGATGGCATGGTCGCTGCGGCTCGACCTTTCCTGGAGCGGCTGGCGCCGGATCGGGCTGATGACCTATCCGCTCTACCTGCTGCACGATGTCGTCGGCGCGGCCCTGCTCGGCATCCTGGTCCGCGCCGGTCTGCCACATCTGTTCTCGATGGCGGTCGTCGGCGCGACGATGATCGCGGCAAGCTGGCTGGTGGCGATCGAGGCCGAACCACGCATCCGGCTGCTGCTCGACCACACCGTGTTCCGTTATCGGCTCAAGGCAGCCTGACGACGATCCGGCATTACCGGCCGGACGGCCGACGTAAAGCATGTCGCGCCTGAGCGGATTCAGGCTTTGTTTCCACACAGGCCGTTCTTCCAAAACCGAGCTCATTTTTGGGCGACATGCATTGGCGGTCCCAACCCGGCGTGGTTGCATTTTCCACGATTGCGGAATTCTCCGTTTCGGGCAAGATATCAGGCGCTTATGCCTTCCGCATGAGAGTTCGCCTCGAGACGCCGCACGTGACCCTGTTCCAGCGAAAACCCCGCATCGCGGCGCGTCCGCGCCTGGATATCGACATGCAGGATGCCGTTGTCTACGCGATCGGCGACGTGCATGGCTGCTACAAGGAACTCCGCGCCCTGGAGCAGAACATCCTGCTCGATTCGCTGCGCTTCCAGAGCCGCAAGATCATCGTCATGCTTGGCGACTACATCGACCGGGGGCTCCAGTCGGCGCGGGTGCTCGATCACCTTCTGGCGCCGGCGCCGAAAGGGTTTCAGCGCATTTGTCTTGCGGGCAACCACGAAGTGGCCATGCTGAACTATCTCGACGGACATTTGTCGCGCGAGCCCTGGCTGGCGACGGGCGGCCTGCAAACCCTGTTTTCCTACGGCATCGATCCGGCGCGCCTCACCAGCCTCTACGGGAGCAGCGCGCAGATCGACAGGCGCATAAGGGAGATCATTCCAGAGGATCACGTCAGCTTCCTACGCGGGCTGCCGATCATGGTCCGTTCGCGGAAGTTCGTGTTTGTCCACGCCGGCATCAGGCCCGGCGTCGACCTTGCGGCGCAAACCGACCACGACCTAATTACCATCCGTTCGGACTTCTTCGAGGCAACACACCTGCTCGACCGCTGGGTGGTGCACGGGCATACGCCGGTGGATGTCCCGAAGCTCGAAGGGCGCCGGCTCGGCATCGACACAGCCGCCTTCCAGAGCGGACGCCTGACCGCCGTCAGGATCGCCGACAAGCAAGGCAGGCTGATCTTCTCCTGACGCATCGATGTTCAGGTGTGCTGACCTGAAGATCGATACACCTCAAAGTGGCCCCACGCGCGCAATGACCGATGTCAGACCGGCGCCTTGCCGCGCACTTCCGACTTTTCCAGATAGTAGCTCGAATATTTATCGAAGAACTTTTCCGAGCCACCGAACGATCCGTATTTGGCCAGTTTCTTCAAATCGACCTTGTTCAGCACCGCGCCGACGATCTTGTTGGCGACATAGGGTTCGGATTCCAGCATCGACCTGACCATCGCGCGAGGCGTGCGCCCCCACTCGGTGACCAGGACAAACCCGTCGACCAAGGGGGCGAAGGCCTTGGCGTCGACCACCGGTCCGAGCGGCGGCAGATCGACGACGATGTATTCGAACGTCTCCTTGGCGTTCTCGATGAAGCGCCGCATGCCGGCCGAGGAGAGAAGTTCGCTGGTATGCGAGAAGTGACCGCGCAGCACCGCCGGGATGATCGCCAGCTTCGTCTGCCTGTCGATCTTGCCGACAGACTGCCAAGTCTGGCCGCTGACAACCGCTTCCATCAAACCCTGCTCGGCTTCCATGCCAAGGCCCCGGCTGAGGCCGGGATTGCGCAAGTCGCCGTCGATCAGCAGCGTCTTGGCGCCATTGGCGGCAAGCAAGCCCGCGAGATTTGCCGCGACCGTCGACTTGCCCTCGCCGGGAAGCACCGAGATAATGCCGATGACGCGGCTGCCTTGCCCTTCCATCACGACGTCGAAGGCGATCTTGGCGCTGCGCAGCGTTTCGGAGAACATCGAGGCTGGAGAATCGATGCTGACCCGCATGCGCGCCCGCCTTTCGGCCGCCGACAGCGATTGAGTGGTCTTAGCGTCCACCTGGGTATCGCCCGGCTTTTCTTCCTTGCCGAGCTTGCCGCCGATCGTCGGCAGATAGCCGAGGAATTTCAGGTTGACGCGGTCGCGCACGTCCTCGCCGGTCCTGAAGAAGCGTTCATTGAACTCGTTCAGCCCACCAAAGCCGGCGCCCATCAGCAGGCCAAGCACCAGCGAAAGTCCGAGCACGACGATGGTGCGCGGGCTTGACGCGGCAAACGGCATCGAGGCGTCCGAGATGATGCGGATTTTGCCGACCGGGAAGGATTGCTGCTGCGCGGCTTCCTCGTAACGACCCAGGAATGTTTGATAGAGCGTGGTGAGCGCCGTCGCCTGCTGATCGAGTTCACGCAGCTTGACTTGCGTCTGGTTGTCGACGGAACTCTTGCCTTGCGCGGCCGCGACGTTGGCCCTGAGCGCGGTCTCGCGTGCCTGCGCCACCTCATATTCGTTGCGATAGCTTTCGGTCAGCTGCTTCAGCTCGCCGAAAATCTGCGTCGATATGTCGGCCTTCTCCTTGGAGAGAGCCACCGCCTGCGGGTGCTCGGGGCCGAAATTCGCCTCGACGTCCTGCAGCCGCTTGGCCACTGTGAGGTAGCGGGTCTTGAGCGCCGATATGACCGAACTGCTTGGCTGGTCGCTCGATATGGCGGCATCTTTGAAGGCGTTTTCGGAGCCGCTGTCGACAATGGCCTTGTACTGCTGGTAGCGGGCGCTGGCGCGTGCGGTGTCGGCCTGCGCCACGATAAGCTGGGCGTTGAGGTCGGAAAGCTGCTTGTCGCTCATCAGCTGGCCATCGCTGTTGGCGGCCAGCCCATGTTCGGCCCTGAATTTCTCAACCGCGAGCGAAGCTGCCTGCGAACTCTGGCGCAGCTCCGTCAACCGGCCCTGCAGCCACACCGCAGCCCGCTCGGTGGCATCGAAGCTCGCATCGAGCTGATCGGCGAGATAGGCATCGGCATAGGCCTTGGTGATGGCGTTTGCCAAGGCCGGATCCGTCGCCTGATAGCCGAGCGCGATGACGTAGCTTCGGCCGACGCGTTCCGCCCGGATCTCGTTCTGCAGCTTGAGGATAGCGTAGTCGCGGCGCGACGTGGCGATCAGCGCATCGCGGGCGGCGGGGTCGAGCTTGCTGAAGTCGGCGCCACCCGGAAGGGAAGGGCTGGGGCGGACATACTGGATCACGCTGCGGATGAGGCCTATGCCTTGGGCAAGCGCCGACTGGGGCGGATTCATGAACGTGTCGTTCTGGTCGAGCTTCAGCTTGTCGACGACCACGGCGGCAAGCCGCGTCGAGGTCAGGATCTCGATCTGGCTCAGGATGGCGGAATCGGTCTGCATGGTTGTCGACGCCGCCGAGATATCGTCGACAATCTTGTTCAAGCCTTCGTCGATCAGCACGCTCGCGACCGACTGATATTTGGGCGGCGTTGTCTGCAAATAGAACAGGCCCAGGAAGAGACCGATGACGGCACACACGGCAACCACCTTGGCCTGCCGTGCGGCCATGCCAAGCAGCCGCTCGATATCGATGAAGTCTTCGCCGTCTCCTGCGTCCGAATTCGGCAATGGCATCCTCTTGTCGAGAGGAAAATTGGCATAATTCATCTTCGGTCCAATTCTAGAGCCGGTCCGTCGCAATGGGCTCTATCTCACTGTTTCAACATGATCTTTTCCGGAAACCGGGACCCACTTTCCGGGATCATGCCTTGGCTTGCAGGCGCCTCGAAGATCGGGAGCATCGCCAGAAGCGAAGCAAGCGTCGTGCCAGACGGCGAGAACCTGCCGGCCCCTCTTCGCCAGCCATCTGACCATGCTCCCGAAAGATGGGCATTATGCGGCTTCTTCCTGGCGTTCATGCGACCGGACGAACTCCTGAAGCATCTCGAAAACCGGACCCTTCATGTCATCGCGCGCCAGCGCGAAGGCGATGTTGGCCTGGATGAACCCTTCCTTGGAACCACAGTCGAACATGCGGCCGAGGAAAGGCTGGGCGAAGAACGGCTGATCCTTCGACAGACGAACCATGGCGTCCGTCAACTGGATCTCGTTGCCGGCGCCGCGCTGCTGATTGCCCAGAAGAGCGAAAATCTCGGGCTGCAGGATGTAGCGGCCGTTGATGTAGAAGTTCGACGGCGCATTGGCCGGCGCCGGCTTCTCGACCATGGCCGTCACCTCGAAACCGCCACCGATCTCGGCGCCACGGCCAACGATGCCGTATTTGTTGGTCTCGCTCGGTTCGCAACGCTCGACGGCGATCACGTTGCCGCCCGTGCGCTCATAAAGCTCGACGGTTTCGGCTAGGCATCCGCGCCCGCCGAAGGACACCATGTCCGGCAGCAGCAAGGCAAAGGGCTCGTTGCCGATAACCTCGCGCGCGCACCAGACGGCATGGCCGAGGCCTTGCGGCGATTGCTGGCGGATGAAGCTGGTGGCACCGGCCACAGGCAGCATGCTTTCGAGCGCCTCCAGCTGGGTCTTCTTGCCGGTCTGCTCCAGGGTGCCGATCAATTCCGGATGCAGGTCGAAATAGTCCTCGATCACCGCCTTGTTGCGACCGGTCACGAAGACGATGTGCTCGATGCCCGCTTCGAAGGCCTCGTCCACCGCATATTGCACGACAGGCCTGTCGACCACGGGAAGCATTTCCTTCGGCATCGACTTGGTCGCCGGCAGGAACCGTGTTCCAAGCCCCGCCACCGGTATCACGGCCTTCCTGATTTTCTTCATCGCAAATTCCTTCTGAGGAGATCAACTTCAGTCCATTCACAGGCCACGAAAAATCCCTCCATGTGCCTGCATCTTCACCTCCCCGCCCCAACGGCAAATTGTGCCGCCATTCTTCGCAACCGCACGGCGATCGGCATGCCCATATGCCTGACCGCCGCCGGGTCGCTGAGCGCTGTCCGGATCGCCTTGAGCGGGGACCGCGCCTTGATGTGCTGTACCAGTGACAGAAACGATGCCGCCTTGCGCAGGCTGCGGCCGCGCCGGGCAAACGCGGCTTGCGCAGCCTCATCCATCGCATGGGTTTGAGCGAACTCGGCATCTGCCTGGCTCATCGCTTCGACGTGGTGAAGCTCGAGCACGCGCGAGATGGAGCCGCTGCGGATATGATAGGCATAGCCGATATCAGGCTCGACCACGCATTTGCCACCCCTGGCCAGGGCTTCGGCAAATAGGACGTAGTCTTCGCCGATCCTCAGCTTTTCGTCGTAGCGAAGCCGGTTTTCGTTCAGGAACTCGCGCTGGAAGATCGGCTTGAGATAGCCGAGGTTGAACTTGGATTCGAAGACAACGTTGCCGGCGATGTAGGTGGCCAGCGAAATCTCGCGCAAGCCTTCCAGATACTGCCGCGGAAACATCGCGTCCTCGATGACGCCATCTTCGCGAACGACCTGCAGATTGTCGACGGCGATCTGGGCATCCGCGCTTTCGGCACGAGCGATCATGGCCGCGAGCCGGCCGGGAAAGACCGCGTCGTCGGAATCGAGAACCGCGATCCATCTGCCTCGGGCGGCGTCGAGGCCGGCATTCCTGGCGCCGCCGGGGCCGCGGTTGCTGGCCAGGGCGACGACACGGACGATATCCCCTGGATAGGCCCGCGCCACGTCGAGCGTAGCATCGCGCGACTTGTCGTCGACGACGATGATTTCGACGCTGACACCCTTCTGGGCGATGGCGCTGGCAATCGCCCGATCAAGGGTCGCCTCGGCGTTGTAGGCGGCAATGACGAAGGAAACATCGGGGACAGAGCTGACGTCAGACTGCACGCTTGCCTCCCTCCTGTGGCGACGGCTGGCCATAGAGGCGGATTTCGCGGATGCCGACGAGGCCGCTGACGACACCGACATGCATAATGCCGCGCAGCACGCTGCGGTTCCTACGGACCGGACTGACGACGACCGGAAGTGCCGAGGCGAAGCAATAGATGGCCTTTGCCGAGGCCAGGCCGACCTGCTTGACCAGGCCGATGCCGCTGGCGCTGCTGCCCAGGAGATGGCCATGCGTCTGGCCGACGCGGAAGCGGCGGCGGCCGAGCCAGTCGAATGCCGCCCTTGAGCGCGGCACCACCTCGTCGACCCAGGCCTCGGGCGAGAACGCGATGCGGCCGCCCGCCTTGTGCATCTGATCGAAGAATTCGGTGTCCTCGCCGCCGGTCTGGCCACGCGCCAGGCTGAAGCGGCGGCCGCGCAGGCTATCCGAGCCCATCCGCAGCAGAACATTGCAGGTGTAGCCGGTGCGGATCTCGCCGCGCACCCAGACGGGCAAGGTCGAATGGAAATCGCCGCGCCGCATCCAGTCCGGCGCATCTGGGCGATAGCGCGCCCTGACCGGGCCGAGCACGACGGCGACACCGCTTTGCTGCGCCATCACGACCAGTTCGGCGAGCCATTGATGCGTGGCCGTCTCGTCGTCATCGATGAAGGCGACGAAATCCGCTGTGCTCGCATCGAGGCAGGCATTGCGGGCGATCGAGATGTTGCGCGCCGGGGCATGCCGATAGTGGATCGGCACCGTCAATTCCCGCGACAGCGCCGCCACCAGGTCACGGGCCGTCGGGGTGTCGTCATTGTCGGCGACGATAATGCGGATATCGAATCCCGCCGGCATCTCCATGGCGTCGAGCGAGCGCAGCGTGTCAGCCAGCTCCGGCCGGCGGAACGTGCAGACGCCGATGTCGATGCTGCGGTTCTTTGCCGACACTGCCATCAGGCCACTCCGCGTCGCGAGCCGAGGCCGAGAAGCTGCAGCCAGAAGCCAACCGACCAGCCAAGATGCATGACCATGGCCGAGACACCGGCCAGCGCAACGTCAGCCTTGCGCTGGCGGATAGCCGCCACCAGTCCGTAGCCCAGGCACACCGACACCCACAGCAACAAAGGCACTGCCGCAATCCAATGCACGAAGGAGAAGGCCGCAAGAAGAACCACCGGGAACACCGCCAGCGGCACCATCTGCCGGATCTTTGGGATGACGCGGTGCTTCAGCACATTCTTGGCACGCCCGCGACCGTAGCCGAGATACTGGAAATAGAGGCCTGAGAGCGAGGCGCGCGGATAGTAGACCATCTGCGTCTTGCCACTCATCCAGATCTTGTAGCCGGCCTTGCGCAGGCGATAATCGAGCTCGGCGTCCTCGTTATGGCTGAACGTTTCGTCATAGCCGCCAACAGCGCCGAACGCCGATATCCGCATCAGTGCATGATGGCCGTGATCGATCCACTGTCCCTGCGAAAGATGCCTATGCTTCGAGCCGCCGGTGCCGAGCTTGGAGTTCTGCGCCGCAGCGGCCGCCTTCTGCACGGCACCGCTGCCGCTGGTCAGCATCGAAACGACAACCGAATCCGCTGATGTAGCCAGGGCTTCCTCGACCAGCCGGTCGCAATAATCGTCGGGATAACCGCCATGCGCATCGATGCGGATGAGATAGTCGGCACCATCGCCGAAGGTACCGACGGCGAGATTGATCGCCGCGCTCTGGATGCGCCGCTTGTTGTGGAGCAGGATAACCCGCGGGTCCGTGGCAATGACGTCCTCGACGATGGAAAGCGTGCCGTCGGTGCTGCCGCCGTCGGCGACGATGATCCGGGCGCCAAGCCGGGCGGCCGCGGGCCGCAATTGATCGAGCAGCGCACCGATATGGGCGGCTTCGTTCAGGCACGGGATAACGATCAGGCTGGATGAGGGTTTTTCCGTCGGCGTCATCAACCTCTGTCCATCTTGCCTCTGTCCATCCTTGGCCATCCTATGCCAATGCCTCGGCGGCAAACGAACCGGGCACGGCCGTCAGGCTGCGCAGCCGCTCGACAAGCGCCCGGCAGTCGCTGCGATCGTAGCTCCAGGTTCTCGGGTTGCGCGCCAGAACACGCCCCTTCAGCCTGGCGAAGCGATGCTCTTCCATCTTGCCGAGCACGGCTTCGAGCGCTTCGGGCGACGCCTGCGGCAACAGCACGCCGATATCCTGCTGTTTAAGGAACCGCCCGGTCTCGGTGTTGCCCATCGAGATCGGCACCGCTCCGAAACGGCAGCCTTCGTAGAGCCGGTTGGGCAGAAGCCATTCGGAGTTCTGCCCCGCTTCGAAGAAATCGATCGCCCAGGAAAAATGGACATCGTTGTAGATCGCCGCCATGTCTTCCGGATTGCGGTAGGGCCCGAGAAACGACAGCCACGGCTCGGCTTCGACAAAGCCGTGAAAGTCAGGGAATTCCGACAAAGCCGGACGTCCGCGCAGCACGATTTCAAAGCGGCCCTCCATGCGGCGGGAGAAATCGGCCAGCAGCTCGAGCGAGCGGCGGCAGCGCAGCGCACCGAACCAGCCGATCCGCCATGGCGGACCGGCCGGGCTCTCTTCAGCCTCCGGAGCGCCGGGCAAGATCGTCGCGGCCTCGAAATATTTGTTTTCGACCAGCTCGATGGGTGCCGCGACCTGGCCGAACGGCTTGAAATAATTGGCGATAAAGGCAGGAGAACTGGTCACCAGCAGCTTCACATCCCTGGCCAGAAAGCGTTCGGTGGCGCGCAGCGCCTTGCCCAGGACATCGTTGCGCAGCACAAGCCGATGAATGTCGAGGCACTCGTATACGATCGGGACCGATGCACCGAAGGCTGACCTGGCGCGGCGGGCAAGCGCCAGCATTTCCAGGTTGCGCGCGATGATGAGATCCGGTTTTGGCATGCCGCCAAGCTTCGAGCCTATCGAAACGGCTGCTTTGGCGACGGCCGCGAGGCGTTGGCCGAATCGCCCGTCACGCGTCGCGCCGAGGTCGATCGGCCGCAGTCCCTCGATATCCGCAATCGGATTCGCGGTGCGACGGAAGCCGGCCAAAGTGACCTGGGCCCCACCTGCCCTGAGCATCGTGATCCGCCGGCGCACCGCCGGGTCGGAAACGTCGTGCACAAGGTACAAGACATGCAGCATAAAAACTCGACCGCTGTTGGCCCACCCGAGGGAATGCTAGTACAGCTCTTGCTGCATCGCAACATTTTTGCTGCACGCATCGACGTTTTCTGTTGCACTGCAAAATTATTGCCGTAGTTTGTGGTCGGCGGCGGTCGTGGATTTCGGGCTCGGAAATCCACGTAAAAAATCAGGAATCCTGAATTTGGAAGCCAATGCATTCGATCCGCCAGAAGGCTCCTTGCGCAAATCGGTTGGGCGCGGCGCGGTTGTCACGGCCATGGCGCAATCGGTGCGGGTCGCGACACAGATCCTGTCCGTCATCGTGCTGTCGCGGTTGTTGTCGCCACAGGATTTCGGTGTCGTGGCGATGTGCGCGCCGGTGCTTGCCTTTATCGCCCTGTTCCAGGATTTCGGCCTGACCCAGGCGACGATCCAGAAATCAGGCATCCGGCATGAGGAGGTGAACTACCTCTTCTGGATCAATGTCGCCGTCAGCGCTATCCTGGCTTGCGTGCTTGCGGGTGCGGCGCCGCTGGTTGCTGCCTTCTACGGCGAGCCGCGCGTGACGGGCCTGGTGGCTGCGTTCGGGCTGCAGATCATGGCCTATGGGCTGGGCGCCCAGCATCTGGCGCTCTTGACACGCCGCATGCAGTTCGGCCGGCTGGCCGTCATCGACGTCGCCAGCGCCATTGCCGGGCTTGCGGTGTCGATCGCCTGGACCTTTATCGATCGCTCCTATTGGGCCCTGTTTGCCGGTACGCTGACCGGTGCCGTGTTGCCGACGCTCTGCTATTGGGCGAGCTCGCGCTGGCGTCCGGGCCTGCCGCGCAAGGTCGCCGGCATCGGCGAGCTGATCAATTTCGGCGCCGGCATCACCGGCTTCAACTTCGCCAATTTCTTTGCCCGCAACCTCGACAATGTGCTGATCGGCAAATATTGGGGCGAGGCGCAACTCGGCCTCTATGACCGCGCCTACAAGCTGCTTCTGTTTCCGTTGAGCCAGATCACCAACCCGCTGTCGAAGGTGATGGTTCCGGCGCTTTCCAGGCTTAAGGACGAGCCGGATCGCTACCGCAGCGCCTATCTGCGCGTCATGCCGCTGATCCTTCTGGTGGCGCTTCCCGGCGTCGCCTTCGCCACCGCGATGTCGGATGTGCTGATCCCCTTCGTGCTCGGCGAGCAATGGCGCGCAAGCGCCTCGATTTTCCTGGCGCTCGGCTTTGCCGGGCTGCTGCAGCCGCTCAACAATCCGGCCGGGTGGCTTTTCGTCAGCCAGGGTCGCTCCGGCGATTTCATGCGCTGGGGCATCATAACGGCCGTGACGTCGGTGCTGGCTTTCATGCTCGGCCTGCCCTATGGCGCGCTGGGCGTGGCGATCGCCTATGCGATCAGCGAATATCTGCGGACGCCGTTCTTGTGGCTTTATGTCGGCAAGAGCGGGCCGCTGCAGGCGCACCATGTGCTTCGCGCGGCAACGCCGTTCGTGCTTGGCGCCCATCTGGCGCTGGCCGCGATCTGGTTCATCAAGCCCCTGCTGCCCCAGCAGCATGTCGTCGCCCTGGCCAGCGGCGCCGTGCTCGCCTACCTCATTACCGTCGTCATCGCACTGGCATTCGCCTCCGGCCGCGAAGCCTTGCGCGAGGCCCTCAAGATGCTGCCGGCAAGGCTGCCTGCGGCGGCGGCGCGCGAAGCGCAATAATTTGGGCGTCTTCGACTGCTACGGACATCTCCTCCAGGACCAGGTCTGAACCATGCACTACCGATCGATCTCCGATATGAACGACGCCATCGTCAGGGGCCTGCACCGGCTGCCGCGCGACATCGACCTGGTGGTCGGTGTGCCGAGAAGCGGCGTTTTGGCAGCGACGCTGGTCAGCCTTGCCGCGAACATCCCGATGACCGATCTCGACAGCTTCCTGGCAGGTCGGATCTATACGTCTGGCGTCACCAAGCGCCGTGCCGCTCTCGACCGCAAGGTTTCCGAGATGCGCAAGGTGCTGGTGATCGACGACAGCGTCGCCGGCGGCAACGCCATGCGCGACGCACGCGCCCGCATCCAGGCTTCGGGCATCGAGGCGGAGTTCACCTTTGCCGCCGTGTTCGGCCTTGAGCCCCAGCACCAGGAAACCGACCTCGTCTTCGAAGTCGTGCCGCATCCGCGCATGTTCCAGTGGAACTTCATGCATCATAAATTCCTGGCGCAATGCTGCGTCGATATTGACGGCGTGCTGTGCCTCGATCCGACAGAGGCGGAAAATGACGACGGCCCGGCCTATGAGAAATTCCTCAGCGAAGCGCGGCCGCTCCATGTCGCGACCCACAGGATCGGCTGGCTGGTCACCAGCCGGCTGGAGAAATACCGCGCGCTCACCGAGGCATGGCTCGCCAAGCATGAGATCAAATACGACCAGTTGATCATGCTCGATCTGCCGAGCAAGGCGGAACGGCAGCGGCTCGGCGCGCATGGCAGTTTCAAGGCCGACTTCTACCGCAAGTCCGATGCCATCCTGTTCATCGAGAGCGAGCACGAACAGGCGCTGAGGATCACCGAGCTGTCAGGCAAGCCGGTGCTGTGCGTCGAAACGCATATGGTCAGCTTTCCCAACACGCTGTCGCTGCCGGCACTTGGTCAGGCGGCCAGGAACCTGCCGGCAAGGCTGCGGCAGATCAAGTCGCAAGAGGGCCGCAAGAGCGCCGCCAAGACCATTGCCCGCGCCCTGCTTGGCGCTCGCGGCTACGAGACGCTGAAAAGCCGGGTCAAACGCCCGGCCTGACCTGCTCAGGCGGCGCCGTTAGAACAATTCCAGGAAAAGTGTGAACGGTTTTCCCGGGAAAAGCGCGTAGCGCTTTCCCTTGGGAATCGCGTCAAAACAAAGAGTTAGAGGAGTTCGCCGTTTCCGTGACATGGCGAACTCCTCTAGGCCGCCTGCCGCGCGCGCTGCTGCATGGCCCTGTCCAGTATCGAGAAGAAGGTGATGAACTGGCGATCGGGATCGAGTTCCGGGCGCCCGGCGAAGCTGCGGGCGAGGCTTGAAAGCCGGTCATATTCCTGGTTGTCGTTCCACAGCCGCCTGACGGCCGCGACCCAATCGGCCAGCGGAGCATCGTAATCCAGCACCACGCCACCGGAGCCGACAGCCTCGGGCAGACCGCCGCGCCGCGAGCCGACAACCGGGATTCCGCTGCAATGGGCCTCCGAAGCGACGCGGCCCCACGCCTCTTCCCACTTGCTGGGAGCAAGCAGGATCTTCGTGCGGCCATAGACCGTCTTCATGTCGCTGGTGCGGCTCTCCAGGACGACATTGCCCAAGGGAGCGATCGTCTGTTCGATCCGCGCCCGGTGATCGTCGTCGAGCTTCCAGCTTTCGACGAACAGGAATGGGATTTCGCGGCAGGCGCCGGCGATCCGCACCGCAAGTTCAAACCCCTTTTCCTCATAAGGGTTGATCAGCGTGACGAACTGGCCCGTCGTTGGCGTCGAGTAGTGCGCCGGGTTGATGGTGGGCGGGATTACCACCGCCTCGATGCCGAACTCCTGTCTGTAGGTACGTGCGGTGAAGTCCGAATTGGCGATGTAAAGCGCTGAATGCAATTCGCGCAGATCGCCGCCCAATTCATGGAACTCGACATTGCGGAGATAAACGACCAGAGGCACGCCCTCCGCCTGCAGCGCCTTGCCGATCGGAACCGATTTGTGACACTGGACCACGGCGACATCGGGTTTCAGCCTGTCGACGGCATAGCCCGCCGCTTCCCAGGGAAACCAGGCCCGCACCACCGGATAGCCGGGATAGCTGTCGACAACCGCCGGCTGCCGCAACAGCTTCATCTTGGCGCGCGCCTTGAAGCCGAAGACACCATCACCGAACAGGGCGGCGAGCACAGCGGCTTCATGACCGTGCTCGATCAGCTGTTCGGCCAGATGATGCGTGCTCGACTGAACGCCGCCGCTGAACTCAGGCGGGTAGCCGTTGCCGCCTGCAAAGAGAACTTTCATGATCGGGCTCCTTGTCGCATCTCGTATTCCTTGCTCGGAGACAACAGGCAAAGTCCGCCGCCTCTCTTTTCGACGTCAGGCAAGTTTCGGCGGCTCCAGATTGGCGAAGGGATTGGTACAGGATTGCCAGCCGGTAAATCGGATCGGGTCGTTGGGCGAACTGCGCCAGGCGTAGTCCGTCAGCATATGGAATTCGGCGACGACCCAGCGGTCGAAATGCAGCAGATCTTCCCGCTTCCGCTGGGGCAGCAAGCGGCGCGCGGCCCCCAGTTTGAGCTCCTCCACCAAGGTGACGGCGTCACTCAGTTTTTCGCTCGGAAAGTTCCATGGATTCCTGTCGCGGAACGCCAGCACGAACTGCTGCAGATGCTCGATGCGGATGTTCAACTTGCCAAGGTATTTTTCCAGCGTGACGCGCACCAGATCCTCGTCCGAGAACGAGGAAACGGCGGCGTAGGCGACCCCTGTCGAAACCACTCCGCCAGCCATGACGGCCAGGGCCGAGCGTCTGGAAATCTCGATCATGCGATACCTCCTTTCACGCGATCCGGCTCGCCGCCCGCAAGGACAGCGCTGCCGCGGTCAGGCTCGGGTTGGCGCAGGAGCAGCTCGGATAGGTGCTGGTGCCGACGACGACCAGATTTCTGAGCTGGTGGTGGATCATGCCGCTGTCGATGACCGAATCGGCTGGGCCCGTACCCATCCTCAGCGTGCCCTGGACGTGCGATTCGCTCGGCCGGATGCCGCGATCGAAGAGCTTTTCGACCGGCAGCGGCGCCAGAAGGCCCGGCAATTTCTCCAGAGCGCGCGCCATGCCCTTCACCGCATAGTCCGATGGCGCCTTGAAGCTGACGAAGGCATTCTCATCCTCGTCAAGCGTGACGAAGTTCTCGGGATCGAGCAAGTCCTCGGTGACCACGACAAGCGGCAGCGCCTGGCGTAGCCGCCCTTTTTCGGCACGCATCCCATGCTGCCACCGGTTCTCGAAATAGACCAATGCCGCCGCATGCTCCGATCGGTGAGGACCATCATAGAGACCGAAATTCAGGCCTGTTGTGATGGTGCTGCCGTCGAAATTGTCGACGCCGTCTAGATAGACCTCGAAATTCCAGCCGTAGGATTCATGCAGGCCGCTGCCGACGAATTCGCCGCCCAGGCCGGATCGCAGCATGATCGCCGCGCTCTGGATGGCATTGGCGCCGAGAATGAAGAGATCGCCGCTGACCTGGTATTCCTTGCCGTCATGGCTGAACGTGACCGAACGGACAGCGCCGCCGACGTGATCGAGCCGGCGCACTTCCGCACCGAGGCAGACCGAAACGTCGGGATGCTCGAAGACGTGCATCAAGCCGTTGTTGACGGTGAATTTGGCGTCGACCGGACACAGCCAGCAACGCAGATTGGCACAGCATGAGGTGCGTTGCGATGTCGGCAGCCGCGCCCGCGCGGTTGGCATGACGAAGTGCTGGCCGGGCTGCGCCGCCTTCATCATCCTGTCCGGTGTCGACATGCGATGCGGCGGTTGCGGAAACGGCTTCGAGCGGGGCAGCATCGCCGCCATGTCGGGATCGCCGGAGATCGACATGATGTCTTCCGCGTCGCAATAGAACGGCTCGACGTCGTCATAGCTGATCGGCCAGTCATTGCCGATGCCGTAGGTGCTTTTCAGCCGGAAATCATTGGGATGAAATCTTGGCGTCTGCGCGAACCAGCAGTTCGTCCCGCCACCCAGTCCGATCGTGTAGTTCCACGGCTTGTTGGAATTGGTCTTGTAGGTCGTCTCGTCTTCGATGTCGGTGTTGACGTTCTGCTCGAGCTGCCATTCATGGGTGTTGTGGCGTCCCCACTCCAGCACCAGAATGCGCGCCTTTCGGCGCTTGGCGAACTCATGCAGGAAGAAGGCCGAACCGAAGCCGGAGCCGATCGCAACGAGATCGAAATGGTCCTTGGTGATTTGCCCCGGCTTTACGTCCAGCACCATCGGCTACAACTCCACACAGAAATACGCGCTCAGTCCCAGCGCCCGCAGGCCATGTGCGGACCGGTCTTGCATCCGTCTGCCAGGACCTGGTCTCATGCCGCCATTCTGCCGATCGAGTGATATTCGATGCCGTGGCGGGCGATGACCTTGGGGTCATAGAGGTTGCGGCCGTCGAAGATGACCGGCGTAATCAGCGCATCCTTCACCGCATCGAAGGAGGGCGCACGGAAGCTCTTCCATTCCGTGGCGATCAGCAGCGCATCGGCGCCGCGCAGCGCCGCCTCCTTGGTGCCGCACAGAAGCAGGTCGTCGCGCAGTCCGTAGATGGCCTGGCATTCCTGCATCGCCTCGGGATCATAAGCCTGCACATTGGCGCCGGCCTTCCAGAGCGCTTCCATCAGGACGCGCGCCGGCGCCTCACGCATGTCGTCGGTGTTGGGCTTGAAGGCCAAGCCCCAGAGCGCAAAGGTCTTGCCTTTGAGGTTGCCCTTGAAATAGCGGTCCACCTTGTCGAAGAGAACCGATTTCTGTGCGTTGTTGCGCTCCTCGACGGCGCGCAGCAGCTTGGCGTCGAACTTGACGCCTTCGGCGGTCTTGATCAGCGCCCGCACGTCCTTGGGGAAGCACGAGCCGCCATAACCCAGACCCGGATAGATGAAATGGTAGCCGATGCGGGGATCGCTGCCGATGCCCTTGCGGACCTCCTCGATGTCGGCGCCGAGCTGTTCGGCCAAATTGGCCATCTCGTTCATGAAGCTGATCTTGGTCGCCAGCATGCAGTTGGCGGCATATTTGGTGAATTCGGCGCTGCGCACGTCCATCACGATCATCTTCTCGTGGTTGCGGTTGAACGGCGCGTAGAGTTCGCGCATCACAGCCTCGGTGTCCTCGCTGTCGGTGCCGACGATGATGCGGTCCGGCTTCATGCAGTCGGCGACCGCGGACCCCTCCTTGAGGAACTCGGGATTCGAAGCGACATCGAAAGCCAGGTCCTCGCGGCCTCTTTTCTTCAACGTGTCGGCGATCCTAGCTTTCACCTTTTCGCAGGTGCCGACCGGCACCGTAGACTTGCCGACGACGATCTTGGGTTTGTCCATTTCGCGGCCGATGGTCTCGGCGACGGCCAGCACATATTTGAGGTCGGCCGAGCCGTCCTCGCCCGGCGGCGTGCCGACCGCGATCATCTGGATCTCGCCATGCCTGACCGCGGCGGCGGCATCGGTGGTGAACTTGATGCGGCCGGCAGCATGGTTTTCCTTAACGAGGTTTTCCAAACCGGGTTCGAAAATGGGAACCAGGCCCTGGTTGAGCCGCTCGACCTTGGCGGCGTCGATGTCGACGCACACGACCTGGTGCCCGACTTCGGCAAGGACCGCAGCCTGCACGAGGCCGACATAGCCAATTCCAAACACCGTCAAATTCATTCGGTTTCATTCCCATGCAAGGCAGCGGACCGTTTTCGGTCCCGCCGGTTCAAATCGACTTTCCCAACTACTTTACACTGCATGCCAGCGATTCCGGAAATTGACAGGGTTCGCCGAGCGCCGTGAAGGCAACCCGCTCGATCTGCAGGGAAAGCTTGCGGCCCGGATCCGCGAACGCTCCCATCCAACCCTTCATCGTATCGCTGCCCCAAAAACTGAAGAATATCTTCTGTGCATGGCTGGGCAGCTTCGCCGGGTCGGTAATCGTGTTCACCAGCTGGCCGTTGACGTACCATCGCAAGCTGTCCTTCTGCCAGACGAAGGCGTAGTCGTTGAAGGCGTTCTCCGTGCCGCCCGGCACGTCGACGAGCTTCTCGTTCTTGCCCTTGCCCGCG
This sequence comes from Mesorhizobium sp. M0618, assembly GCF_040320765.1. NCBI lineage: Bacteria > Pseudomonadati > Pseudomonadota > Alphaproteobacteria > Hyphomicrobiales > Phyllobacteriaceae > Mesorhizobium > Mesorhizobium sp. M0618. The sequence goes on along the minus strand of NZ_JAMYQH010000002.1, from coordinate 108,337 downwards.
ATATAGGCATTGACCTGCACCTTGGAGGTGTCCTTGGTCAGGACCTCGAAGTCGATCTCGTCCCAGGGCTGCTTGTCGCTGGGACCGATATAGGTGAAGAACGCCGCGTTGAGGCCGGAGCCGGTATCGGTCTTCAGCCGTGCCTCATAGGTGCCGTAGCCGAAGCGCTGCTTGGTCTGGATCTCGCCGCAGACGTAGTCGCGATCCTTCAACGTCTGCTTTTCGAAGCCGAGCGACAGCACATTATTCGACAGTCCGACCATGCCTTTCGACCAGGTGCAATTCTGATGGCTGCCGTTGTTCCAGCCGTCGGAAACATACCAGCGCGCACGATCGAAGCTTTTGAAATCATCGACGAAGGACGGCGATGTCGGAATGTCCTGGGCGTAGGAAGGGGTTGCCAGGAAACCAGCGAGAGCAGCCAGCAGCAAGGCACCGAGCGACCCCAGCCGCCGCCGGGCGGCTTGCCCGGCCCGATATGAGAGAGACGGTGCGTCAATTGCTGTCGTAGGTTTCGGATTCGAATTCATACCAAACTCACCTTTGCGCTGTGTGTCCCCAACCCAAAGTCGACATTCGAACCGCTCCTGAACGGGCCAACCTTGACCTCCCCTGTGACCCTCTCGATTGCTTCCCGCCCTGCATCAAATCTGTTGCAACAGTTCCGAGCCTTCACGTTCAACCTCTGCCTGCGCCTGCCGGCCAGGCGAATTCCGCCGCGGCGGCCGAATCGTCATTCTCGTCGAAGACCATATCCAGCGAATGACGGAGCTCTTTCATCATGCCGTCCTGGCGCGACAGCGCCGCGATGCGGCGCTCGCAATTCAGGATCGACTGTGTCAATGCGCTGACTTCCGAAGACCGCTTGTCGGAAGCTGAGCCGTTTTCCATGGCTTCGACCAGGAAGGCGGCGTTGGTCGACGTTGTCCGGTAGCGATTCTCAAGCCCGGTTCTCTCGGCCTCGATCTCGGCCGCAATCTGCTCGAACAGCTTTGCCAGACGATCAAGACGTGAAACATCGGCCTGCCGGTCGCGGGCCGGATCCCTTGATCTGAAACCGAATATCGAGGCCATGGACTCCGATTCCTGTCATCGCCGGCTTGTGGGCCGGGCTTCTGGCCGATCCCCGCAGCCGGGGCTCAAAAATTCGTGTTGCGTTGTCCTGCTCCTTTTGAGGGAGAGACATCAGACCAATCCGATCGGGGGCCAGTTCGGCTGGTCGTCCACTATGCTGCACCGCAACATAGACTGCCATCGTCGGAGCCGCGAGGCAACCACCCAATTCGTAAACTCATAAATCCGGCCGAAATGGTTTCCGTGATGACGTGCCGCGAGGACAAATTGCAAGCACCGGGGTCCGCTCTCAGCGTTCCTTGCCCATGCTGGTTCCGGCCATCAGAAAACGCCGCGGCGGGACATGTTTTTGGCTGGACATAAGGCCGACGCGACGAAACAGCGCCTCGAGCTTGTCGGAAGCCACGCCCTGGACGATGGGGACGAGGTTGGACAGGCTGGCGAAAGCGTAAGCCGCAGCCGATGCCAGCCCCCGCTCAGCCTTGACGTCAAGGAAATTGCGCAGCCGATATTTGTCGCGCACGTGCCGTTCATGCCGCCTTAGCACCGCCTTCGAGCCTTCTGGCAGACTGTCTATCGCCAGCAGCGCCAGATCCGCATCGGCCAAACGCTTCAGGTCCTGGGTCTTGTGGCGGCCGCTCAGAGAATCGGCGCGGACGACGGCGCCGTAGCCGCAGGAGCGAATGACCTTGAACCGTGCCCCGCATGCGACCGCGCGGGCGTAGAGTTCATAGTCCTCGCCCAGCCGCAGGCTCTCGTCGTAGCTCAACCCGTGGCGGTCGAGGAAGGCACGGCTGATCACCGGCTTCAAAAAGCCCAGTTCGCCCCTCTGCACGCGGCGCCTGGAGATGTTGCCTTCGACGAAGCGCTCGAAATCGAGGAATTCCGGATCGGCGGCAAATTGCGGCGCGACGATTTTCGTCGCGTCGCCCGTCGCATCATCCCTGATCAGCATGATGTTGTCGGCTGCGAAATCCCAATCGGCGCCGGCAAACAGGTTGCGAAACCGGCCTTCGAGGAAGAAATCGTCGGCATCAAGAATGCTGATGAACGGCGATTTCGAGCCGGCGATGGCTGCGTTGCGGGCAAAGGAGGGGCCGCGATTGACATCGAGGCGCATCACGGAGAGCCGCCCGCTGCCATCATCGGCGGATCGTGCGACATCGGCGGTGTGGTCGGTGGAGGCATCATCGACAACGACGACCTCCGCCACTTCCGGTTCGCGCAACGCGGATGCGATGGCGACGGCGATTGTCGCTGCGGCGTTTTTTGCCGCGATGATCACGCAGACCTCGGATTTCGTCATCGACATGGATTTGCCTCTCGTACAGGTAATATCGATTTGCCCTCGCCCCGTACTCCTTCGATGCCCTACAGAATTGCCATCAGCACCCGATTTGCCTTCATTCAGCGACTCCCCGGCCGCTCGAAGATACGGCGGCTGATATCGGCGGACGCCGCCCAGCCGGCTTCGGCCAGATAGCGGACCGGCGCGCGGCCGCACAGTTCCCACAGCACCGTTCGCCGCTGTGGCCACCGGAGCGACGGCAGCCACGGCGCGATGACCATGCTGAGCAGATCCTCATTGCCGATGCGCGACAGGATCCTGGTCGCGCGCTGCGACAGCAGCGTGCCAGCACCGCCGAGTAGCACATCGGCGGCGCGCAGGCCAAGCAGCAGCGTGTCGTCCAAACCTTGCACGGTTGCGGCATCGAGCAAACGCTGCTGATCCGCCTCGTCGAGCCGGCCGGCGCTGGCGCCGATATCACAGACGTAGCCCGCGCAGGGTTCCCGGTTGAAAAGTGCCTTGGCAACGCTGATGCAGGACAAAAGCAAAGTATCGGCAACCGAGGTGAACGGCACCGTCGCACCGGCGATTTCGACCTGTCGTTTGCGCCGCAGGAACCCGTCCGCGTCGCGCGGGCTTGGCGAGCCGGGCTGCTGGAGGCGGTAGTGGAGATCTACCGTGGACGACCTCGGCCCGTCGTCCCGGGTCATGTGCTGTTCGCCGAGGAAGCGGACCCACCAGACGGAGTTCGACTTGCCTGATACCTCATAACCGATCTTGCGAAGGGCATCACGCGCCCTGACAAATCCGAGCGGCGAAACCAGAATGTCGACATCGCCGGACGGCTTCATGAAATGGTCGTCGTAGAGAAGCTGCTGCTGGAACGGACCCTTCAGAAAAACAAAATCGATCTCGTTGGCGCGCAGCACATCATGGACCGCCATGGAATCCATGATGCAGGACGCGTTCATCGAAACCGTTCTCCTGCGGTAGGTGTCGAGCCATCGGAAAAGCTCAGGCGGCCTCTCAAGCGCGGGTGCGCGCGAAAGGGCCTTGAGGACAAAGGTGGCGACCTTGTTCAGCCTGGCGATGTCGGCAATTTTGGCACCGTCCAGATCACGCATCGAAATGTCGCCCGCGCCGGCGTGCGGCCCGGCAAAATAGAATCGCAGGCAGGCCTGCACGTAGGCCACCTCGTCGGCACAGCCGGCGGCGCGCAATCGTTCGTATGAGCCGTCAGGCAATGCCATTTAGCGCACAATCTCCAAAGAAAGCGGTTTGCGCGAACACTTATGCTGCATGTGCGAAGCAAACATCACCAAAAACCTCGGTGCCGTAAAGCCTTTCCTTTTGCAGTGCGAATTTTTGCAACCGAGCGCCTATCGAGATCGCGTCGGAAAGAAGTGAGAACCGCGGCTGAAATGTCCTTGTCAGGTCTTTTGCCGATCCCCGGCCGAATTTTCCAAACAGAAAATTCTTTCCATTAGCGACGCCTAAAAATAGGCACAAAGCAAACGACTTATGCAAGCAAAATCACATGCTTAAAGAATCAGCGCGGGCGCTGCCATCGTGCCCAAGGAATCGGCTAAAAAGTGACAAGTTTTAGGCATGGCCGCTCATGTCCTGACGCCAGCAACGTAATTGATTAACGGAAGGTAAAACAGTCTTGACTCATAAATGCTGCCGTGCAGCTATTGCATTGCAGCATAAAAGTGCTGACGGCACTCGACAGGCCGTTTCCAGTCCTAAATCGGAGAGTAAAATGGAACAGAATGTTGAAAAGCATGAATACGAGACACCAAGCCTGACGGTTCATGGTTCGATTGAGACCATCACCCAGGGTGGCGGCGGCAACACGGCGATCGACGCATCGTTCCCCGCGCACACGCCGATCGGCGACCTGACGTTCTCCTGAGACTTATAGCCGTTTCCAGAGTGACATTTTGGGACTCTGGATTCAAAAGCAGACGTAAGAGGGGTCGGGGGGCCAGCCTCCCGACTTCTCCTGCGCCAACCGGAGATGTCGAAGCGTTTTGTCAGTGAGGTGCGGGGATGAACTGGAAGCAATCCGACCATGATCTGGCCGACCACGATAGCGTGAGTGCGACCAAGGATGCCGTGGCTTGCGAGTTCGGCGATGGCTTGGCGCTGCTCAATCTCAAATCCAATGTCTACTACAGCCTGAATGGCGTCGGCGCCTTCATCTGGGATTTGATCCAGGAGCCCCGGTCGATCGGCGACATCCGCAGCGCCGTGCTTGCGCGCTATAATGTCGACCCGGTGCGCTGCCAGGCCGATGTCGACGCATTGCTGAAGGGCCTGGCCGAAAATGGGCTTGCGAGACGGCATCATGAGGCACTTGTCTAAGCCGACCCAGCACAAGGCGCTGGTTTCGCAGGCCATAGTTTCGCGGACCCTGGTTTCGCGGGCCACGGCTTTACGGCAGAAACCCGCGAGGGAAACAGGCCTCAAGCAGTCGAAGCGCGGCGGAAGCCGGCACGGGCTGGTCAGGATTTTCTCCCTGAGCGGCTCGGAAATGATCTTCCTTGGCCATTGCCTGCTGGTGGTGGCGACAGTTCGGCTGGGGCTGACCCTGCTGTCCTACAATCGTGTACGCAGCCTGGTGACGCGGCTCGACGCGCGGCAGTGCGCCTCGATGGGCGAACTGCGGCGTGTCGCCTGGGGTGTTGCCGCCGCGGCCCGTTTCGTCCCTTACGCTACGTGCCTGACCCAAGCGCTCTCCGGCCAGTATATTCTCGCCCGCCAAGGCAATGAATCGACGATACGCATCGGCATCGAACGTGGTACGGGCGAGCAGTTGAAAGCACATGCCTGGCTGGTCAGCGACAACCATATCGTGCTTGGCGGATCGATCGACGGCTTCGCCCATCTCGTCGACCACGGCAGCCGATGAGCGGCGTCGCCGGAATCCTGCTGCGCGGAGCACACGCACCAGCGGTCGCGGCGGCAGACATTCAGCAAATGCTGGCGCGCATGCGCCATCGCGGTCCCGACGGCGGTTCATGGTGGCTGGACACCAGCATCGCCCTTGGCCACGCCTGGCTCAACACATCGGATGAGGTCGGTCCAGGCCCTTTGACGATGGCTGGCGGCCGGCTCGCCATCACCGCCGATTGCCGGCTGGACAACCGTGACGAGTTGCTGGCCAGGCTCGGTATCCGCGACCAGTCGGTGGCCGACGCGATCGTGCTGATGCGGGCCTATCTACGCTGGGGCGAAGCTTGTCCGGAGCATCTGCAAGGCGATTTCGCGTTCGCCATCTGGGATGACGAGCGGCAATCGCTGTTTTGCGCGCGCGATCATTTTGGCGTCAAGCCGTTCTACTACCACGCGGCGGACCAGCGTTTTGCCTTTGCGTCCGAGATCGGGCCGATCCTGGGCGTCGAAGGTATCCGCGCGCGTGTCAGCGAGCGCCAGATCTCCGGTTTCCTGGCCGGGCTTCCCGACGACCCGCAGTCGACCCCCTACAGCGATATATTCAGCCTGCCGGCCCGCCACAGCCTGACCGTTACCGCGCAACAGGTGATGTTGCGTCGATACTGGCAGATCGAGCCGTCGGCGCGGCCCTTGCGGTCGGATGCATCGGAGGAATTCGCCCATCTGTTCTCGCAATCGGTGCGCAGCCGCATGCGAGGGACCTCGGCAGTCGGCGCAATGCTGAGCGGCGGCCTCGATTCCTCATCTATCGCCTGTGTCGCCGGCCTGCAGAATGCCGCTGCGCGCAGGCCGAAGCTGCCGACCTTCTCGCTGATTTTCGAGAGGGGCTCGCCGATGGACGAGCGGCCCTTCATCGATGCCGTTCTCGACCAGCAGAAGGTCGACGCGACGCTGATCCCGGTCGGCAACTATGCCCCATTCGCCGAATTCGAACGCGTGCTGGAAGAACAGGAAGGAACGTTCCTGGCGCCGGGCCTGACGCTCACCCGCGGTATCTACCGGACTGCCGGCGCCAAGGGCATCAAGGTGCTGCTGGACGGCCATGGCGGCGACGAGGTCGTTTCCCAAGGCCATGGTCACCTGCACGAGCTTGCGAATGGCGGCCGATGGATGGATCTGTGGCGCGAGGTCCGCAGCGCCTCCAATACCTATGGCGACAGCACGCTTGGCCTTTATCTCCAGTTCCTGACCCTCTACGGGCCGGCCTGGCGCATCGCCAAGCTGAGGCATCTGGCCAACCGTGCCCTGAACAGGATCCGCAAGCCCGCGCACGTGCAGCGCGCACGAAGCTGGCGCGACCTGATCAATCCGGACCTTGCCAAGCGCACCGAGCTTGTCGACCGGTTTCACCGGGCCGGCTATATGCCGCCCGGCGTTCAGGCCAGCGACGCCTTGAGCCATCGCTGGATCCTGTCGAACGGCTATGTCCCGCATGCTTTCGAGGTTCTCGACAAGGCCGCCGCCAATTTCGGCGTCGAGCCGCGATACCCATTCTGGGACAAGCCGCTGGTCGAGTTCTGCCTGGCATTGCCGGGCGAGGAGAAGCTGAGCCACGGCTTTGGTCGCTATGTGCTGCGTCGCGCCATGCAAGGCGTATTGCCGGAGGCGGTGCAGTGGCGGCGCGACAAGATCGACTTCACCGCCAATCTCGTCAACGGCATGCTGCGCAACCATCGCGACCTCCTGGAACAGCTGCTGGTCTCGGATGCGAACCGCATCGCGCCTTATGTCAATCTGCCGCAAGTGAGTGCTGCCTATGCGCGACTGCTGCGCCAGCCCGATCAGGCAGCCCCCCTGGATGTCCAGTATGTCTGGCGCTCGGCCTCGCTGTCGCTCTGGCTGCGGCAACTCCAGCACGGCGGGAGCCCCACGTGATGCCGCGCAACGAGCAACTCGCTCTATACAATGATGATGCCTTTTCACATGGCCGGGCCATGCGAGAACGCCGCTTCTACCGCGCCTATGGTCTGACCATCGCGTCGGAGGTGATGTTGCCCGAACTGCAGCCGGCGCCGCCGGGGGCGGCGGATCTCGTGATCGCTGTCGGCGCGATCGACCTGCCAAAGCCGGCGCCCGAAGCCGCGACCGACTTTCGCTTCGAGCCGGACCGGCAATATCTGGCTTGGCATGCTGTCGGTGCGTTCCTGATCAGCGATGACTGCCGCATCGACATAGAACCGGCACCCGGCGTCGACGATGCGCTGCTCGCGTTTCCGCTGCTCGGTCCGGTCATGGCGCTGCTCTTGCACCGGCGCGGCCTGCTTGTCCTGCATGCCAGTGCCATCGCCGCCGCCGGCACGAGCGCCATCTTCATGGGTGACAAGGGAGCCGGCAAGTCGACGACGGCAAGCGCGATGATCCGGGCCGGGCATCGACTGCTTACCGATGACGTGGTGGCGCTGGACCTTGCCAATCCGAGTGAGCCAATGACCGTTCCGGGCTTTCCGCAGATCAAGCTGGCGGCCGACGCCGCTGCGGCGATCTCGCTCGGGGGAGCGGAAGTGCGGCCGCAAGTGCATCCGGCGATCGACAAAATGCAGCATCGCCTGAACGGTGACTTTTCGGGCGACAAGGTGCCGGCGACCAGGATCTATATCCTCGAGCGCGGCGAAAGGGCTGACATCACGCCCTTGCCCGCCATTACCGCCCTGCCGGCCATCATCAAATTCTCCTATGTGACGCGCTTCGGCCGTGCGGCGCTGCCCGACGACTTCGCGGCGGAGCATCTTCAGCAATGTTCATGGATTGCTAACCATATCGGCGTGTACCGGCTGGAAGTCCCGACGGGCCTGGACAGGATCGGCGAAGCCGTGGAGCTGATCGAAAAGGATCTGTCGGCTGGCAGCCGGCGGCCGTGAGCGCAACCATGTCGAAGCCTCCAATCCTTCGCCTGTCGCTGTTTCGAGAAATTGCCGCATTCGGCGCCGCCATTGCCCGGATCGGCGGCCGGCGAACATGGACGGCGCTGTTCTTCCTCATCCTCGGCAGCCTGACCGAGGGCATCTCCATCCTGCTGCTCATCCCGCTGCTGCATCTGGTCGGACGCGCCGACCAGGATTTCGCTGTTCGGCTGCCCAACAATGATTTCGTGCGCTGGCTGGTGCCTGACGGCACGCTGCAACTGACGACCGTGCTTTGCGCGCTGGTCGGGCTTGTTGCAGCGCAGGCGGCGTTCAATCGCTTCAAGTCGGTCTACATGGCCAAATTGCTGTTCGATTTCGTCAACCGCGTTCGCATGAACCTGTTCGAAAGCATCGGCAAGGCGCGCTGGGGCGTTTTCACACGCATGCGCAGTTCCGATCTCGATCATGCCCTGACCGGCGACATCGACCGCGTCCAGGGCGCGGCTTTCGCACTGCTGATGCTGGTGCAGATCGCCGTTCTTCTGGCCGGCTATCTCCTGGTTTCCGTGTTCATCTCACCGGTCATGACGCTGTTTGCCGTCGTCATCGGCGTCCTGATGTTCGTGGCGCTGCGGCCCTTCCGGGCACGGGCCACTGCCTTCGGCCGTGTGCTGACTGCCAATCGCCAGGATCAGTACCGGACGGTTTCGGAATTTCTCGGCGGCATCAAGGTGGCCAAGAGCCTGAATGTCGAGGACAGCTATTTCGCGCAGCTGCGGTCGACGCTTGAAAGGATGAAGGCCGACAATATCGACTATGTGCGCAACAGCACCATCGGCACCGCGGTATTCCAGGTGGCGAGCGTGGTGGGCCTGAGCCTGTTCATCTATGTGGCTTTGGTCCGCTTCAACCTGTCGCTGGCCGAGATCGTCGTCCTGCTCCTGGTCTTCATGCGCATCGCGCCGCGCTTCATGGACATGCAGACGCAAGCCCAGCAAGTGCTGATCAACCTGCCCGCCTTTACGGCAATGCGCAGCCTGCAGGCACGTTTCGACGCCGAACGCGAACCAGGCCATACCGAGTTCGCCGACGCCGGGACACTCTCCCTCAATACGGGATTGAATATTCGCGGTGTCTCCTTCGCCTACGGAGATGCTGGCGCCAAGATGGTGGTGAGCGGCATCACCTTCGGCCTGCCGGCCGGCAAGGTCACCGCCCTGATCGGCCCGTCCGGATCGGGCAAGAGCACGATCGCCGATATGCTGCTTGGCCTGCTGGAGCCTACCACCGGCATGATGCTTGTCGACGGCGTCGAGATCGATGCCAGCAATCGCCGTCGCTGGCGCGACCAGGTGGCCTATGTGCCGCAGGACGTGTTCCTCCTGCACGACACGATCGCGGCGAACCTGCGCCTTGCCGCGCCACGGGCCAGCGATGGCGACCTGTGGGCCGCGCTGCATCAGGCCCACGCCGGCGAGTTTGTCGAACGGCTCGACCTCAGGCTCGAGACGGTGGTCGGCGATCGCGGCGTGCGGCTCTCGGGCGGCGAACGCCAGCGCATCGCGCTCGCACGCGCGCTGCTGCGCAAGCCGTCGCTGCTCATCCTGGACGAGGCGACCAGCGCGCTCGACTGGCAGAACCAGTCGCTGATCGCCAGGTCGATCGACGGATTGCGCGGCACGATGACGATCCTGACCATCGCACACCGGCCTTCGATGATCGCCTTCGCCGACTGGGTGGTGGCGATGGAAAACGGCCGTATCGTCGAGGTCGGCCAATATCAGCGGCTGAAGGAAAAAACCGGCAGCCGGTTGTCGAGGATGCTGTCGGGGGAACAGTCAGAGAGCGAACCCGCCGATGTCGCGTGAGCCGGCGACCAAGACGCGCCGAAACGGATTCACGCGGCGCCTAGTCTCTTGTTTCGAAGCATGCCTCCAAACCGGGGGCAGGTTTGAGCAATCTGCATCAATGCAGGCCGCGCCTGGCACCGCCCAGCTTCTCGCTTTCGGCGACCTCTGGTGCGTTCAGTTTGCGCTCGGCGTCACGGGCTATGTCGGCAGGCGTCGGGGCGCTCCTGGCGATCATGGTGAAGATGAGCACGAAATAGCCGGCCTGAATGATCACGGCGCAGATGATGACGCGCACCAATATCGTGCCTATCGACGCACCGCCCAGCCAGGACCAGCCGACGACGATCGCCAGAGCGAAAATCATCCCGAGGATGAATTTTGGAAGTGCCATGCCCAACAGCCCATAAACCGGCTCGGGTATTTATCACGATTGCCCCACCCGAGCGCCGTCCCTTGTCATGTGGGCTTGTTAAGGTCGCCCACTCTCGACCGGTTGCTTCCGGCCTTTTCCACCTGTCGTCACCGTGACAGGTATAATTTGCAATTCTATTAAGGCGAGCAATAGGCGGCAAGGGCAACTTCGGATATTTTTGATCGAGCTTTTGCGATCGACTCTGCCATGCTGCAATGCACGCAACGGGAGCTAAGCCGATCTCCTCTCCTCGGCATTTTCAGTAAGATAGACAATATTAAGTAGTATTTTATACGGTTTTCACCATGCATCAGGGCAGGATAAAGCACTAGTTTGCAGCTTGCCTTGGCAGATAGGTAGGTCTGCCTAAAAACGGCCCCACAAAGGACTCTATTTTTTCGGCCGTGCCCATTTATTGTCACAAATGTGCTAAATACGCCGAAATTTGTGCATAACAAGCTTATTATTTAGTCAATTCATGACGTGACTATTTCAATGGGGTGGTAAATTGTGTGTTGCGCTGCAACATTTTTTTGGTATCGTGCGCTGAACCATTCGTTCAACGCATGGAGTTTACGGCATGAGGGACGTTGCCAAGTCGGCCACGGCGAGCTTTTCGCAGGCTGACATCGATTTTCCGCCACCGATCGGCGGCTTGCTCAAACGCAGCTTCGATATCGCCGGTTCACTGATTGGATTGATCGCACTCAGCCCGCTGTTTGTCATGATAGCGCTGCTGGTCAAGTTTTCCGACGGCGGCTCGATTTTCTACGGTCACAGGCGAATTGGACGCGGCGGGCGGATTTTTCCTTGCCTGAAGTTCCGCACCATGGTTCCGGACGGCGACAGGGTATTGGCAACCTATCTCGCCACCAACCCGGACGCCAACGCGGAATGGATCGCCACCCGCAAGCTGAAGAACGATCCGCGCGTTACCCGTGTCGGAGCAGTGCTGAGGAAACTCAGCCTCGACGAGCTGCCGCAGATCATCAACATCCTGCAGGGCGACATGAGCCTTGTCGGCCCTCGTCCGGTCGTGCGCGACGAGCTGGAGATCTATGGCACGTCCGCCGTCTATTACCTGAAATCCCGCCCGGGCCTGACTGGCCTGTGGCAAGTCAGCGGCCGCAACGATGTGTCCTATGACAGCCGCGTCGCCTTCGATCGCCACTATGTCGAGAACTGGTCGCTGTTCGAGGACGTTCGCATCATCATCAAGACCGTCCCGGCCGTCTGGATGTCGCGCGGTTCTTACTGACCGGCCGGTGGCCAATGCCAGACATTGGCATCGGCCATTCGACGCAAGCTCATCGGGCGATGGGGCTATAGCGGATCGGAACGTTGAGTTGAAAACAGATTTGTTCGAAGCCTTTCGCAGCGGCCCGGATTCCGGCCGGCTGCGGCGGGCGCGTTTGCTGGCCACATGCCTTGCCATGGCGCTCGTCGTCCCGCATATCGCCGCCGCCGGCGACTATCGCCTCGGCTCGCAAGACAAGCTCACCATCCGCGTCGCCGAATGGCAGACCGTCGAAGGCACATTTCGTGACTGGTCGGCGGTGAATGGCGAGTACACGGTCGGTCCATCCGGTACGCTGTCGGTGCCGTTCGCCGGCGAGTTGCCGGCATCCGGCAAGACCACGTCCGAAATCGCGGCGGCGATCGGCGAGGCTTTGCAGAAAAAGCTCGCTTTGTCAGACCGACCGGAAGCCTCGGTCGAGATGGCGCAGTTCAGGCCATTCTACATTTCGGGCGAAGTCCAGAACCCAGGTCAATTTCCTTATGTCCCAGACCTGACGGTGTTGAAGGCGATCAGCGTCGCGGGCGGCATCAGGCGCAACGCCGATTACGGCCCCCAGCTCGGCAAGGACCTTGTCACCGCCAAGGGCATGTTCGACATCTCCGACGACCAGCGCATTCGACTGATCGTCAGGCGCGCCCGCATCGATGCGGACATGGCCGGCAAGGCGAGTTTCGACGTGCCTAAGGAAGTCGAGGGCGATCCAAGGCTGCCAGCCATCGTCGCGGACGAGATGACGATCCTGACGGCCGACCAAAAGGCGCTGAAGCTGAAACTCGAGGCGCTCGACGATCTGAAAGGTGTCTTGGAGTCCGAGATCGAATCGCTGCAGAAGAAGATCGTCAATCAGCAGCAGCAGGTCGACCTGGCGCAGCAGCAACTCGCCAGCATCGGTCCGCTGGCGCAAAAGGGCCTGATCGCCAATGCCCGTCTGCTGGATTCGCGCCAGTCCGTGGCCGACCTGCAGGGCAAGATCCTGGACTACGAAACCGCCATCCTCACCGCCAAGCAGGCGATCAGCAAGGCGAAGCAGGATGCTATCGATGCCCAGAACACCTTGAGTTCAAGTCTCGCCACTGACCGGCAGCAGACCGAAGCCGACCTGAACGAGGCCGCGTTGAAGGTGAACATGCAGAAAGGCCTGATAGCCCAGGCCAGCGATCCCGCGATGGCGGCCGCTATAACAAACGATCAGCAACCTACCCTGCTCTATTCACTGGTGCGCAATCTCGATGGCAAGACCACCGAGATAGCCGCCAAGGAAGAAACCCCGGTGCTGCCTGGCGATGTGATCAAGGTCAAGCTGGCGCCGCTGGCCAGCCAGTAGACTTGCTAAGCGCTGAGCGGTTCATCATTTGACAGAAATGCAGAACCGCTTCATACGCTCGTCGCCTTCTGTGAGCGGATGGTCCGCGGATATTCGCATTTGCACGTTCTGAGATTGGTTTTCGCGGCGCCGTAACTGGAAGTGCCGGCCGGACGCCCTGGCGCTTCTGGAGCACGGCTTTTGGACAGTAACAGCTGCGCGCCGGACGTCCTGGTCGCTCGGAGCACGCGAGTCTGACAATCCAGCGTTTCAGTCTATTTCGCGGAGGCATGGATTTCCCGCCTCGCGCCCGGCCTGCTTGAGCCTTCGATCAGGGGAATTTGTATTGACGCGACTTCAGGTCCCGAGACGATAGCTCACGCCTGATCGGCGACCGCCGGACGGCGGGCATGCCGAGGCCAGTCAGCCTCGCCCCCGGCCGCGTCAGCCGGCTCGGGACGCGGCGACCGCCGCCTGCGGGTAACGGGCAGCCGCGCCAGCTTGAAGAAGCTGAAATACATCAGGAAAGAACCCATGATGTAGGGGTTGAGAATCTCGACCTCGACGAAGGAGCGGATCAGCAACAGCACCATCACGCCGAAAAGGATCACCGAGTCCGCCTGCCATGCCTTGAAGATCACCGCCGAGACGTGGCCGTAGAGCGTGCGCAGCATGATCAGCGACACCAGCGTCGCTCCGACGAAGCCGAGTTCGACGAGGGCCTCGATGTAGGTGTTGTGGAAGTGAAAGCCGGTGCGGGTGGTGATGTAGAATTCGTTCCACAGCCGCTCGGCTTCAGCGAAGCCCTGCACCCAATAGGCGGCATAGCCGACGCCGAGAATCGGCGATTTCTGCACCGTGTTCCAGCCTTGTTCCCAAAGATAGGTTCGCCCGGTGAGCGTCGAATCCTTGCCGAAGAGGCCGAGGACGAAGTCCATCAGCCCGAGATTCAAGGCGACGAAGGCCGTCACGACCAGCAGGCCGGCGCCGATCAGGAAGATGACCCGGCGATAGCGGCGTGACAGAAGTTTGCTCATCGCAAGAAGCGCCACCAGCGCCAGAACCGCGGGTATCGAGGCCATCGAGGTGGCGGAATGCGAGGCGACCAGTACATAGGCCGACAGCAGCACGACGGGCACCGCCAGTATGAAGCTCAGCCGGCCGCGTCTGTAGAATGCAAGGAAGACAACGCAGAAATAGATGCCAAGCGAGCCGACAAAGCCGATCTGATTCTTGGAGGCGAAGGCGCCGACGAAGTTCACGGTGCCGTCGAGGACATCCTCGGAATAATTCCCGACCTTCACAGAATAGAGAAGGACGACGAATATCCCGACCAGCGCCCCTATGGTCAACGTGCGCACGCTGACGGTGCGCGCAGCTATGTAGGCGCAGGCAATATGGGAAAAATACTGGACCGACGTCCTTGCGGTGACGCCGGGAGCCTGCGACCAGAAAACCGAGAAGCAGACATAGGCCGCAAACAGCAGCGGCAGCCAGGCGCTGGACAGATGTCGCAAAAACCGCCGGTAGTCGACCAGGATGAGCGGAAGCCAGACCGCATAGTAGGCCAGGATCAGCACCTGGCCGAAAATGACCGAATAGGAAAACGCCCAGATCGAGACGACTACGGCAAAGGCGCCATAGACCGAATTCTTCTCGGGATCGATCAGCAGGGACTTTGGAATCTTCATCTCAGAGTCTCGCCGACACGACCCAGGGCCGGCAAGCCATGAGCCGGCCGGAATCTTCGCAAATATGGGCGTGCAATAAACGGCGTCTCCATTGTGCAGTGCAATATAACCTATTGCGCCCGGCGCTCAATGGCAAATCCGGTCACCTTGTCTTACAGCGAGGCATCTGCGGAGAGATCAGCTGGTTGCGCGTCCGAGACGCTACCAAAGCGCTCCGCCGGTGATCTGGATGTTCTCCATGGTGATGCCCTTGGCGAGATCCGAGCACAGGAATACCGCCAGAGCCGCAATCTCCTGCGGCTGCAGCATGCGCTGCTGCGGGTTGCCTTTGGCGATCTCGGCCCTCGCTTCCTCAGCGGTGCGCCCCTTGCCTTCGCGCTCGACGACCTGCGCCACATTGCGGCGCATCAGTTCGGTCTCGACCCAGGTCGGGCTGATCATGACACAGGTGACGCCATGCGCTGCCCCTTCCAGCGCCACGCAGCGTGTGAGGCCGAGCAGGCCGGCCTTGGACGCGCAGTAGGCTGGGTTGTCCTTCCAGCCGACCGAGGCGGCGGTTGAGCCGATATTGACGATGCGGCCCCAGCCGCGCTCAATCATGCCCGGCAGCACGGCGCGGGTGGCACGGAAGGCGCCGGTCAGGTTGGTGTCGACGATCTTGTCCCACAGCGCGTCGGAATGGCCGCAGACCGGCTGCTCGGCGGTGGTGCCGGCAGCGTTGACCAGAATGTCGGCCGGCCCGATGGCCGCTTCGGCTTCCGCAACAAAACGGTTGGTGACGTCGCTGTCGCGGACGTCGAGATGGGCGGCGTGGACCCTGGTGCAGTGGGCGGCGAGAGCCGTACGCACCCGCTCGATCTCGTCCGCGCCTGGATAGTAGGCGGCATCGGACCTGTCAGAGCTGGCCGGCGCGATGTAGGAGCCGACGGCGACATTGGCGCCGGCTTCAGCCAAAGCCGTGGCAATGGCAAAGCCCATGCCCGAGAACCCACCGGTAACGATGGCGCTACGGCCGGAAAGGTTTGTCATGGCGCACGGTCTCCACTTCGTTCCGGGCAGGCAATCAGGCCTGACCGGATTTGGCAATCACACCGGCGCAGCCTCCATCGCCAGCGTTTCATGTTTGCTGGAGCGGTTTGCCTAACCATTCGCGATAGAAGCCTTCGAGGTCGGGCTCGAAATCGTGGACGATGGGATAGCCAGGTGCCGCCGCCTCCACCTCGTGCAGCGTGCCGCACTCAGGACAGATGAATTCGCGGATTTCCATCCACTCGGGATCGGGGAGATCGCTGTTCGGATAGATTTCGCGCAAAGCCTCCTCGGTGTTGCGCACGTTGATCGCAGCCTTGAGCTTCCAGTTCTTGCGATAGTCGCCGAAGGAGTGGCCGCATTCGCAGCGGGTTATGCGCTCATCGCCGCTCTGGCAGATGAACAGATGGTCCGAGACCGGCAGCAGGATCGGGTCCTTCCAGGCAACGCGATCCTGATAGACGGCAACCATCTTGAAGAAACGGTCATCGTCCTTGTAGGCACTCATGATCCGCCTTGTCTGTGGCCAGGGCAGCTTGCCTGCGGCCAGATCGCCCAGGACTTCCTTGCTGTACGAGGTCATGGTTTTGCTCCCGGCATGAAGATCGATCTGGCATCGACGTTCCAGAACTCGCTGAATTCGCTGGTGAAGCGCGGCGACAGCTTGATCGCGCTGGCGTACATTTTCTTCACCTCGGGGGCGAAATCGGCCTTTTTGACGCGGCCGCGCTCCTTGGCGATCCAATCCGCCACCGGTACTGCTTTCGCCAGACGCTGCTTGCGCATGGCGGCGCGGCGCTCGACCGTGGCGTCGATATCGGCGATGGGATAACCGTCCTCATCGTCCTTCAGCACGATGCCGAACACCTGGTCCGCCGCTTGCCGGGTGAGAAAGCCGTTCTCGACATCCCAGGCCGTCTTGATCGGATCGCGCTCCAGAACGTCGCCGTAACCGCCGCCGCCATTGTAAGAATGGCTGAAGATGTCGCCGGACTTGTGCGGCGAGGTGATGTAGGGGCCCTCGACCACGACATGGTCGCCACCGATGTTCCGCTCGTAGTCGGAGACATGCGGATCGATGCCGGGCGCATGCGCCAGCGGTTCGCCTTTTGCGGCGAGTTCGTGAATGTCTGAGTTGCGCACCGCGCGATGCTTCTGGCAGGTCGGCGCCGGATAGCCGCCGCACATGCCGGCGTTGTCGAACACACGCGAGGAGTGCTCGGAGGTGTGGAGCCGCAGATGCGAGGTCTTGTTGATCAGCCAGGTCGAGACGAAGGAACAGCCGCCGCGATATTTGCCGGCACCGCCGGAATTCGGCACGATCGAGCGGCCGATATAGACCATCGGCATCGACTGTTCCCAGACCTCGATGTTGCCCATGTCGGATTCCGGGTTCCAGCCGACATAGGCGGTGTCGAGACCATCCTTGATGGCGAGCGCGCCGGAGCCGGCGGCGGCGCATTCAAAATGGGCCATGCCGAACGGCGTGCCGTACTGGCTCTCGCCACCCATTTCGATCATAGGACTGTTGACCTGGCCGACAAAGGCCTCCTCGACGAAGCCGCGGGCGATGAAGCCGCGCGACAGCAGGCGCTGGAAGACGCCATAGGCTGGCAGCAGCAGCGCCCACGAGGTGGCGGTCGCCACCATCTCGTTGTCGGGGTTGGTCCAGGTGCCGTGCGGCAGTTTCAGTTCGGTTGCCATCCAGGCGCCGTCATTGACCAGCCCTTCGAAATTCATGTGCTGGGTCAGCGTCACGAACATGCCGCCATCCATGCCGGCCGGCGTGCAGTTCATCGAATGGTAGCCCCAGGGCTGCGTGCCCTCGAAGTCCATGGTGATCTTGCCGTCGGTGGTGATCTCCATCTCGATCGGGATATTATAGAGCCAGTCGGGATCGCCGAGCAGCTGGAAGCCGGGCTTTCCCGCCGTGACATGGCCGTAAAAAGTGTGGCCGCGATAGATGCCGGGCACGGTAAGCTGGCGGGTGCGGGCGAGCTGGGCGCGGCGGCCTTCCTCGATGAACTCCTTCGAGACCTTCATCCAGTAGTCTAGGCCGATCTCCGAGATCAGCTGCTTGACGCTTTCGCGCATGTCGATGCAGGAGGCGACCTTGGCCTTTTCGTCCAGCACCCAGTAGATCGGCATGCGCAGATTACGTTCGCAGCGGATGACGTAGTCGCGGCGGATCTCGTCATTCTCGCCGATCTTCTCGGCGCAGACGAACAGACCCTCGGTGAAGCGCTCCTGCGCCAGACACACGTCGCCGCCCGGCGTGATGCCGCCGGCTTCCAGCTCGTGGCAGACAGCGCCGGCCCAGCCGACCAGCGTGCCTTCATGGAAGATCGGCACGACGTCCATGACGTCGGGCACCTGCACGGTGCCTATGAAGGCATCGTTGTTGGCGAAGATGTCGCCTTCGCGGATGCGAGGGTTGTCCTCGTAGCCGTTTTTGATCATCCATTTGATGAAGCGGCTCATCGTATGGACATGCACCATGATGCCGTTGGAGAGCGCAATGGCGTCGCCCTCGGGCGTGTAGATGGCGACCACCATTTCGCCGACCTCTCGCACGCCGGGGGAAGCCGAGATGCGGCGGGCCATTTCGCGTGCCGAGACGCAATAGGCGCGCAGCTTGGTGTGCAGCGTCTCGAATTTCAGCGGATCCTGGTTGCGCAGCGTGAGTTCCGTGATGCCGTCATAGCAGCCGGTTTCCTCCATCAGCCGCTCGGAATCGAGCAGTCTTTCGCGAAGGCGCAGGGCCGAGGCAGGTTTGTCCAACATGGCGGTCGCCCTCTCAAGCGTGGGTATAGTGCAGCAGCGTCCATTCATCGACGTGGATGCGGTCCTGCGGATGAACGACGAGCGTGGTGGCGGGATGTTCGATGATGGCCGGGCCGATGACTTCGTGGCCTGGCTGCAAAAGGTCCATCTCGTAGAGATTGGCCTTGTGCCAGCGCCCGCCAATATAGGCCTCGCGCACACCCTTGTGGGCGGCTGCCGGATCCGACTTGCCGAGCGGTCGCTTGAACAGCACCGGCTTGACCTTGTCGGCGGTGGCGATCAGCCCGAGTTCGGTGATGGTGAAGCCGGCCTCGCCATAGCGCGACACGCGATGGTTGACCTTGGCATAGACCGCCTCGAACTCGTCGATAACCCTACGCATGTCGTCGGCCGAATCGACCTTGGCAAGCGGCGCCATGACCTCGACGTCCTCGAGCTGGCCGGTGTAGCGCATCATCAGGAACGGCACGGTCCTGATCTTCTCCCTGGCATGGCCGTCGGCGATCATCTCGTCGACCGCGGCCCTGGTCAGGTCGTCCCAGACAGTGGTGACCTTGGCGCCGAAGGCGGCCAGCGTAGCCTCGTCGGCACGTGACGGGATGTCGTGCTGGGTGGAGACGGAATGACGCCGCATGAAATCGGCCGTGGTGCAGCCGAAGGCGGAGAAGGCGGCCGCAAACTGGAAGGTGATGATGTCCTTGAAGCCGATGCCCCTGGAGCAGCCGGCCAGATGCAACGGGCCGGAGCCGCCATAGGACAGCAGTGTGAATTCCGAGGGGTGGATGCCTTGCCCGGAAATGACCCGGCGCAGCGCGTTGTTGGCATCGGACTCCAGCATGTCGATCATGCCTTCGGCGGCTTCCTCCAGCCCGACGCCAAGGATGTCGGAGCATTTCTCCTGGAAGGCGCGGCGGGCCTTTTCGACCTGCAGCACGACCTTCCCGCCCAGGAAATAGTGTGGGTTGAGGCGGCCGAGAATGGCGTCGCAGTCGGCGATGGTCGGCTCGGTGCCGCCCCTGGCGAAGCAGATCGGACCCGGATCGGCGCCCGCACTTTCAGGCCCGAGCGAAACTTTCTTGGTCAGCGGGTCGACCTTGAGGATCATGCCGGCGCCGGCGCCGATCGTGTCGAGATGCAACGTCGGCACGTTGAGCTTGAAACGGTCCATCAGCGGCTCGTTCTCGATCCGGGTCTGGCCGCGCGTGATGACGCCCATGTCGAAGGAGGTGCCGCCCATATCCGAGCAGATCAGTGAGTCGTTGCCGATCAGCTTGCCGACATAGGCAGCGCCCAGAATGCCGCCGATCGGGCCGGAGATCATGGTTTCATGCAGGCGCGGATGGTTGATCGAGGTCAGGCCGCCGAAGGAGAGCAGCGTCTGCACGCCATACTTGAAGCCGTATTTCTTCGAGACGTCCTCGATACCCCTAAGTTGCTTGCGGCCACGCGAAGTCGCGTAGGCCTCGATCAGCACCGAGTTCAGCCGTGACTGCTCACGGATGACCGGACGAACCTCGTGGCTGGTGTAGACGATGATGTCAGCGCCGGCCTCCTCCACCTCTTCGCGGCAAATCTCGGCGATGCGCTTCTCGTGCACGGGATTGACGTGCGAGAAGATGGTCATGATGCAGATCGCTTCGACCTTGTCGGCGATCAGTTTTTTGGCGGCGATGGAGACCTCGTGTTCGTAGAGCGGCAGCACGATGTCGCCGAACTGGTCGATGCGCTCGGTGACGCCATGCGTGCGGCGGCGCGGCACCAGCGGATCGGGATGATGATGGGTGACCGCATGCAGCCGGTCGGCATAGGAATAGTCGGCCCAGGCCTGCAGTCCGCGGCCCATCAGGATCATGTCCTCGAGGCCCTTGGTGGTGATCAGGCCGAGCCGGCGGCCGGTGCGCGACAACAGCGTGTTGAGCATGCCGGTGCCGGAATAGAGCACGACATTGACGCCGGAAAACAGTGATTCCAGCGAGATGCCCCAGGCATCCGCCGCGTCCTCAGCAGACGCGAGGAAGCCCTCGGCTTCGTTCTTCGGCGTGGTCGCCGACTTGCCGATCTTGAAGTGGCCGTCCTGATCGACAAGGATCGTGTCGGTCATGGTGCCGCCGGCGTCGATGCCGATGACAATTGGATTGCCGACGATGGGGGCGGTGAGATTGGGTTGGGTCACGGTCGCCTCGGGATCTGGTCTAGGTTGACGCCAGGCTAGATTCGACAGGCGGCTTCGCGCCATATGCCTAAAGACACAATGACGGCTGGGCTGACATCGCCGAGAAAAGGGCATGCGCATGGACAATATCTGGGCGCCGCTCGCCAAAGCGATCGCCGCCACCGGCACCGACAGGCATGTCGACTGCCTGATCGACCTGATCGGCGCCGACATCGAGCACGACCTCGTCACGGTGACGCGCTATTCGGCGACGCAGACGCCGGAATTCGTCAAGCACCGGCGCTTCTCGGATGAAATGGTCCGGCGCTATCTCGACAACTACTACGTCTTCGACCCGTTCTATGCCTCGTGGCGGCGCGAACGCCGGCTGGGCATCATGCCGCTGAAGCGGCTCGCCGACGACGAAGCCAAGCGCGGCCAGTACATTGCCGGCTTCCTGGCGCAGTCGGACATCTGCGACGAGGTCGGCATCATGCTGGCCGATGGCGGTGACTGGTGCCTCGGCATCTTCCTCGATCGCTCGACCGCTTCTTTCAAGGACAGCGAAATCTCGCTGCTGGACGAGCGGCTGCCGGTGTTCGAGGCGCTGCATGCGCTCGACATCAAGGCGCGCGGAACCGAATTCTCCCGCACATCGGCACCGACCAGCCCCGGCGCCTCGCCCCGGCAGGAGCCGACCATTCCGGCCAGCCTGTGGCCGGAGCTGTCGCTGCGCGAGCGGGAGCTGGTCCAGTTGATCCTCGCCGGCCACCCGACGGCGAACATCGCCGAGCGCCTCGGCATCACCGTCGGCACGGTCAAGAACCACCGCCGGCGTATCTACGAGAAGCTCGACATCACCACCGAGCGGGAATTGTTTTTGCAGTTCTTCCAGCATCTGGTCGACTGACAGCCGGGGTTCGGACAGCTAGGCGGTTTACGCTTTTTCCCGTTGCAGGTTAGAGCTCATCCTCCCAATTGGCGCCGCCATAGAACACACGGAAAATCACCACTTGGTCGGATTCCACTGTAAAGGTCACCGTTACACGGCGCTCAAAACCGACAACCCGAAGCCCCGGCCGCAGATCGTCACGGCGTGTTCCGCGCTCCGAGGCGTAGTCGAGACCCTGGCAGTAGGCTTCGATACGCTCGATATAGCGTATGGCCGTGACGTTGCCGGCGGCGATCTCGATGGTGTCGTATATCCATCTTAAGTCCGCTAGGGCTTCCGGCAACAGAACAATATGCCGGCGCTTCACACATCCCTCTTAAAGCGGGCGGCGTGGTGAGCGCGGATGTCGTCAAAAGCCTGATTGGCTGGGATAACTCGGGAAGGGTCTGCCTTCCATCTGTCATAGGTCGGCACGACTTCCTCGCGCAGCCAACGCTCTACGGCCGCGTCGCGCTCTTGCAGGGCACGAAGCCCGGCGCGGATCACTTCACTGCTGGTCGCATAGGTTCCTGATTCAACGAGACGGTCGATGAAAGCAGCCTGCTCTGTTGGCAGGCTGAAGGTGCGCTTTTCGGTGGCAGCCATGATTTCTCCTATAATGTCGGTGTGATTATATCATACCAATATCGAATAGCGTTAGAAAATCTGTCGGGCGAAGAACCGACATGGGCCCTGCTAGCAGTCTCAAAATTCCTCTTGCGGAACCGCGCCGTCCCGGCTTAGTCTCTGCCTCGTCACAAAAATGAAATTTAATTCCATTTGTTTGCAAACCTTCTAGCCAGCATCGTGCCCCAGGAAAAATGAACGGCCTAATCGACTGAGAAAATATTTGATATATCATCTACCAGAACGGAAATAGCTGACATGGTCCAGCAGACATCGATCCAGCCATCGGCGCCCTGGTTGCGGCTAGAGGTCGACGATTCGGACTGGAACGACGCCGAGGTTTCGGGCTTGGTGCGCTGGTACCACCAGATGCTGCTCATCCGCCGTTTCGAGGAAAAGGTGCTCGATCTGGCCAATGCCGGGCTGGTGCATGGTCCGGCCCACGCCAGCATCGGACAAGAGGCGACGGCGGTCGGCGCCATGTCCGTGCTCGGCACCGGCGACCGCATCAACGGCACCCACCGCGCCCATCACCAGGTGCTGGCCAAGCTTGTCAACGCGCAGACGCCCGGCGGATTCGACCCGTTGGGCGACGCTTTCAATCCGGACATGCAGGGATCGGTGCGCGGCCTGATGGCCGAGATCATGGGCCTCAGCGCCGGCTATTGCGGCGGCCGTGGCGGCTCGATGCATATGCGCGACGACGCCTCGGGGATTCCTGGCACCAGCGCCATCATCGGTGGCAACCTGCCGCATGCGGCAGGCTACGCGCTCGCCGACAAGCTGCTTGGTACCGGCAACATCTCGGTCGCCTTCTTCGGCGACGGCACAATGATGGCAGGGCCGGCCTATGAGGCGATGAACATCGCCGCGCTATACCGGCTGCCGGTGATCTTTTTCGCCGAAAACAATCTCTATGCCGTCTCGACTCACATCAACGAGCAGACGCGCGAGACGCGGCTGGCCTCGCGCGGACCTATGCTTGGCTTTCGCGGCATCGAATGCGACGGCATGGATGTGGTGGCCGTCCACCATGCCATGCGCAAGGCGCGCCGGACGATCGAGGAAGACGGCGGCCCGGTGCTGGTCGAGGCGCTCTGCTACCGCTTCCTGCATCAGAGCGGCGCCCGCCCGGGCAGCGAATTCGGCTACCGCACGCGGGCCGAAGAGGACGCCTGGAAAGCGCGCGACCCGCTTGCCACCATGGCGGCTCGCCTGAAGACGATGGGCATCCTGAACGATTCGGACCTCGGTACACTCGACCAGCGCGTCATGGAGGTGGTCAACACCGCTGCCGATTCGCTGACCGAAATGAGCGGCAACGCGCTGCGCATTCCTGATCATCTGTGGCCGGACCCAAGCGACGTCGACAACCAGATCCGCGGCGATCTTTCCGAACTGAAGAGCGAGCGCTTCCTCGAGATCGAGGACGTGCCGCCGGCCGAGACCAAGCCGGTCAAATTCATGGTTGCCGCGTCCGAGGTCATCGCTCGCGCCATGGAGCAGGATCCGCGCATCATCATCATGGGCGAGGACGTGCACCGGCTGCGCGGCGGCGTTTCGGGCGCCACAAAAGGTGCGCTGGAACGCTGGCCGGAGCGCGTGCTGGCGATGCCGATCGCCGAGAACGGTTTTGTCGGGGTGGCGCTGGGTGCAGCGCTTTGCGGCTTGCGGCCGATCGTCGAGATCATGTTCGGCGACTTCTGCCTGGTTGCCGCCGACCAGCTGTTCAACGCGGTCAGCAAGGTGCGTCACATGTTCGGCGGCGGTTTTCCGGTGCCCATCGTGGTCAGGGTGCGCGTCTCGCCGCACACCGGCTACGGCTCGCAGCATTCGGGTGATCCGTCCGGCCTGTTCGCCCTGTTTCCCGGCTGGCGCATCGTCGCGCCGACGACGCCCTTCGACTATATCGGCCTGATGAATTCAGCGCTGAAATGCGACGATCCGGTCGTCGTCATCGAGCATGTCGAACTGTTCCCGAGCGAAGGCCCTGTGCCTGCGGACGACCGCGACTATTGCGTGCGGCTCGGCAAGGCGAAGATAGTCAGGCCGGGCAGCGCCTACACACTGCTCACCAGCGCCAGCATGGTTGCTGTCGCCAGACAGGTGGTCGAGGAGACCGGCGCCGATGCCGAGATCATCGACCTGCGCAGCCTCGACCCGACCGGGCTCGACTGGCCGCTGGTGGAAGCCTCGATCCGCAAGACCAACCGAGTGGCCGTCATCGAGCAGGTGCAGCGTGGGCTATCGCTTGGCGGACGACTGACACAGGAGATTCAGGATCGCGTGTTCGATTATCTCGATCACGAGATCCTGCATGTGACGGGAAGCCTTTCTGCTCCCGTCGTATCGGCCCCGCTCAACCGCGCCGCACTGGGCGGCGCTGAAAAGCTCAAGGCCGCGCTTCAATCCCTCACTGGCGTGGGCGGATAGAGCGAACGCATTGCCACAAAGATCCGACAAGAAAATGGGAGAACTGACATGACCATCCTACCGAGAAGCAAGACCAGAGCGACGATGCTGGCAGCCGTGCTGCTGGCCACCAGCGCCTTCTGGGCACCGGCCACGTTCGCGCAGGACAGCAAGCCGCTGGTCATCGCACGCAACATCGACCTCAACTCGCTCGACCCGCACCGCGCCTTCTGCGACACCTGCCAGATCTACAATTCCAGCGTCTATGAATCCCTGCTGACGCTCGATAAGGACAACAAGCTGATCCCACTGCTCGCCTCGAAGTGGGAAGGCAATGCCGACCAGAGCAGCTTCACCTTCACACTCGACCCGGCCGCCAAATTCTCGGACGGTTCGCCGGTTGAAGCCAAGGACGTCAAATGGTCCTGGGAGCGGCTGAAGAACCTCAAGGGCAGCGCCTCGTTCCTGATGGACAATGTCGCCTCGATCGAGACCCCGGACGCGCATACGGTGGTCGTCAAGATGGTCGCGCCGAGCTCCGAATTCCTCAACATCGCGGCGGCGCCCTACGCAGCGGTCGTCAACAGCAAGGTTGCTTCCGAAGCCGGCGCCAAGGCCGATGCGGAAGCCTCGACGACAGACAATGCCGAGGCCTGGTTCCTGGCGCATTCGGCCGGCAGCGCGCCGTTCGTGCTGAAATCCTATGAGCCCAATTCGGAGCTGCGGCTGGCACGCAACGACAAATACTGGCGCACGGCGCCGGCGCTG
This sequence comes from Mesorhizobium sp. M0618, assembly GCF_040320765.1. Taxonomy (NCBI): domain Bacteria; kingdom Pseudomonadati; phylum Pseudomonadota; class Alphaproteobacteria; order Hyphomicrobiales; family Phyllobacteriaceae; genus Mesorhizobium; species Mesorhizobium sp. M0618. Next base: position 82,915 of record NZ_JAMYQH010000002.1, on the reverse strand, counting down.
AGCGAAGTCGTCATCCGCCAGACCAAGGATGCGGTGGCGCAGGCGCAGATGCTGCAGAGCGGCACCGCCGACATCGCCATGCAGATCGACCCGGATACGGCCAAGACGATGACCGGCAGCGACGTGAAGATCGAGACCGTGCCGTCCTACAACTTCATCTATGTGGCGCTGTCGCCCGGCGCCAAGGCCAACAAGGTGCCACTGACGCCCGAAGTGCGCGAGGCCATCTCGCTCGGCCTCGACCGTCCGAGCATCCTCGACTTCACCATCGGCTCCGAGGGCCAGTTGATCAGTGCGCCGATCCCGCTCGGCTTCCCCGGCGGTTCGGGCTTCGAGGCGCAGCCCTATGACGTCGCCAAGGCAAAGGAACTTCTGGCCAAGGCCGGACACGCCGACGGCTTCGAGATGGAAGCGGCGTTTCCCGGCATGAACGTCTACGGCGTCGACCTGTCGCTTCTGATGCAGAAGGTTCAGCAGGATCTGGCCAAGATCAACATCAAGCTCGATCTGCAGCCGATCCCCTTCGCCAACTGGCGCGAACGCGTCAATGGCGACGGCATCCCGATGACCGCGGTGTTCTACGCGCCGGACTATTACGGCACCTCGCAATACATCGATTATTTCGCCATGACCAAGGGCAGCCCGTGGGCACGCCGCGCCGGCGCGGAGCGCGACCCGTCGGTGCTCAACCCAAAGGAAGCGGATATATACAAGGCAGCCCTCGCGGCGAGCGGCGACGAGGCTGCCAAGCTGTGGCACCAGGCCGGCGAGGAGATGATCAAGGACAGGATCATCCTGCCGCTGATCAGCCCGAACCTGATCCTGGCCTACAAGTCGGACGTCAAGGGCGTGCGCTACAGCGCCTGCTGCAACCTGCCGCTGGCGGAACTCAGCCACTGAGCGAAAGATGCGGGAGGCGGCCTGACGCCTCCCGTTTTCTCATCCTGGACGATCAGCAAATCCTGTTCTTCCAGCGCCAAACTCAATATATGATATATCAATATACGGAGACTTCGCTATGCCTTCCCTGATCAACTCCAAGGACCAGTTGCTGCGCGAGCGTGCGGCCTCGGTCATTCCGGGCGGCATGTGGGGACACATGGCGACGCGCTATCTCGGCTCCGCCTATCCGCAGTTCTTCGAGCGCGCCGATGGCTGCCGGGTCTGGGACGTCGATGGACGCGAATACATCGATCTGATGTGCAGTTGGGGGCCCAACATCCTCGGCCACCATCACCAGGCCGTCGAAGAGGCAGCCGAGAAGCAACGTCGCCTGGGCGATGCGATGAACGGCCCGGGTGAAGTTCTGGTCGAGCTGGCGGAGTTGCTGGTCAAGACCGTCGCGCATGCCGACTGGGCAATGCTGCAGAAGAACGGCACCGACGCCACCACGGCCTGCGTGACAATCGCGCGTGCCGGCACCGGCCGGCGCAAGGTGCTGGTCGCGCGCGGCTCCTATCACGGCGCCGTGCCGTGGTGCACGCCTTCGCTCGCCGGCGTCACCGCCGAGGACCGCGCCCACCTGATCCATTTCGACTACAATGACGTTGCCAGCCTCGAGGCAGCCGTCAAGCAGGCCGGCGACGATCTCGCTGCTGTCGTCGTCACCGCCTTCCGGCACGACATCGCCCGCGACCAGGAATTGCCGACAGCCGCCTTCGCCAAACGGGCGCGCGAACTGACTACCGCCGCCGACGCGGCACTGATCGTCGACGATGTGCGGGCCGGCTTCCGCATCGACCTCGCCGGCAGCTGGGAGCCGCTCGGCGTACGACCGGACCTTTCCGCCTTCTCGAAGGCTATCGCCAATGGTTATCCGCTGGCCGCCATCACCGGCACCGACCGGTTTCGCGAGGCCGCGACCAAGATCTATGTGACGGGTTCCTTCTGGTATGGCGCCGTCGCCATGGCCGCCGCGATCGCCACCATCAGCACGCTGCGCGATACCGACGCGATTGCCCGCATGACCGAAGCCGGCGACAGGCTGCGCTCAGGTCTCGACGCGGCAGCGAAGAAGCATGGCCTGTCGCTGCGCCAGACCGGTCCGGCGTCGATGCCGATGGTGCTGTTCGACGACGATGCCGAGTTCAAGCTGGCCAATGCCTTCTGCTCGGCCGCCTTGCGCGAAGGCGCCTATTTCCATCCCCGGCACAACATGTTCCTGAGTGCCGCGCACACCGCAAAAGACATAGATCTCGCCCTGCAGGCGGCCGATGCCGGCATGGCCGCCGCGGCGCAGGTGGCGTGAACCAGCGCCCATGCGGTGGAGGCAAACAGATCGTTCAGCCGGCGGCCGACACCAGACGGCCGTTCTGCGCCGCGCGGCGCAGTTCCTCCGGCGTGACCGCACCGTCGTTCAGCCGCTCGAGCACCTTGACCAACAGGCGGCCGCCTTCGATCATGTCCTGCTGAATGCCCTTGCGCACGCCGTTCTCGTCGCGCGCGCGCAGCGCGTCGAGGATGTCGAGATGCCGGTGGCGGCCGTCATAGGTCGGCCTCGCGTGCGGGTACTGATAGTTCACCAGCGGACCGTTGCGCAGCCAGATGCCCTCGATGATGGCCAGCAGCTCCGGCATTTGCGCCGCCTCGTAGATAGAGTGGTGGAATTCCCAATTGTCGCGGACGGCTTCGAACCAATGGCCATTGTCCTCGTTGGCAATCAGTTTCTCATGCACCGCAGCCAGACGGTCGATTTCGCGCGGCTCGATGCGCGTCGTTGCCGCGGCACCGGCCATGCCTTCGAGGTGCAATCTTATGCTCCGCAGTTCCAGATATTGGGCCAGCGACAACTGGGCGACGGTGATCGAACGACCGGCCTCCATCTCCAGGCCTTTTTCGCGCACCAGCTGCATCAGTGCCTCGCGCACCGGCGTTTCGGAAACCTGAAGGCTGGCGGCGAGGTCGCGGATCTTGAAGCGATGGCCCGGCCAGAAACGGCCTTCCATCATGGCGCGGCGAAGCTCCTCGTAGACGCGCGTCGTCAGATTGTCGCGCGCGATCGGCGCGATAGAAGCAGTCACATCCGCTCTCCGTTCTTGCAGTGGCGCAGGCGTCGCCTGCGTCGCATGGGCTGTGTATATGATACCACGAATGGCCTGACCACCGACATGAGACAGGCAACTGTGAGACGGGCAGCCATGGTGCAGACGGATATGAGACGGGGCGCATGACCGCGACGCCTTCACTCCTGTTCGGCGCCATAGCCGACGATCTGACCGGCGGCACCGAGCTGGCGTCGATGCTGGTGGCGCGCGGCATTCCAACGGGATGCACGGTCGGACTGAGTGCGCCGATCCCACCAGGCAATCTTGCCCATGTGATCCTGCTCAAGACACGCGTCATCGCGGCCAGCGATGCGGTGCGCCAGGTTCTGGAGGCGGCGGACCGGCTGCTTGAAGCTGGTGCCCGGCAGATCTTCTTCAAATATTGCGCCACTTTCGATTCGACACCTGCCGGCAACATCGGTCCTTGCGCCGAGGCGCTGCTCGAGCGGCTTGGCGGCGGCGTCACGCTGTTCGCCCCGGCGCTGTGTGAGACCGGCCGCACCGTCTATCAGGGACACATGTTCGGCGGCGCCCAATTGCTGGGTGAATCGCCCAAGCGCTTCGATCCGCTGACGCCGATGACCGATTCCAATCTGGTTCGCGTGCTGCAGGCGCAGAGCAAGGGCAAGGTCGGGCTGGTGCCCTATCTCGTCGTCGATGCCGGGGCGGAGGCCATCCGCAACGCCATACGAGAGCACGGCGCGGGCGGCGAGACGCTGCTGATCACCGACACGATCCGCGAGCGCGACCTGGTTGCGACCGCGGAAGCGACCTTCGACCTGCCGCTGATGACCGGCAATTCCTCGGTCGCCGCGCATCTGCCGCCGGCCTGGCTCACGCATGGGCTGCTGAATTCAGGCGATCTCGTTGCCGCCAGCCTGCCGGCCGTCGAAGGGCCGGCAGCGGTGCTGGCCGGCAGCGTCGCCGACCGCACCATCGAACAGCTCGAGCGTTTTGCGCGCAACAATCCACTGCTGACGATCGACCTTGCCAGCGCCTTTGCCGGCGCCGATATCATGGCCGAAGCGCGTGCCTTTGCCGAGCGGCATTTGCCCGGTGCGATGATCGCCATTGCCACGACCGCGCCGCAAGCGACGGTCGAAGCGCTGCAGCAGGCGCACGGCCGCGATGTGGTGGCAGCAAGGGCGGAAGAGATCCTGGCCGGGATTGCACAGATTCTGGTGCGTGAACTCGGCGTCCGCCGGCTCGTCGTCGCCGGCGGCGAGACAGCCGGTTCGGTGGTCAAGGCGCTCGGCATCGACCGGATCGCCATGGGCGCCTATGAGGGCCCGGGACTGTCGCGCGCCATCGCCCACCTCCCCGACCTGCCATCCGATCCGCTGGCGCTGATGCTGAAATCGGGAAAGCTCGGCGGCCCGGATATTTTCGCCGACGTCCTGCAAGACATGACACGGGCGACCACCGTCGCGCCGGCGATCGATATATGGCCACCGGCAAAACCTGTCATGCGGCCAACCACAGGAAAGGCATCGTGATGGATACCGAGACTACACGCGCCAGCCTGATCACCGCGACGCAGACGCTGGACGCTAGTGGGATGAATGTCGGCACCACCGGAAACATCAGCGTGCGCACGACAGCCGGCATGCTGATCACGCCGACGGGAATAGCCACGAGCGCCTTGCGGCCGGAGCAGATGGTGGCGATGCAGCTCGATGGAGCCTGGGACGGTGCGTTCAGGCCATCGAGCGAATGGGAAATGCACGCCGAGATCTACAAGGCCTTTCCCGAGGCCGGCGCCGTCGTCCATGCCCATCCCGACCATTGCGTGGCGCTATCGTGCCTGCGCGAGGGACTGCCGCTGTTCCATTACATGGTCGCGGGTTTCGGTGGCGATGATGTGCGCTGTTCGGACTATGCGCTGTTCGCGTCAAGCGACCTGGCCAAGGTTGCCGTCGTCGCGCTCAAGGACAGGTCGGCCTGCCTGCTCGCCAATCATGGCATGATCGCTTTCGGCGGCGATCTCGACATGGCGCTCATCCGCACCATCAAGCTCGAAACCTTGGCGCGGCAATATCTGCTGGCGCGCAGCGCCGGCACGCCGGTGCTCATCGAGGGCAGCGAACTCGCCGCCATTCGCGGGCGCTACAAGAGCTACGGCCAGCAGAAATAACCGGCCGAGCAATTCCAGGAAAAGTGTGAAGCGGTTTTCCCGGGAAAACCGCATAGCGCTTTCCCTTGGGAATAGCGCCAAAACAAGGAACGGCTCTTCGCGCTCTTGAAGTAGAGAACCACTCAGTCGACCCCACAAATGCGACGAGGGCTGTCACGCTCCGTGAAAGATCAGGCGGGGATCGGTTCGGCGGCAGGCGCATAGACGCTGACAGCCCCAGTGCCGACCAACTGGTAGATGGTCTCGGCGCTGTAGCCGAGCACGTCGGCCAGCACGGCAGCTGTGTCCTGGCCCAGCATCGGTGGCGCGGTGAAGTCGGCGGTCAACTGCGCGGCAAGTCCCTGCGCCGGGCGCACCATGGCGACGGAACCGAGATGCGGATGCGGCAAGGTCTGAACGAGGCCACGTTCGCGCACATTGCGACTATCGAAGACTTCCGGTATCGATTTTACCGTGCCGGCCGGCACGCTGGCGGCGGCACAGGCCGACATCCAGTGATCACGCGGCTTGGTCTTGAAGACGGCGGTGAGGTGCGGGATCAGCGCCTCGCGGTTGGTGGCGCGCGCCCCTGCCTTGATGAAGCGCGCATCCCCAGCCAGATGTGGCAGATCAACGACCTTCTCGCACAGCGCCGCGAACTGGCGGTCATTGCCGACCGCCAGCGCAAAGCTGCCATCGGAGGCTTCGAATATCTGATAGGGAACGACCGTCGGATGGGCATTGCCGTATCGGGCGACCTCTCGGCCGGTGTTGAGATAACCGCTGCCGACATTGATCAGCAGGCTGAGCGCGCAGTCGATCAGCGACAGGTCGAGGAACTGCCCCTTGCCGGTCGTCGTTCGCTCGAAAAGCGCTGCCAGGATCGACTGCGTGGCGACCATGCCGCAGACGATGTCGGTGATGGCGACGCCGACACGCATCGGCTCGCCATTGCTCTCGCCAGTGATGGCCATCAGGCCGCTTTCGGCCTGCATGACGAAATCATAGCCGGGCCGTCCGGCATCGGGGCCGGTCTGGCCGTAACCGGAGATCGAGCAATAGATCAGCCGTGGGTTTGAGGCACTGAGCTCCTTGAAACCAACGCCAAGGCGATCGGCGGTGCCGGAGCGGAAATTCTCGACGACGATGTCGGCCTTCGCCGCCAGCTCGCGCACGATGGCCAGCCCCTGCGGGCTCTTCATGTCGAGCGCGATGCTCTGCTTGCCGCGATTGGCGCAGAGATAGTAGGTCGAGACACCCTTGTAGCTCGGCACCGACCACGCCCTGGTGTCATCGCCGCCGTCGATGTTCTCGATCTTCCAGACTTCGGCGCCGAGATCGGCCAAGCTCATCGTCGCCCACGGACCGGCCAGCACGCGCGAAAGATCGAGAACCTTGATGCCTTCGAGCGGCAGGCGCCCACGGCCCGCCGTGCTGGCATCGTCAGTTTGGGCTTCAGTCACGATAATATCCTTCGTGGGTACAGCAATCGTGAGGACCGGTCAGACAGCCTTTAAAGTGTTGACCGGCTCCGGGAAATGACAGGCGACCCGATGCGAACCGCCAGGCGGATCGAGCGGCGGTTCGACGGCAGCGCAGATCGCCTGCGCCTTGAAGCAGCGCGTGCGGAAGCGGCAGCCTGACGGCGGGTTGAGCGGGCTCGGCACGTCACCGGTCAGCACGATGCGCTCGCGCCTGCGCTCCTTCTCGGGATTGGCGAGCGGCACCGCCGACAGCAGCGCCTGCGTGTAGGGATGCAGCGCACTGGAATAGAGCTCGGCCGCGGGCGCGATCTCGACGATCTTGCCGAGATACATCACCGCGACCTGGTGCGAGATGTGGCGCACGACGGACAGATCATGGGCGATGAACAGATAGGAGGTGCCGAAGGATTGCTGAATATCCCTAAGCAAATTGAGCACGCCAGCCTGCACCGAAACGTCGAGCGCCGAAACCGGTTCGTCGAGGATCACCACTTGCGGGTTGAGGGCCAGCGCGCGGGCGATGACCACACGCTGGCGCTGGCCGCCGGACAGCTCGTGCGGATAGCGCTTGCCGTGATCGGGATTGAGCCGGACGAGTTCGAGCAGTTCGGCGACGCGCACGCGGCGGTCGGCCGCCGACATGTCGCTCATGCGCAGCGGCTCGGCGATGTTGTCGGCGATGCGCATGCGCGGATGCAGCGACCCGTACGGATCCTGGAAGACCAGCTGGATGTAGCGCCGCATCAGGCGCATGTCTTCGTGATTGAGCGCGAGCAGGTTCTGGCCCCGGAACCAGCTTTCGCCGCTGGTCGGCTCGATCAGCCGCATCAGGCAGCGCCCGAGGGTCGACTTGCCGCAACCGGATTCACCGACGAGGCCCAGCGTTTCGCCGGGGGCTACGTCGAACGAGACATCAGCGACCGCACGGACATGGGCAACGGCACGGTCGAAGACGAGGCCGCCGCGAACCGGAAAGTCCTTGACGAGATGGCGTACCGAAAGCGCTGCCGCCGGCTTGGTTTCGACTTGAATTTGCTCCGCTGCGCTCATGGGCTCACGCTTCCATTGTCCAGGCTGGCCGCCACCAGCGCAGCGCTGTGGAAGGGCGGCAAGGTCGTCGCGAAATGGCAGGCCGAGAACCGGCCGCCAATATCGTGCAAAGGCGGATCCTCGGTCCGGCAGCGTGCCTCGGCATAGATGCAGCGCGGATGGAAGGCGCAGCCGCCCGGCAAGCGGCCAAGTGCGGGCGGCGAACCGTCGATCGAGAACAGCCGCTCGCGGCTTTCCTCGAGGTTGGGGATCGAGGCAATGAGGCCGCGCGTGTAGGGATGGCGCGGGTCGGCGAACAGCTCGGACACGCCAGCCTGTTCGACGACGCGGCCGGAATAGACGACCGCGACGCGGTCGGCATGACCGGCGACGACGCCGAGATCATGGGTAATCAGCACCAGGCCAAGGCCGAGCCGCTCCTGCAGCGAACGCAGCACCGACAGTATCTGCGCCTGCACCGTGACATCGAGCGCCGTGGTCGGTTCGTCGGCGATTAGCAAATCGGGATCGTTGGCGACGGCCATGGCTATGACCGCGCGCTGGCGCATGCCGCCGGAGAATTCATGCGGATACTGGTTCACCCGGCGCTCCGGCTGCGGGATCGCCACCAGATTGAGCAATTCCACCGCGCGCGCCATGGCCTGTTTGCGGGTGACGCGCTGATGCAGCCTGACCGCCTCGGCGATCTGGGCGCCGACAGTCATCACCGGGTTTAGCGAGGACAGCGGGTCCTGAAAAATCATGGCTATCCGCGCGCCCCTGATCTTGCGCATTTCGCGTGACGATTTGCCGACCAGTTCGTCGCCGTTGAAGCGGACCGAACCGGTGACCACCGCATTCTTCGACGTCAGGCCGAGCGCGGCGAGCATGCCAACGGACTTGCCCGAGCCGGACTCCCCGACAATGCCGACCACTTCGCCCTTGGCGACGTCGAGGTCGATGCCGCGCACCGCTTCGAACTGATCGCCTGCCCGTCGGAAGCCTACCCGCAGGCCGCGTATGGACAGCAGCGGCTCACCTCTGCCCGCCTTGTCGACTGCGCCCGGTGGCGCTGAAGATATCTGTGCGCTCATCGCTTAATCCGACCTTGGATCGAGAATGTCGCGCAAGCCGTCGCCGATGAAGTTGAAGCCGAGCACGATGGTGAGGATGGCGACGCCGGGACCGAAGGCGATCCACCATTGGTAGAAATGGACGGCGCCATCGGAGATCATCGACCCCCATTCAGGCGTCGGCGGCGTGGCGCCGAGCCCGATGAAGCTGAGCGACGCGGCAAGCAGCACGACCTGGCCGAGATCCATGGTCGCGCTGATCAGCACCGGGGTCCAGCAAAGCGGCAATATGTGCGTGAACAGCACGCGTCGAGGCCTGGCGCCGGCAGCGATCGCCGCCTCGACATGCTCGCGCTCCTTCACCTCCAGCACCTGCGCCCGCATCAGCCGGGCGTAGACCGGCCACCAGACCAGCACCATGGCGATGGCGGCATTGCCGAGGCCGGGGCCGAGCGACGCCGCGACGGCCATGGCCAGCAGCATCGGCGGAAAGGACAGAGTGACGTCGACAAGCCGCATAATCGCCGCGCCGGTCAGGCCGCCGACGAAGCCGGAAATGGCGCCGAGCAGCGAGCCGATGATCACAGCGGAGACGACGACCAGTACCGCGATAGGCAGCGAATGCGCGGCCCCGTGCAGAGTGCGGGCCAGCACATCGCGCCCGAGTGCGTCGGTGCCCAGCCAGTGCGCCCAGCTCGCCGGCTGCAGCCGGCGCGCCACCATTTCGAGCGGATCGAACTGCACGACCAGATTGGCGAACACGGTCATGAACAGCCAGAACAGGATGACGATCGTGCCGATGACCAAAGGCGCGGTCAGCCATTCGGGAACCGTCGAGGAGCGGGACTTGGTGACGACGACTGCCATCAGCTTAATCTCACCCGCGGATTGGCCACGACATAGAGTATGTCGGTGATGAGGTTGGTGACCAGGAAGGCGAGGCCGCCAACGATGGTAACGCCGATGATTGCCGGGAAGTCGAGCGCGCGCGCCGCCTCGACGGCATAGGAACCCATGCCCGGCCAGGAGAAGATGGTCTCGGTCAGCACCGCGCCGGTGATCAGATAGGCGAAGGAGTAGCCGATGACGGTCAAGGTCGGCACCATGGTGTTGCGCAGCGCGTGGACAATGACGACGCGGAATTCGCTCGCCCCCTTGGCGCGCGCGGTGAGCACGAACTCGCGGCTCATCACATCCAGCATGTTGGCGCGCACCAGCCGCGATATGGTGCCCGAAACCGTCCAGCCGAGCACGAAGGCCGGCAGAAGCAGGTGCCAGAGCGCGTCCTTGAGGACGGTCCAGTCGCCAGCCAGAAGCGAATCGATGGTCAGGAAGCCCGTGATGCCGGGCGGCAATGCCAGGCGGGCATCGACCCTGCCCGGCCCCGGCAGCCAGTTCAGCATGACGGAGAAGATGAACAACAGGCCGAGCCCCGACCAGAACACCGGCAGCGAAGAGCCGAACAAGGCGAACAGCCGCGCGCCATGGTCAATCAGGCTGTTGCGGAAATAGGCGGCCAGCACACCAAGCACAATGCCGAGCGTGGTGCCGAAGATCATCGCAGCGAAAACCAGTTCGAGCGTTGCCGGCAAGCGGTAGAGAATGTCGGTGCCGACATTGCGCTTGGTGATGAACGAGGTGCCAAGATCGCCGCTCAGCAGATTCCTAAGATATATCATATAGCGTTCCGGCAAAGGACGATCGAGACCCCAGCGCGCTTTGGCGGCGGCCACCACTTCGGGGTTGCTCATCTGCTGTTCGGCGACAATCGCGGTCAGCGGATCGCCCTTGGTCACCGTGGTGATCAGGAAGGCAATGGTGACGATGCCGAGCACCAGAAACGGCATGGCGATAAGCCGGCGCAAAATATAGCGAGACACGTGGCTACCTTCACAAGGAGGGGCTTCGTAAGATGGCACAGGGCGCTTGGAGATGCCATCGAGGGAAGCATATTGACAGTGGGGGAAAGCGCCTGTCAATATAAATGGAATTTAATTTCATTTTTGATACAACGCCGGCGACACCGGCCCGACAGGCGGACGACGACGCCAGAAAGACTTCAGCGTGCGCAAGCGAGCCACCAGGGACGAGACGGAGCTTGAAGTCGAAGGCGCGCAGCTTTCGTCGTCGCTGGTGCGCGGGCTCGGCATCCTGCGCGCTTTCCGCCCGGGCGATGCCTCACTCGGCAATCAGGACATCATTGCCCGCACCGGCTTGCCCAAGGCCACGGTTTCGCGCATCACCTATACGCTAAGCGCGCTTGGCTATCTCCTCTACGACAAGGACCTCGGCCGCTATAGCCTGGGACCAGCCACCGTGGCGCTGGGTTATTCGGCACTGAGTTCCAGTGCGGTCGTCCACGTCGCCCGGCCGCTGATGCAACCGCTGGCCGATCTGACGGGGGCGGCGGTGGCGCTTGGCACCCGCGACAGCCTCAACATGGTCTATCTCGCCAACTGCCGGTCGGAGAGCCTTGTCACGCTGCGCCTCAACCCGGGCTCCTATCTGCCGATCTGGAAGACATCGATGGGGCTGGCCTATGCGGCGGCACTTTCATCCGAGGAGCGTGCCAGCCTTGTGGGGGCTTTGCAGGAGGCCGAGCCGGACAGGGCGGCGATGATCGCGGCGGCGATCGACGATGCGATCGCCCAGTATGCCGACAAGGGCTATGTGACGTCGTTCGGCGCCTGGCACAGCTACATCCATGCAGTCGGCGTGCCGTTCCGTCCGAGTGACGGCTCGCCGCTGGTTGCCATCACCTGCGGCGGCATCGGCGAGATCATCACGGAAGAGCGCGCGCATGCCGAGATCGGACCGGCGCTGGTGGCGATGGTGAAGGCGCTGGGCAGAGAGCTCGAGGGGCATGCCGGGTAACGGGATTGGCCCAGACGATCGGCCTCGCATGCCGGCTTGAACTTGCCTGATGGTGACCGCACAGTCGCCGTCGATGGTATGGCGGTCGCGCGTGGTTGGCGTCCATCGGGTTCAGGTGACGGGGGGAGAATCAGATGCCGATGAATTTTGCAGGACGGTTCAGCGGTCGAGCGGCGGTGATCACCGGCGGCGCATCGGGCATCGGTCTGGCAGTGGCTCAGAGGATTGTCGAAGAGGGCGGACGGGTTTCAGTCTGGGATCGCGATCCGGCTCAGATCGAACAGGCCAAGGCTACCCTTCCCGGCCTCCACGGTGTTGCCATCGACGTCGCCAATGCGGCCGGTGTGGAACGCGCCAAGCAGTCGGCGATCGAAGCGCTTGGTGGTGTCGACATCCTGGTCACCAGTGCGGCGATCACCGGACCCAACATGACGACCTGGAATTACTCGGTCGAAGATTGGCAGAAGGTCATCGACATCAACATCAATGGCGTCTTCTATTGCAACAAGGCGCTTGTCCCGCACATGCTCGAGCGCAACTATGGCCGCATCGTCAACATCGCTTCGATCGCCGGCAAGGAAGGCAATCCCAACGCTTCGGCCTACAGCACCTCGAAGGCCGCGGTGATCGGCCTGACCAAGTCGCTCGGTAAGGAGTTGGCCAAGACCAAGGTGACGGTCAATTGCGTCACACCGGCGGCCGTGCGCACCGCGATCTTCAGGCAGATGAGCCAGGAGCACATCGACTTCATGCTGTCCAAGATACCGATGGCGCGCTTCGGCGAGGTCGACGAGGTGGCGGCGCTGATCTGCTGGATCGCCTCGGAAGAGTGTTCGTTCACGACCGCCGCCGTGTTCGACGTTTCCGGCGGCCGCGCCACCTACTGAGGCAGGACGCATCTCAATTCCGCGTGACGACGCAACGAACTGGAGCGTAGGGGCGTATAGTCCAGACGTCGAATCGACGTTGACGCAACAAAGCTATGCGGGAAAGCTATGACGCGGCATGACAGTTCAGCATGCGTGATGACCTGCCGGCGCGGGGCAACTGGTTGGCGGTTGACGGACGCTGCAGCCATCCGGCGGGAGCTTGCTTCCTTTGCTTAGGGCCGAGCCTGGCGCGCTGTCCGACGACGAGCTTCTGGACCGCTATCAGCGCGCCGCCTTCGACTATTTCCTCGAGAACGTGAACCCCGAAAACGGATTGGTCGCCGACACCTCGCGGCCGAATTCGCCGGCCAGCATCGCTGTCGTCGGCTTCGCGCTGTCCAGCTATCCGGTCGGCGTCGAGCGCGGCTGGATGGCGCGCGATGCCGCCGCGAAGCTGACGCTGGCCGCGTTGCGTTTCTTCTCGGCCGGCTCGCAAGGCAATGGCGAGGAGGTCACCGGCCACAAGGGTTTCTACTACCATTTCCTCGACATGCGGACCGGCCTGCGCGTCTGGCGCTGCGAACTGTCGATGGTGGATACGGCATTGCTGATATCGGGCATGCTGGTGGCGGGCGCCTATTTCTCCGGTGATGATGACGAGGAAGCCGAAATCCGCCAACTGGCCGAGGCGCTCTACCGGCGCGTCGACTGGCGGTGGGCACAAGGCTCAAGCCCGACCTTGCGACAAGGCTGGAAGCCGAGGAGCGGCTTTCTCCACTATGGCTGGGAGGGCTACAACGAAGCCACGATCCTCTACGTCCTGTCGATGGCCTCGCCCGACAGCCCGACTTCGGACAACAGCTACGAGGGCTGGACGGCGACCTATCAGTGGGAGAACATTTACGGCTACGACGTGCTGTATGGCGGTCCGCTGTTCATGCACCAGTTCTCGCATGCCTGGATCGATTTCGCCGGCATCCGCGACGCCTTCATGCGCGAGAAGAACTCGGACTATTTCGAAAACAGCCGCCGCTCGACCTATCTGCATCGCGACTATGCACGCCACAACCCTTACGGCTATGGCGGCTACGACGAGAACCTTTGGGGTCTTTCGGCGGGCGACGGGCCAGGCGGTTTTCGCACCAGCGTGGAGCGACAGCGCCGGCGGTTTTCCGGCTATGCCGCGCGCGGCGCGCCGTTCGGTCCCGATGACGGGACGATCGCGCCTTGGTCCTATCCGGCATCACTGCCTTTCGCCCCGGAGATCTGCCTGGCGGCGTTGCGCCATCTCGGTGATCGCTACCCCGAGGTGATCGACAATTTTCGACTGCCGAGCGGTTTCAATCCGACATTGGCGAACCGACGTAAATTCGGGAGGCACGGCTGGGTGTCGGAAGGCCACTATGGGCTGGATCAAGGCATCGTGGTGATGATGATCGAGAACCATCGGTCAGGGTTGATCTGGAGACTGATGCGGTCAAATCAACACATCCGCAACGGCTTGCGCAAGGCCGGATTCAATGGCGGCTGGCTGTCTCAGCCGGCAAGCCCGGCGTCGGGTGGCGGCGATGTCGCGTGACCGGACCAGGGCTGCCGCCTTTCCTGTCGATCACAACGACATTGAGCTGATCAAGGGCGCCCATCCGCCGCACCGGAAGAACCCGCAGCCGGACGGTCCCTACAACCTCGTCGTCATCGGTGCCGGACCGGCTGGACTGACCGCCGCCTACGAAGCGGCCGGCCTCGGCGCAAAGGTCGCGCTCATCGAGCGCAACCTGATCGGCGGAACTTGCGTCAATGTCGGCTGCATCCCGTCGAAGTCGATCATCCGCACCGCAAGGCTTTATGCCGACATGCGCGACGCCGAGAATTTCGGCGGCGACATGCCGGACCGTCTTCACGTCAACTTTCAGCGCGCCATGACGCGGATGCGGCAGATCCGGCAGCGGATCAGCCGCGCCGATGCCGCCGATAGCCTGATTGCCGAAGGCATCGACCTTTATTCGGTGAAGCGCGGTTTTCCGGAAGGGACGCTGTCACGGTCGCCGGACAAACCTTGCGTTTCAGAAAGGCGCTGATCGCGACAGGCGCGCGCCCGAGGCTGCCGACGATCTCGGGGCTTGCCGACGCCGGCTATCTCAGCAACGAGACCATGTTCGATCTCACGGAGTGCCCGAAGCGGCTTCTGGTCATCGGCGGCGGACCACTCGGTTGCGAAGCGGCGCAGGCCTTCTGCCTGCTGGGCGCGAAGGTCATCCAGGCGCAGCGCGAACCGATGTTCCTGCCCGGTGAGGAACGCGATGCCGCCCAAATTCTTTCGGACGCGCTGGCGCGCGAAGGTGTCGAAGTTCGCCTCAACACCGAGGTGGTGGCGGTGCGGACGGAAGGCGGCAAGAAGCTCGCCGACCTGGTGTGCGACGACGTCACGACGACGATTTCCGTCGACGAGATCATCACCGGCATCGGCCGATCGCCCAATGTCGACGGCCTCGACCTGGAAAACGCCGGGGTGGCATATGATGCCGACGGTATCAAGGTAGACGACTGTCTCCGCACCACAAATGCGCGCATCTATGCGGCGGGCGATGTCTGCCTCGCCTACAAATTCACCCACACCGCCGAGGCGACAGCCCGCATGGTCGTGCGCAATGCCCTGTTTCTCGGACGCAGGAAACTGAGCGAACTGGTCATTCCGTGGTGCACCTATACCGATCCGGAGATCGCCCATGTCGGCCTCTATCCGGCGGAGGCGCGCCAGAGCGGCATTCCGGTCAAGACCTATACGGTGCTGATGCACGATGTCGCCCGTGCGGTGATGGACGGCGAGGAGGAGGGTTTTGTCAAAATCCACGTCAGGGAGGGGTCCGACCGCATCCTGGGCGCCACGGTCGTCGCCAGCCATGCCGGCGAGATGATCAATGCGGTGTCGCTGGCGATCAAATCGGACATGGGACTGCGGGCGCTGGCCGACGTCATCCATCCATTCCCGACGCAGGCGCAAGGCATCAAGATGGCCGGTGACGCCTATCGGCGGACAAGGCTCACCTCATCATGGAAGCATCTGGCGGGCCGCTGGTTGGCGTGGTCCAGGCGATGGTGACATTCGGCAGGGCGCGCAACTGGTGCATCTGACATTCAGCGACGATGCGGCGCTTGACGAAAGCGGCGTTCGGCTGAACAAGTCGAAGCCGATTGTTGTGGTTTTGGGGCCGTCGCGCATGTCGTCTGGAATGAAGCCTCCGGCGCAAAGCCCAGAGCGTCCGCTTTGAAACCCGCGGACGCACAACCGCTCGACGCTGTCTCCGCGGCGAAAGCCGGGCGACGTGTGCTGGTTGTGTCCCACGATCCGGCCTTTCCGCCGATCTCCGGCGCGGATTTGCGGAACTACCGCAATGCTGAGTCTGCTGCGCAATTCGGCCCGGTCTGCCTGGTGTCTGTGCTGCCGCAGGCGACGGAAACAACCGATCCGTCGATCCGCACCGAAGCCTTGTCGATCAAGGGAGAGGCCCGCTCCGCTTCGATCGGGTGGTGGCGCATAAGGGCGGAGCGTCGCATCTCGCGCGTCGCCTTGACGCGGCTGGAGGCACTGGTTCGGGACTTCCGCCCCGATACGGTGCTGATCGAGGGCATCGGCCTGTTCAAGCTGCTGCGGCCTTTGCGGGCATTGACGAAACATCTCATCCTCGACATGCACAACGTCGAGTCCGACTTGGCGGGGCAGTTGCGGCACGTCGATGTGAAGCGGCCTGCGGTGGCGACGATCACGCCAAGCCTTGGCATCAGGCGTCTCGAGAGAAAAGCGATTGCCCTTGTCGACCGGGTCTGGGTCTGCTCAAGCCAGGATCGAGAGCGGTTGATGGCGCTTTCCCGGCATAAGTTGCCGATCGATGTCGTTCCAAACGGAATTCCGCACGCCGGGCATAGCCCCGAAACGCTGCCCGACGAGCCCGGATCCGGCGAAAGCTTTCCGGTGATCCTGTTCGTCGGCCATCTCGGCTATCCGCCAAACGTCGACGCCGTCCAGAGATTAGCCGGCTCCATACTTACGCGCATCCGACTGGCCTTGCCGACCGCGACACTGATTCTCGCTGGGCGCAACCCGACAACGGCCGTGCAAGCGCTGGCAGGATTGCGGGGCGTGGAGCTCGTCGAAGACCCCGAAGACATGGCGCCGCTTCTGTCGAGAGCGCATCTCACCATCATCCCGCTTGCGGCAGGCGGCGGCACCCGCATCAAGATTTTGGAGGCGATGGCGTGGGGCGTGCCGGTGATTGCCACGCCTCTGGCGGCCGAGGGCCTGGATCTGGTCGACGGGGAGGAGCTGCTGCTGTCGGATACCGATGAAGGGCTTGCCGGAATGGCTGTCGGACTCTGCCTGGATGCCGACCGCAGGGCACGGCAGCGCATCCGCGCGCATCAAGCGGTTTGGGCAAGGTTCGGCCCAGAAGCCATCCGCGATGCTGTCCGCGGCGGGCTGGGGCTGGACGAGGCTGGCACATGATCCGTCCCTCCACCAGATATGGAGGAGCCACATCGTTCCACATCGCTTGCAGGAGCCCCGCTTCGCACCACGTCCAGCCGGAAATTCGTGGTCTGCCCTATCAGGATGCGTGCTGAAGCTCTTGCCGAATGGGGCCGAGATAGGTTTGCGGATGCAAGCGTCCCCAAACATGGCCCCGGTCGGTCAGATGCGCGACCTGCTCTATCCAGCGTCTCGGCGCATCGGGGTCCCTCACCTCATGCCAGTCGTCGACGATAATGACAGGCAGGCCCTGGTAGAGCGGGTCGAGCGGCGAGGTCCTGGTGACGACGATGCAGCCGAGATAAAACAGCTCCCATGTCCTATGGCAGTCCAGGCCATTGCCTTCGGTGGACAGCACGAGCGGGTATTGCGAGTATAGTTGCCAGATCGAGCGCTGCGAGACCCGTTTCGTCAGAAAATCGACGTGCGGACATCCGCCCAGGGCATCAAGCAGTTCCCGGCGCTGCCTCGAGCCATTGCTGATGCTGAAATCAGAGAACAGCCTGGGCGGGCGGCGGTCCACATGATCCTGCCGGGCGCGTATGATTTCCAGTTGCTTCACAAGCCCTGCCGGCGTGGCAAGAGACCGAGGCGTGTGAAGATCGAGCCCGATCGGGAAAGGCTTCACTCTGGGGTGAGTGCCGTCACAATTCTGGCTGTACCAGGAGACCAGGAAAGGGTTGGCGAGAAGTTGGTCGACGGTGTCCTTCGCCAGATCCGACGGCACCGAAGCATCTCCGTCGGTCGTCAGCAGCGTGAACGGTGCCGTGATCGTCGGCAGCACGATCCTGACGAACGTGTCGAGGTCGCAGGTTTGCGCATCCCTGGACAAGGTGCTCAGGCGCAGCCAGACAATGCCATGCGCGCCGCTGTAATGTTGGCGGAAAAATGCCTCGCTCTGCGTCGATGCAGTTGGCGCATTGCGATACCAGCGCGGCCCGGCGAAATCGCAGAAATGCCCGATGCCCTGCGACCACAGCACGGGCGGAACGTCAAGAAACCTTAGCGCCCTGGAATAGACGGCTCTTTTGACAGCCCTTCGAAACCTGCCCATCGGCAACTCCTAGCGCGGATGCCAATAGCGTTGCAACGTACTGCCTGGCATATTCGCCTTGAGCCGAACCCGGGCCAAAAATTTCGAGCCGTCTGGCGGCGTCGCAACTGGCTGACGATCTCGCCGGCTGCAGTGCCGCGACCAACTCCCGGCACGGACGGAGGCACGCGGCGGTCTACAGACTTGATCGTGGCAAAGGTCGAAGTGCTTGCGGTTCAGCGCAAGACCGCACGTCTCAATCGTGCAATTCCCGCGATATCGGCGGACCGAGGGAGAAATCGGAGAACGTTACCTCAAAGCCCTCGCGTTGCGGCGAACAGCACATCATGCCGATATCGACCGTCTTCGAGGTCGGGAAATAGGCAAGCCGCACAGGCTTCCAGTGGCCGTCGGAAGCATCGAGGTACTGGACGCGGATCGCCTCGGCGTGACGGGTCAACCGGATCCTGACGCCGTTCGGATCGGCATGAATGGCGACCAGCGACCAGTCTGACGTGTCGTTGGTGACGACAACGGAGAAATAGGCAAGGCCGTCGGTGTACTCGATACCGGCCTTGATCCAGTGCGTTTCGCTGAGCCGGACCATCAGCCCGGCCTGATCATAGAGGACTTCGTAGTCGCCTTTGACCGTGACTTCGGCGCTGAAATCGCCTTCGACCGGCCGGTGCAGGAAGTGGCCGTTGTCGCGCCAGAAACCGTAGAAGGTCTCGCGCCAGAAATCGGTCTCCTTACCGGTGCGCACACGAACGCTGTCGCCGTCGATAGAATGGTGCGGCGGCGGGTTAAGCCAGATCAGATCTTGCACTGTCATCCTTTCGCGCCCCTCCAATCCAGATGTGCATGGCGGTGTTGCCGGCATGGTCGGCAGTGACCGATCAGTCAGGCTGATCGGTCACTGCCGATCAGCCTGCGAACGTATAGGCCGTCTTCACCGTGGTGTAGAACTCCGCCGCATAGTGGCCCTGCTCGCGCGGCCCATAGCTCGAACCCTTGCGGCCGCCGAAGGGAACATGGAAATCGACACCCGCCGTCGGCAGGTTGACCATCACCATTCCGGCCTCCGAATTGCGCTTGAAGTGCGTGGCATGCTTGAGGCTCGAGGTGCAGATGCCGGAGGTCAAGCCGAAGGGCGTGTCGTTGGCGACGGAAAGCGCCTCGTCATAGTCCTTGACGCGAATGACGCTGGCGACAGGTCCGAAAATCTCCTCGCGCGAACTGCGCATGGCATTGGTGGCCTCGGTCAGCAATGCCGGCTGCAGATAGAAGCCTGGCGTCTTGCGGTCGAGCCGCTCGCCGCCGAAGGCGAGCGTGGCACCTTCCCTGACGCCGATGGCGATATAGTCCTCGTCCTGCTTCAGCTGCGTCGCGTCGACGACAGGACCGATCTGGGTCTGCGCGTCGAGCGCATCGCCGATGACCAGTTTGCTCATGCGATCCTTGAGGGCATCGACGAAACGGTCATGGATGGCCTCGGTCACGATCAGCCTGGACGACGCGGTGCAGCGCTGGCCGGTCGAGAAGAAGGCGCCATTGAGCGCGCAATCGACGGCGATCGCAAGATCGGCATCGTCGAGCACGACCAGTGGGTTCTTGCCGCCCATTTCAAGCTGGAACTTGCGCATGTGTTCGATGCTTGCCGCGGCAACGCGCTTGCCGGTACCGACCGAGCCGGTGAAGCTGATGGCGTTGACGTCGGGACTGTCGAGCATCGCCTGACCGACCACCGAACCCTTGCCCATGACGAGATTGAGCACGCCCTTTGGCAGGCCGGCGCGATGCAGGATGTCGACAATGGTCCAGGCGCTCTCGGGAACCAGCTCCGCCGGCTTGAAGACGACGGTGTTGCCGTGTGTCAGCGCCGGAGCGATCTTCCAGGCCGGAATGGCGATCGGAAAATTCCACGGCGTGATGATGCCGACCACGCCGACCGCCTCGCGCGTCATCTCGACGCCGACGCCCGGCCGCACGCTCGGCACGACCTCTCCGGTCAAACGCAACGTTTCGCCGGCAAAGAAATCGAAAATCTGGGCGGCGCGAATGGTCTCGCCTATGCCTTCGGCCAGCGTCTTGCCTTCCTCACGCGCGAGGTTGCGGCCAATCTCGTCCTTGCGCGCCAAAATCTCGTCGGAGGCCTTTTTCAGCACCGCGTGACGCGCCAGCGGACCGGAGCGGGACCAAGCCGGGAACGCTGCCTTGGCCGCGGCGATCGCCTGCTTGGCCTGTTCGACACCCGCCGAGGCATAATCGCCGACGATGTCACCGGTATCCGAGGGGTTGATGTTGCGCGAACCGGCGTCGCCGACCCACTCGCCATCGATGAGGTTCTTTCGAAACAGCGTCATATCGTATGTTCCTGCTTGTTGGCCGCGCGGGCATCTGTCTGAACTGGTATTTGCCAGACAATTGCCTCGCGGGAAAGCAAACAGTGAACCAGCAGCCGCGACAAAAATCCCCGCTTGCGCCGCGCGGATGGCGGGCGACGACAATGCCCCATCGAGCCTCGATGCAGCCAACAGCCACGATGCATCGTTCGGCTTGGGCCCGATTTGGTCTGTACACAAATGTCCATAGCCTTGATTTGCCTGAGGCAGCGTGTCATGCGTCGTGTCGATGGCAGCTCTCGGAACGACGATTCAGCGCGCCGGCGCCACCGGCAATATCAAGGCCACTCGCGAAGACTGGCTGAAGCTTGCGCTTGAAACGTTGATCTCTGACGGTGTCGAACGCGTCCGCGTGCTGACGCTTGGACAGAAGCTCGATGTGTCGCGTTCCAGCTTCTACTGGTATTTCAAGAGCCGACAGGATCTGCTCGATCAATTGCTGGATTACTGGCGGCAGACCAACACCAGGTTCATCGTCGAACGGGCCAGGCAGCCTTCCGCGACCGTCATCCGCGGGGTGATGAGCATTTTCGAATGCTGGGTGGACGAAAAACTGTTCGATCCGCAGCTGGATTTCGCGATCAGGGCCTGGGCCCGCCGCTCGCCCGCCATCAGGCGCGCGCTCGACGAGGCCGACGAGGAGCGCGTCAACGCCATCCGCGACATGTTCATGCGCCACGGCTATGAGGAAGAAGACGCGTTCGTGCGAGCCCGTGTGCTGTATTTCATGCAGATCGGCTATTACTCGCTTGAGCTCAACGAGCCGATGAGCAGCCGCCTGCCTCACGTCGCCGGTTATCTGCGCAGCTTCACCGGCCAGGAGCCCCCGGCGGAGGATGTCGAAGACTTCTCGCGCTATGTCGAGAAAACGCTTTCGCGCAACCGATAGTACGGCCCGTTCGGCCCCCGCGGCTGGCGACTTCGCGGGCGCGCATCGACCCAAATAGCAAGCACGTTTGCTGCCGACAGCAGCGGAGGCGCCCCTCTGCCGCATCGGCGCAAAGCGACGTCATGGACCGTTCATTCCGTCCTCCGCCAAACTCTAGACACATATGTACAATACCGATAGGGTACGCCGCACTGACTGGGTGGAGTGTGACAGGATGAAATCCCAATACAGGGCGATCGTCATCGGCGGCGGCGTGGTTGGAGCCTCGGTGCTCTATCACCTGGCGAAGTTCGGCTGGAGCGACGTCGCGCTTATCGAACGCGAGGTACTGACAGCGGGATCGAGCTGGCATGCGGCCGGCGGATTCCATGCGCTGAACGCCGATCCCAACATCGCCGCCCTGCAGGCCTATACGATCGACCTGCTCTCCGAGGTCGAGAAGGAATCGGGCCAGAGCATCGGCATGCACATGACCGGCGGCATCTCGGTCGCCTCGGCGCCCGAGCGCTGGGAATGGCTCAAGGCCTCCTACCGCATCTTCCAGACCATGGGCATCGACGATGTCCACCTGGTCGGTGTCGATGAGATCAAGCAGCGCTGCCCGATCCTCAACACCGACGGCATGCTGGGAGGCCTCTTTGCCGCGCGCGAGGGCCATATCGATCCCTCAGGCGTCGTGCACGCCTATGCCAAGGCAGCCAGGCTGCGCGGCGCCGACATCATCGAGCACAACCGGGTGCTGGAACTCAACCGCCGCGCCGATGGCGGTTGGGACGTGGTCACCGAGAAGGGCACGGTGATTGCCGAGCACGTCGTCAATGCCGGCGGACTGTGGGCCAAGCAGGTCGGCAGGATGGCCGGCATCGACCTGCCGGTATCGCCGATGGAACACCATTATCTCGTCACCGAGGCATTGCCCGAAATCCAGGCGCTGGACATGGAATTGCCGCTGATCGTCGATCTCGAAGGCTTCACCTACATGCGCCAGGAGCAGAAGGGCCTTCTGCTTGGGATCTATGAGGTCAACCACAAACACTGGAACATGGACGGGGCGCCCTGGGACTACGGCATCGAACTGATCCAGGAAGATACCGACCGCATCGCCGACGAGCTGGCGCTCGGCTTCAGCCGTTATCCCTGCCTGGAGACAGCCGGCATCAAGCGCTGGGTAAACGGCGCCTTCACCTTCTCACCGGACGGCAATCCGCTGGTCGGCCCGGTGCGCGGCGTGCCCAATTACTGGGTGGCGTGCGGCGTCATGGCCGGTTTCCTGCAAGGCGGCGGCGTCGGCAAGTCGCTGGCCGAATGGATGATCCATGGCGAGCCGGAAGCCGACGTCTACGGCATGGACATCGCCCGCTATGGCGACTTCGCCTCCAACCGCGAATACATCAGGCAGACCACCGGGCAGTTCTATTCGCGCCGCTTCGTCATGAGCTATCCCAACGAGCAGCTGCCGGCGGGACGGCCCTTGAAGACAGCCGGCGCGCATGACGCGATGGATGCCGCCGGCGCGCGCTGGGGCAATTCATGGGGCATGGAAGTGCCGCTCTATTTCGCGCCGCAAGGCTTCGTCGAGACACCGACGCTGAAGCGCTCCAACGCCTTCGACATTGTCGCACAGGAATGCCGCAAAGTGCGCGAAGGTGTCGGCCTGCTCGATATATCAGCTTTCTCGCGCTACGAGATCACCGGTCCGCGGGCCGAGGCTTGGCTGGACCGGCTGCTTGCCTGTGCGCTGCCCAAGCCGGGACGCGCCAAGCTCGCGCCGATGCTGGGCGAAAACGGCAAACTCAAGGGCGACCTGACCGTCTTCAACTGGGGAGATGGCTCCTGGTGGATCATGGGATCCTACTATCTGCGCCAGTGGCATATGCGCTGGTTCGAGCAGCATATGAGCGAAGGCGTCACCGTCCGCGACATTTCGGACGCCATTGTTGGTTTCTCGCTCGCCGGACCCAATGCGCGAATGCTGCTCGAGCGGCTGACACACCAGGATGTCTCGCACGAGGCTTTCGGCTTCCTCGCCTGCAAGACATTGGATGTCGGCCTGGTGCGGGCCAAGGTCGGTCGGCTGTCGGTCATCGGCGAGCTCGGCTACGAGATCCATTGCCAGGCCAATGAGCACGCGGGCCTGCGCCGTGCGCTGCTTGCCGCAGCCAGCGATCTGGGCGTCACCGAATACGGCTTCGGCGCGGTCAATTCGCTGCGCCTCGAAAAGAGCTTTGGCATCTGGTCGCGCGAGTTCACGCAGGACTATACGCCTGATGAGACCGGGATGGACCGCTGGATCGCCTTCGACAAGGGCGATTTCATCGGGCGGGAGGCGGCCCTGAAAGAGCAGAAGGCTTCATCGAGGCGCACGCTGGTGACGCTCGAAATCGACGCGACGGATGCCGATGCCAGTGGCTACGAGCCGGTCTGGAACAGAGGCAGGCTTGCCGGCTTCGTCACCTCCGGCGGCTATGGCCATACGGTCGGCAAGAGCCTCGCCATGGCGCTGGTCGAGCGCGAGGCGGCCGAGATCGATACGCAGTTGACAACCCACATCGTCGGCGTCGAAAGAGGTGCGCGCGTCATCGCTTCGTCGCCATACGATCCACTGGGCAAGGCGATGCGGGCATGACCGATCGAACCGGCGGCATCCGTGCAAAAGACCATGCAATGATTCACGTTCCCTTCAGAAATTCAGATCTGTCCGGCACGCCATGACCAGACGCTATTCCGCATTATCGCTGTTCAAGGAGGGCCTGGCCGGCCAGACTGGCTGGAAGCCGGCCTGGCGCTCGCCCGAGCCGAAGCCAGCCTACGACGCGATCGTCATCGGCGGCGGCGGCCATGGGCTGGCGACGGCCTATTACCTGGCAAAGAACCACAACATCACCAGGGTCGCTGTGCTGGAAAAGGGCTGGATCGGCGGCGGCAACACCGGCCGCAACACCACCGTGGTGCGCTCCAACTACTATTACCCGGAAAGCGTTGAGCTCTACGGGCTGGCGCACCGCCTTTACGAAGGGCTGGGCAAGGACCTGAACTACAATGTCATGCTGTCGCAGCGCGGCATGGTCAATCTGTGCCACTCGACCGCGGAGATGGAGATCGGGGCGCGTACCGTCAACGCTATGCAGATCAACGGCATCGATGCCGAATTGTTTTCTCCCGAGGATGTGCGCCGGGTGGCGCCGATCTACAATTTTTCGCCGGACGCGCGCTTCCCGGTGTTCGGCGGCATCTGGCAAGGCAGGGCCGGCACGGCGCGCCATGACGCCGTCGCCTGGGGCTACGCGCGGGCGGCGAGCCGGCTCGGCGTCGATATCATCCAGAACTGCGAGATCACTGATTTCATCATCGAAGGCGGCCGCTGTCGCGGCGTCCAGACTTCGCGTGGCGCGATCCGTGCCGACCGCATCGGCATGGCGGTAGCCGGGCATTCTTCGGTGCTGGCGGCAAAGGCCGGCTTCCGGCTGCCGATCAATTCCTATGCGCTGCAAGCCTGCGTGTCCGAGCCGGTCAAGCCGATCCTCGACACGGTGGTGCTGTCGCCCGGCTGCGGCGTCTATGTCAGCCAGTCGGACAAGGGCGAGATCGTCATCGGCGGCGGCCTTGACCGCATCCCTTCCTATGCGCAGCGCGGCAATCTGCCGACGCTGGAGGAGGTGATTGCCGGTCTTTTGGAAATGTTCCCGATCTTCGGCCAGCTCAAGCTGATGCGGCAATGGGCCGGGATCGTCGATGTCGTGCCGGATTCCTCGCCGATCATAGGCGAATCACCGCTGCCCGGCCTGTTCCTCAATTGCGGCTGGGGCACGGGCGGCTTCAAGGCTATCCCCGCCGGCGGCACGCTGCTGGCGCAGTTGCTGGCGACCGGCAAGCACAACGACATCAGCCGCCCCTTCGACCTCGATCGCTTCGCCAGCGGGCGGCTGGTCGACGAAGCGGCCGGCTCCGGCATCGCGCATTAGAGGCAATCATGCAGTTGTTCCCTTGCCCATTTTGCGGCCCGCGTGACGAGACCGAATTCCACTATGGCGGCGATGCCGGCAACATCAGGCCTGACGGTGCCGACGTGCCGATCGATCGCTGGGCTGAGTACCTCTATCTGCGCGGCAATCCGAAAGGCACGGCGCGCGAGATCTGGGTTCACATGATTTGCGGCGAGTTCTTCGTCATGGGGCGGGACACCATCACCCACAAGGTGCTGTCTTCGGCCGCTCTCGACGGGGAGCATGCCGCGTGACCGCCTCGCGTCTTGCCACCGGCGGCAGCGCCATCGACCGCTCGCGCCCGATCCGCTTCAGCTTCGACGGCGCCACCGTGCATGGCTTTGCCGGCGACACCATCGCCTCGGCGCTGCTGGCCGGCGACGTCGCGGTCGTCGGCCGCAGCTTCAAATATCACCGGCCGCGCGGCATCTGGGGTGCCGGCGTCGAGGAGCCGAACGCGCTGGTCGATCTCGGCGGCAGCGTGCCAGCGAAGCCCAACACGCGCGCCACGACCGAGCCGGCGCGCGACGGGCTGGTGGCGAAAAGCGTCAACGCCACGCCCAGCGCGCTGGCCGACCGCAACGCCTTTCTCGACCGTTTCGCGCGCTTCATACCGGCGGCGTTCTACTACAAGACTTTCATGTGGCCGGACTGGCACAGGTTCGAGCCGCGCATCCGCGCCATGGCGGGATTGGGCACAGTCGACGCGGACTGGATCTCGCCGGGCACGGCGGACCAGATCAACCATCATTGCGATGTGCTGGTTGTAGGCGCGGGACCGGCAGGGCTGGCGGCGGCAAGGCTGGCGTCTGGTGCTGGCCTGACCGTCACACTGGTCGACGACCAGCATAGCCCCGGCGGATCGCTCAGCCATCGTGCCGCGGAGATCGACGGCAAGCCGGCGGCCGTATGGGTCAAGGAGACGATTGCCGAGCTTGCCGCTGGCGGTCACCTCATCCTGCCTTCGACCACCGCCTTCGGCATTTACGACCACAATCTGGTCGGGCTGAACCAGCGTCATCTCGACGGCCGGCCGGATACGCTGTGGCGGGTCAGGCCGCGCCAGATCGTGCTGGCGGCCGGCGCCATCGAGCGGCCGCTGCCCTTCGCCAACAACGACCTGCCGGGCATCCTATCGGCGGATGCGGCGCTCGCCTATCTCCGGTGCCACGCTGTGCTGGTCGGCCGCCGCATCGTCGTCGCCACCAACAATGACAGCGCCTATGAGGTGGCGGGGGCGCTTGCCGAGGCCGGCGCCGAAGTCAGGCTTGTCGACATCCGGCGCGACGGCACGCCTGCCGCGCCGGCCAATGTCCGGCTGGCCAAAGGGCGTTCTCTCATATCCGCCAGCGGCAGGCTGCGCGTCGACGGCGTAACGCTCGACGACGGCACGAGGTTCGATGCCGATTGCATCCTGATCTCGGGCGGCTGGACGCCGACCCTCCATCTCTTCGGCCAAGCCAAGGGCAAGCTCGCCTGGAGCGAGGCGCGCGCGGCCTTTCTGCCGGGCGATCCGGTCGATAACATCGCGGTGGCAGGTGCGGCTGCCGGCGCGGTTTCCTTGTCGGAGGTGTTTGCTGGCGCCAGCACCGCCGTTGCATCGCTCGGCCAGACGAAGGCTCCCCTACCGCGGAGCACCGGGCCGGAGGCAACGGACGGCATAGTCGCGGCATGGCCAATGCCGGGCTCGAAGGGACGCATCTGGATCGACTATCAAAACGACGTGACGGTGAAGGACGTCGAGTTGGCAGCGCGCGAAAACTTCGTCTCGGTCGAACATCTGAAGCGCTACACCACGCTCGGCATGGCGACCGACCAGGGCAAGACCTCCAACCTGCCCGGCCTGGCGCTGATGGCCGGCATCACCGGCCGCACCGTGCCGGAGGTCGGCACCACCACCTATCGTCCGCCATTCACCCCGGTGCCGCTGGCAAGCTTTGCCGGCGCGCGCGTCGGCGAATTGATGGCGCCGGTGCGCCGGCTGCCGCTCGAAAATGTCCACCGCGCCAATGGCGCCGTCTTTCAGGAATATGGCGGCTGGCTGCGCCCGGCCCACTATGGCGGCTACGCAGATGCGGAGCGTTCGATCGCGGACGAGGCACGGCGCGCCCGTCAATCCGTGGCGCTGTTCGATGGTTCGACGCTCGGCAAGATCGAGGTGATCGGGCCGCAGGCGGCCGCATTCGTGGATTTTCTGTACTACAACACCATGTCGACGCTGAAGCCCGGCCGCTGCCGCTACGGCTTCATGCTGTCGGAGAACGGCGTGGTCTTCGACGACGGCGTTCTGGTGCGGTTGGACGAGCATCGCTTCGTCGTCTCGTGCTCGTCCTCGCATGTCGCTGCCGTGCACGCCCGGCTGGAGGAATGGCGTCAGGACCGTTTTGGGCGCGACGCCGTCTACATCCACAACGCCACATCAGACATGGCGACGCTGACCGTCTCGGGGCCAAACTCCCGAAAACTGCTCGAAACGCTTGGCCTCGGCCTCTCGCTCGACGATGCCGACCTGCCGCATATGGCGATCGCTCATGGCACCTATGCCGGCGACGATGTCCGTATTGCCCGCGTCAGCTTCACTGGCGACAGGAGCTACGAAATCTCCATCCGGGCCGATCGCGCCGAGCCGTTATGGGCGCATCTGCGCGAGGCCGGCCAGGCGCTCGAGGCCGTCGTCATCGGACTCGAGGCGCTGATGATCCTGCGGACAGAGAAAGGCTTTATCGTCATCGGCAAGGACACTGACGGCACCACGTTGCCGCATGATCTCGGCGTCGACGGTCCGCGCGCCAAGCGCCAGACCGAGTTCGTCGGCCGCCGCTCGCTGTTCACAGAGGAGGCCTCGCGTGACAACCGCATGCAGCTTGTCGGATTGGCGGTGCCGCAAGGCGAAGCGCCGCTGCCGACCGGCGCGCACGGCATCAAACGGAGCGACGGCAGATTGCGCAGCCAGGGCTTTGTCACCTCGAGCTACCAGAGCCCGACGCTCGGCCGCGCGGTTGCGCTTGGGCTGATCGAGCGCGGCGCGACGCGGCACGGCGAGACGATCGACATCCAGCATCTCGGCAAGATCAGCAAGGCGACGATTACCGCCCCTTGCGCCTTCGACCCGGCAGGAGAGCGGCTGCATGCGTGATCTCGCGGAAAAATGGTCCGTTGCACCGGACTGGCAGGGCGCGGTCATCGCCACGCCGGGCCTTGCGGTCAGCGCGATCTGCGGCCTCAACCAGCTTCTGGTCAGTGGCGACCTCGACGCGTGGGCAAGGGCTTCCGGTGTCGACGGAACTGGCGTGGGTGCTTTTGGTACCGCACAGGGCGACCGCTATGCGGCGCGGCTGGCGCGCGACCGGTTGCTCGTCGTGTCGAAGAGCCCGCTCCCCATCCCCACGGGCTGGCATGCAGACGGGTTCGCGGCGACGGCGATCAGCGCCGGGTTGCAAATATTCGAGGCCGAGGGCACGGCGCTCGATGCTTTCATCGCGCGTGGAACGACGCTCGATCCCAGCCAGCCAAGTGCCAGTGCAGCGCTTTCCTTCGCCGGCATCAGCGCCGTCGTCTATTGCCATGACGGCAAGCTGCGCATCCATGTCGATCGCGGTCTTGCCGCCTATCTCTGGACATGGATGGAAATTGCCATCGGCAACATCGCCGCCGGATCAGCCGATTAGCCGGCGGCAGTGCGATCCGGTCAGAGCGTGAACGACCAGAACAGGCAGGCCAGCGTCGCGGCGGCAAAGACCACGAAGAACAGGCTGCGCAGCAGCACGTTGCGGCGCAGCTCGTTCATGACGAAGTGACAACCTACGATCGCCGCCGCAAACAGGAACCGCCAGTTCAGCAATGCCCACACGGCGCTGCCCTGCCCGAACGCCCATCTGGCGACAAGACAGCCGACGATGGTCGCAAACAGTGCAATCACGGTCCAGAAGAGGGCATCGGCGGCATGGGTCAGGACGATGCCGGCCGCCCTGATCGGCAGGATCATCATCAGCATTGCGCTGAAGAAATAGACAGCGGCAATCGGGATGAACACGCCGGCGTCGGCGATGCCGTCAAGGCGCCTGACGCCGATGGCACCATAGGGATAGCCGTGCCTGGCGACAGCCAGGCTCAACGCCATGAGCAAGGCGGTCAGCACGGCGACCAATGCGAAGGATGTGAGGGCTTTGCTCATGACGTTCCTGTCCCAGACGAATCAGACAGGAACGTTTTTAGCGGGCAGTCGTAAATTGCGTAAGCGAGATCAATCATTACGCGAATTTCGGTTGCGGCGTAATCCGCCGACGGCGTCTATTCGGCGGCGATCCTGCCTGCCGAGCGGTTGGCCAGCACGAAGCCGACCTCGTCGACCGCCTGCGCGGCACGCTTAAGGATCGCCTCGGAGTGTAGCACGCCGTCGGTGAAATCCTTGTCGGTGGCGTAGACGGCGGTGGGCAGCGCAAAGGCCTCGAAGAAGCCGAACAGCGGCCGCAGCTGATGTTCGACAATCAAGGCGTGGCGCTCGCCACCGCCGGTCGCCGTCAACACGATGGGCTTCCCCCGCAGCGCTGCCGGATCGATCAGGTCGAAGAAGTGCTTGAACAGGCCGGTATAGCTGCCTTTGTAGGTCGGCGAGCCGACGACGAGCACGTCGGCAGCGAGGACTTCGTCCAGGATCGCCCGGGCCTGGCTATCGAGGTCGCGGGCCCATCTTGCCGTGCCGAGCGACGGGCCGAGATCCTCGATATCATAAGTGGTCGCCGACAGACTGTGGCTGGCGGCGATGTCCCTGGTGACCAGATCGACGAAGGCGCGCGTCTTTGACGGCCGGGTGATGTTGCCGGAAAAGCCGACGACTGTTGGATTTGACATGGCAGTGAACCTCTTGGGGTATAGTGGCCGAAAAATTTTGCTGTGGCGAGCCTCTCGCCCGCCGGTGAGAAATCAGCTCCAGGCGTGCAGCGGCGGGTTTTCGCCGTTGAGGAAATATTTGCCGAGGATCGAATATTTCCAGCGCACCGGATCGTGCAGCGTGTGCGTGCGCGCGTTGCGCCAATGCCGGTCGAGATTGTGTTCGGCCAGCGTTGAGCGGGTCCCCGCAAGTTCGAACAGCTTGTTGGTGGCGGCAATGGCGATCTCGGTCGACAGGATTTTTGCCTCGGCGGTGACGATCTGGGCGTGCGCCACCGTGTCGGCGGTCGGCTCGATCACCGCCCGGTCGATTGCCAGGCCGGCCTTTTCCAGCAGCGCCTGCGCCGCGTGCAGGCGCAGCGTCAGGTCGCCGATGGCCTGGATGGTGTAGGGATCGTCCCAGGCATTGTCGACGCCACTGTCGATCCAGGCTCGGCTCTTGGTCCTGACGAAATTGACCGTCTCGTCGATCGCTGCCTGGGCGATGCCGGTGTCGACCGCCACTTGGATGATCTGGAAGATGGCGCCGTCGGCGGTTGGCCTGTCAAAACCCTTGTAGCCTGGCACCAGATGCGTCTTCGGCACCTTGACGTTGTCGATGATGACGGTGCCGGACAGCGTCGTGCGCTGGCCGAAGCTCGACCAATCGTCGATGACGGTCAGGCCGGGCGCGCCGCGGTCGGCGATCGCATACCAGGCACGGCCTTGGTCATCGAGCGCGACGATCGGCACGAGATGAGCGAGCAGCGCGCCGGACGAATAGAATTTGCGGCCATTGACGACGACATGGTCGCCGGCATCGGTGAAGCGGGTTTCGAAATCGGCGGCGCGTTTGGAGCCGAACTCGGAAAAGGCGTTGCCGAACCGCGTGCCTTTCAACGCTTCGGCAAACAGCAGCTTCTGCTGGTCCGCGTCGGACACGGTGCGGATGGCGGCGACCACGCCGAGATGGTTCTGGGCAATCTGGCCGATCGAGGAATCGGCCGCCGAGATGATCTCGATCACCTTCGCCAGCGTCGCATAGGACAATTCCGGCCCGCCGAATGCCTTGGGCACGTTGATCGACCACAGGCCGCTTTGCGAAAAGGCATCGAGTTCGGCAACCGGCCAGATCCGCTCGCGGTCGCGCCTTGAGGAGTCCTTGACGAATTCGGCGGCGAGCGCGTGGGCGATAGCAATCGCCTCGGCGGCGTCCTTGATGATGTGCGCCGGCGCGGTCGGTCTTGCGACTGCCGGCACGGCGGCGGAAGCCTGGTCGGTCTTGACGGTCGAAACGGTCATTTCACTGCTCCTTGGGATTTCATTTCAGGCAACGGCATGGAGATGGGCTGGTTTGACGGCGGGCGAAGGCTGTTGCCCGGCGGTCGATTGACCGAGGTAGAAGGCCCTGATGTCCTCGCGCTGGCGAAGCTCGGCGGCCGCACCAGTGAGAACGGAGACGCCGTTTTCGAGCACAGTGGCGTGGTCGGCATAACGGAGCGCCACCGCCGAATTCTGCTCGGCGACCAGGATCGACAGGCCGGTCTCGCGGTTCAGCTTTCTGAGCGTCTGGAAGATGTCCTGGACGATGAGCGGGGCGAGACCCATCGACGGTTCGTCGAGGACCAGCAGGCGCGGCCGCGACATCAGCGCCCGGCCGATGGCGGTCATCTGCTGTTCGCCGCCAGAAGTCAGGCCGGACAATGTTCGGCGCTTTTCCCTGAGCCTCGGGAAATAGCCGTAGATCCGCTCGAGATCTTCGTTGATCTCGGCGCGGCCGCCGCTGCGGCCAATGCCGCCGGCAACCAGATTTTCCTCGACGGTGAGGCTCTTGAAGCAATGCCGGCCTTCCAGCACCTGGACCAGGCCGGCGCGCACGAGATCGCCCGGCTTGCGGCGCGAGACATCCGAGCCTTCATAGCGGATGGTGCCTGCATTGACTTGGCCGCGCTCGGCCGGCAGCAAATTGGAGACGGCCTTGAGCGTCGTGGTCTTGCCGGCGCCATTGGCACCGAGCAATGCCAGTATCTGGCCGCGCCTGAGCTCGAAGCTGACGCCATGCAGCGCCGTGATGGCGTGGTTGTAGGTGGCATGGACCGTGTCCACGGCAAGAATGACGTCATCGTTCGGCATAGGCTGTTCTTTCGCGGTTCGAAAACCGAACAGGTCGGGCGCCACGGAAACTTGGTCCGCTGCGCCCGGCTCTGACTGATCAGTTGGTGGTCACAGCATTGGCATCGTCGGCGGTGCGCAGCTTGATGCCCTTCTCGGCGGCGTAGGCCTCGGCGGACTTCTCGATGATCGGCCGCAGCAGCGCCCAGTCCGGCGCGATCCAGTCGGAGACGACGTTCCACTTCTTGCCGTCCCACTGCTGGAAGGTCACGTAGCCTTCGCCTTCGTGATTGTCCCAGCTGACATTGATCGAGTGGAACAGGTCCTTGGCGCCAAGCGCCTCGACCTTGGCCGGATCGAGCTTGAGGTGTTCGAAGCCCCAGCGGACCTCGTCGCCGGTCAGCGTGCGGTGGCCGAACTTCTCCTGCGCGACGCGGATCGCCTCGACATTGAGGATGCCGTTGACGATGCCGAGATTGTGGTAGACCGAGCCGATACGCGCCTTGTCTTCGAGGTTACCCTTGCCGGCGCCGTAGACCGTCTTCACGATCTCCTGAACCACCGGGTAGGAGTTGCCGGAAGCCTGCGTGGTGATGGCGGTGTAACCCTTGGCGGCGTCGCCGGCCGGGATGACATCCTCTTCAGAATTCGACCAGACATTGCCGACGATGTGATCGACGGGATAGCCGACCTTGACCGCCGTTTTCAGCGCCACCGGGTTCATCACGCCCCACCCGCGCAGGACGACGAAGTCCGGCTTGGCGCGGCGGATCGTCAGCCACTGCGACTGCTGCTCGTTGCCGGGATGCGGCACCTCGATCTGCTGCACGGTGAAGCCGTATTTCTGCGCCAGCAATTCATAGATCGGGATGGTTTCCTTGCCGTAGGGCGAGCCGTGATAGAGCACGACGATCTTCTTGCCCTTCAGCCTGTCGATGCCGCCTTCCTTGGATGCGATGTAGTTCACGATGCCTGACGTCTCGCTGTAGGGATTGAGCAGCAGCGGGAAGACGTAAGGGAAGACACGCCCGTCGGTGGAGTCGGTGCGGCCGTGGTTGACGGTGATCAGCGGCACCTTGTCGGCGGTGATGCGGTCGATCATGGCATAGGCGATGCCGACCGAGAGCGGGTTCCAGGCGGCGGCGCCGGCATGGCTCTTCTGCCGCTCGTAGCATTCGACGCCGCGCTCGACCTCGTACTGGGTCTCGCATTCGTCCCAGGTCAGCTTGACGCCGTTGACGCCGCCGTCGCGGATGTTGATGAGGTTGAGATAATCGATGAAGCCGCCGAAGAAGCCGGTGCCGCCGGCCGCATACGGCCCGACACGATAGCTCTGCAGCGGGAAATACTGTTCGTCGGCGTGCGCGGCGGGCAAGGCCACCGACACGATCATCGCCGCGGACAGCGCCGCCGCCTTGATTGTGTTCAGGAAATTCATGGTTGAGGTACTCCCGGTATGGGCCGTCTTGGGTTCGGCCTCTGGTTCATTTTCGGATGCGTCAGCTCAAGTCGACTGCCAGGCGGACAGGAGCCGTCTTCGGACCCTGTCCCACAGCGCCACCAGCCCGTCGGGTTCAAGGATCAGAAACAGGATGATGAGCGCGCCCAGCACGATGCGCTGGCTCATGTCGAGCACGCCCGAATCGAAAAGATCGCCAAGCAGGAAGCCGCCGAGGCGCGAAAGAGCGAGCGGGAAGACCACGATGAGGGCGGCGCCGAAAAATGCGCCGCGGATCGAAGCCAGGCCACCGATGATGATGATGAACAGTATCTGGAACGACCGGTCGAGGTCGAAGCCATCCGGCTCGACGGTCCGCAGATACGCGAAGGCCCAGATGACGCCGGCGACGCCGATGATGAAGGACGAGATGGCGAAGGCCAGCAGCTTGGTCTTCAGCACCGGGATGCCGATGATGCGGGCAGCGGTTTCATTGTCGCGGATGGCGATGAAGTTGCGCCCGGTCTGCGACGAGACCAGCCGATGGGCGAGGAAGGTCAGCACGGTGACGATGGTTAGCGCGAAGAGATAGCGGCCGATGGCGCCGTCGAGCGCGAAGCCTGAAATCGACAATCTCGGCGCGTCGATGACGCCGGAAGCCGAGTTGTTGGAGAACCAGCTGAACTTGGTCAGCGCCCATTGCACGAAGAACTGCGCGGCGAGCGTCGAAACCGCGAGGTAGAAGCCTTTGAGCCGCAGGCTAGGCAGGCCGAAGACGATGCCGATCGCGGCGGCGACGATGCCGGCCAGGAAAATGCTGCCGATCAGCGGCAGGCCTTCGACGCGCAGGTTGAAATTATAGGCGGCGAAGGCGCCCGCCGCCATGAAGGCAGCACTACCCAGCGAAACCTGGCCGGCATAGCCGGTCAGGATGTTCAAGCCCACGCCGGCGAGGCTGAGCGCCAGGAACGGCAGCAGGATGGCCTCGAACAGATAGCTCGAGCCGATCAGCGGCACGACGCCATAGGCGAAGGCGAGCAGCAACACGGGCACGACCCATTTCGGCAGCACCGGCGCGGACGAGAAATCGCTTGTTATGGCGGTCATGGCTCAGATCCTCTCGACGAGCTTCTGGCCGAACAGGCCGGAAGGACGGATCAGCAGGAAGGCCAGCGCGACGACATAGGCGAACCAGCTCTCTATGCCGCCGCCGAAATAGTCTCCGATATAGACCTCGGCGAGCTTCTCGCTGGCGCCGATCAGCAACCCGCCGACGATGGCACCGAGGATGGAATCGAAGCCGCCGAGCACCAGCACCGGCAGCGCCTTGAGCACCACCAGCGACAGCGAGAACTGCACACCGAGGCGCGCACCCCAGAGCAGTCCCGCCACCAGTGCGACAAGACCGGCAGCAGCCCAGACGGTGGCCCAGATCAGCGGCAGCCTGAGACCGACCGCGAGGGCCGCGAACTGATCGTCGGCGACGGCGCGAAAGGAGAGGCCGATGCGGGTGTAGCGGAAAAACAGCGACAGCAAGAGGACCATGCCGGCGGCAACCACTGCGGCAAAAATGTCGAACTGGCTGATCAGCACGCCGCCGATTTCCAGCGGCACGTCCTCGATGCCGAGATCGAGGCCGTGGACCTGCGTGCCCCAGATCAGCTGGGCGGCGCCCTCGATGATGTAGGACAGGCCGAGCGTCGCCATGAACAGTGTGATCGGCGGCTTGTTGGTCAGCGGCCGCAGCACCGTGCGCTCGATGGCGACACCCATGGCGACCATGATGGCGAAAGTGATCACCAGCGCCAGCGCGAACGGGATGCCGCGCTCGATAAGGCTGACGAAGGTGAGTGCCGCGAACAACAGCATCGCGCCTTGCGCGAAATTGAGCACGCCCGAGGTCTTGTAGATCAGCACGAAGCCGATCGCGACCAGCGAGTACATGACGCCGGAGAGCAGGCCGCCGACGAGCACTTCGATGAAGAACTGGTAGTCGAAATCGGCGATCATATGCCTGCCCCGTCCTCATTGTCCGAGGCGACGCCGAGGTAGGCATCGATGACGCGCTGGTCGTTCCTGACCTCGTCTGGCGTGGCGTCGGCGATCTTGCGGCCGTAGTCGAGAACGGCAATGCGGTCGGACAGGCCCATGACGACGCCGACATCGTGCTCGATCAACACCACGGTGGTGGCGAAACGATCGCGCGCGGCACGGACGAAAGCCGCCATCTCGCTCTTTTCGCTCGCGGTCATGCCGGCCATCGGCTCGTCGAGCAAAAGCAGACGCGGCTCGGCCACCAGTGCGCGGGCCAGTTCGACACGCTTCTGCAGTCCGTAAGGCAAGGTGCCGACAAGACGGTCGCGAATGGCGGTGAGGTCGAGAAATTCGAGGATCTGTTCCGCGCGGCTGCGTGTTTCGCGCTGCTCGCCGCGCGAGCGGCCGATGCCGAGCACCTGGCCGGCAAAGTTGGAGCGAACCTTGTAGGCGAGGCCGGAAGCGACATTGTCGAGGACGCTGAGACCCTTGAACAGTGCAAGGTTCTGGAAGGTTCTGGCGACACCGAGGTGAGCCAACTGCTGCGTCGGCACCTGGGCATAGAAGGTGCCGTCGAGCCGGACGTGGCCGCGATCCGGCCGATAGACGCCGCTGATGACGTTGATCAGCGAGCTTTTGCCGGCGCCGTTCGGGCCGATGATGGCGCGAATTTCGCCTGGGTGAACCGACAGGTCGATATCGGCCAGTGCGACGACGCCGCCGAACGACAGGCCGATGCCCTGGAGCGAAAGCAGCGGAGCGGCGACACCAGTAACGGAGCCGATCGCCTCGCTGCCGGCTTCGGACTGCTGCTCCCGCGGGCTTGACGGCAGGCCGCGCGCAAAGACTTCCGGCGCATAGACCGAAGCGTCCATCACTCCGAGAGTATAACTGGGCAACGGCATTCCAATCGTCCTTGATTAGGCGCGCAAAACCTCATTGCCGCTCGACGGATCGAGCGCGCCGGCAACCTTCATGCGTGTGCTGGCCGGACCGTGGCGGGCCAGGCTGCGGGATGGCTACTCCGCCGCCAGCGACGCCGCCGCCTCGGCGTTTTCCAGTTCGCGGACCAGCGGGATGACATGCTTGCCGAAATACTCGACCTCTTCCTGGAAGTGCAGGAAGCCGAGCAGGATGAGATCGGCGCCGGCGCGCTTCAGGTCGACGATGCGCTCGGCGACTTGCCTTGGCGTGCCGATCAGGTTCGAGCGGAAGCCGTCATTGTACTGGACCAGATCGTCGAAGGAGGATTTCGCCCAATTGCCCTCGCCTTCCGGCGAAGCTTTGCCGGCGTTCTTGACCTCGTGGCCGAAAGCGTTGACCGCCTCGGGGTTGGCCTTGGCGATGATCTCGGCGAGCACCGCCCTGGCCTCATCCTCGGTCTCGCGGACGACGGCGAAGGCATTGACGCCGACCTTGACGGAATGGTTGTTGGCCTTCGCCTTGGCCTGGATGTCGTCGACCTGTTTGGCGATTTCGGCCGGCGTGTTGCCGTTGGTGAAGTACCAATCCGAGACCCGCGATGCCATGTCGCGCGCGGCGCGCGACGAGCCGCCCTGGAAGATTTCGGGCAGCGGATGCGGCGGTTTCGGCTTCAGCGAATATTCGTTGAAGCGGTAGAAATCGCCACGGAAGGTGAAGCTGTCCTCGGTCCATATTCCGCGCAGCGCACGAATGAATTCCTCCGAGCGGCGATAGCGCTCGTCATGGTCGAGCCAATGCTCGCCGATGGCATGGAACTCGCCACGGAACCAGCCGGAGACGAGGTTGATCGCGACGCGGCCATTGGTGAGATAGCTGATGGTGGCGATCTGCTTGGCCGCCAGCGCCGGGTTCCACGGTCCGGGCAGGATCGCCGCGATGACCTTGAGCGTTGTGGTCGCCGCCAGCAGATCATGGCTGAACGCCACCGATTCATGCTGCTCGTCGGCGCCGTAGCCGGCGGTGAAGCGGATCTGGCTGAGTGCGTAATCAAAGCCGGACTTCTCGGCGATCTGCGCCAGCTTGCGATTGTACTCGGCCGAATGGTTGGTGCGCTGCTCGATGTTGGAGATCACAAGGCCGCCCGAAACATTCGGCACCCAGTAAGCAAACTTGATCGAGTCGGTCTCTGCGTGTGCCATGAACTGTCTCCCATTCAGGCCATCTCGTTGATCGATCCGACCGCAGCCGGTTTCGTCGGTATTTATTATGTTTATAGAATCTATATACAAAGAAGGATTTTCCGTTTTTGAGCCCCTCTTGGGACGGAAATACCAATTTTGCTCGGCCAACCCGGTTTGCCGGTGTCAGCTCATGACCGGACCCTGCGCGGCATTGGCGCCGATGGCCTGCGCTGACGGCAGCGTTACCAGCAGCTTGGCAATTTCAACCGCGACCGCCTGGGCATGGCGAGCGACTTCCGGCAGACCCATGAGCTCGCCGAAAGTCCCTCGTGCCAGCGGGCCGGCGACCAGGAGTGTCGCGACCGCCTCACCGTCCCGGCCGATCGCGCGGCTGTCGAGACCTGTCTCGATGCCAAGCCCATATTGGTCCGTCCTGATCAAGCCGGTTTCCGCCAGCGAGCTCAGCGCCGGGTTCAGCTGCAGCGCCTGCCCATGAGCCGGACCGGTGGTGTTGATGACGGCAGCGAAGCGCGCCGCCTCGATCCGGGTCTGCCCGCGCCGTTGAAAGCTGACAGCCAGGCTGCCGTCCTCATCGTTCGACGCGACAAGCCTGGCGGCAATGGTGTCGACTGTACCGGCGGCATGGCGCCGGTCGAGCACGGCGGCGACCTGCGGGGCGATCCTGAAACGATGCACGTCCCAGAACACGCGCAGCTGGCGGACCAGCCTTGCCCGCTCCGGCGGGGCAAGTGCGGCCCACAGCACCGGCCCCTGCAGGCGCAACTGGTCGAAGACCGACTGCCAGTTGACATTGGCCGCTCTTGCCGCTGCCAGCGTCGCGCGAATGGTCCTGAGCAGGCCGAGCGCCGTCGTCGCCGGCGCGGATGCAAAATCGCCAAAAGGCTCGCCCCTGACATCGGGGTGTCCGCGCGAGCGTAAGCCGCGGCGCGACAGCGTGAGGATGCGGCCACGATGGCCACGACGGTCAAGTTCGGCGACCATGTCGGCCGAGGTCAGCCCGGAGCCGACGATCAGCACCGAGGCGTCCGGCCCGATCCCGGCAAGCGCCGCGGCTGCGTATGGGTCGGCGATGAAACCCGGCGCTTCCGTCAGGTGGATCAACGCGGCTGGAATTGCAGGCTGCGGATGCGTTGCTGCTAGAACGACGATGTCGGAGGCGACCGGTCCGGCAGAGGTGTGCACGGTCCAGCCCGCGCCACTGGCATCGCGTGTCACGCGTGTGGCGGAACCTTCAACATGATGGACAAGGCCGGAATTGAGATGCGGCGCCAGATGCTCGGCAACATAGCGACCGAACACGCGCCGGCGCGGAAAAGCGTCGCCGTTCATCCAGATCGCATCCGGGTCGTGTTCGAGTTCTCCGCTGCCAGTCAACCAGCGTGCAAAATGCTGCGGGTCGTCGGGAGCCATGCTCATCCTGACCGCGGGAACATTGACCCGATGAGAGGGTTCCTCGCTGGAATAGGCAAGGCCACCGCCAATCAAGGGTCGCGGCTCGATCACGGAAATGGAAATGCGCTCCGGTCGAGGCATTTGCGCCAGGTGCCACGCCACCGCCGCACCGGAAAAGCCGCCGCCAATAATGGCGACGCGCAACCGCGAGGACGCAGGAAGCAAGTTCACGAGGCGCTGGCGAGCGACTTCGGCCGGTGGTCGCCGGCGATGGTTTCGCCGAACGGACCGGTGTTTACGGACGAGCCGGCTGCCTTGACCGGATGGTCGGTCGGCAGTTTCGGCAGCACCAGCTCGCCGAAGCGATAGGCTTCTTCGAGATGTGGATAGCCGGAAAGGATGAAGGTATCGATGCCGAGGCGCCGGTACTCGTCGATGCGCTCGGCGATCGTGTCGGGATCGCCGACAAGTGCGGTACCTGCGCCGCCGCGCACCAGGCCGACGCCGGCCCAGAGGTTGGGGGCGATCTCGAGCTTGGCGCGATTGCCGCCATGCAATGCGCTCATCCGCGCCTGGCCGACCGAATCCATGCGGGCAAAGACCTTCTGCGCCGAGGCGATCGTCGCGTCGTCGAGCCGGCTGATCAGCCTGTCGGCAGCGGCCCAGGCCTCCTCGGTGGTTTCGCGGGCGATGACATGCAGCCTAATGCCGAAGGAGAGCTTGCGGCCAGCCTTCTGCGCCAGTTCACGCATGCCGTCCAGCTTGCGCTCTACATCGGCTGGCGGCTCTCCCCAGGTCAAATATTTGTCGATCTCCTGCGCCGCCACCACGGACCCAGCGTCGGACGAGCCGCCGAAATAGAGCGGGGGGTAGGGCGTCTGCACCGGCGGAAACAGCAGCCTTCCATCCTCGATGCGGAAATGCTTGCCCTCATGCTCGACCGTCTCGCCGCTCAGCACCCGCTTGTAAATCCGAAGGAATTCCTGCGTCACCTCGTAACGTTCGGCATGCGACAGGAAAATGCCGTCGCCCTTGTTCTCCAGCGGATCGCCGCCGGTGACGACGTTGATCAGCAGGCGGCCATTGGAGATGCGATCCAGCGTCGCAGTCATGCGCGCGGCCAGCGTCGGCGACTGCAAACCGGGCCGCACGGCGACAAGGAAACGCAAGCGTTCGGTCATCGGTACGAGGGCCGATGCGATCACCCAGGAATCCTCGCACGAGCGGCCGGTCGGCAACAGCACGCCATAGTAGCCGAGCGTGTCGGCCGCCTTCGCCACTTGCGTCAGATACGGCAGATCGACCGATCTGCCGCCCTCGGCTGTGCCGAGATAGCGGCTGTCGCCATGCGTCGGCAGAAACCAGAGCACCTTGATGCGGTCTGGCACGATCCGGCTCATGGCCTTTCTCCCGCTGCCTGGCGACTGGATATGTCTGCTTTGGTCGAGGGCGAGCGTAAGAGAGTGGGCATGGCGTGGTCCTGTCCGGGTGGAAACCAGATCGCCAGTGCAGATTGCTTATTCCACAAACTCTGTAGAGTTAGTTTATTCCAATTCTGTCGCCGCTATTAGAATTTCTCTCTCCAACGCGTCGGCGGTGAGGCCGACCCGAGTGCACCGGGCCGGCCTTCCTGAATCAGAACGCGGGTTCGACCGCGTTGACATTGTCCTTGGTGACGACGGTCAGCGGAATGGGCAGCCGGTCCTTGACCTGCTTCCCGTCGATGATTTCGGCCATCGTGTTGATCGCCAGGCGGCCATCCTCGACGGGCGACTGGACGATGGTCGAGTACATCTCACTGGTGCGGATCGATTCGAACGCGTCTTTCTGGCCGTTGATGCCGACGATCGGCGGTGCGGCCTTGGAGGGGTTCGCCTCCTTCCATGCGTCGATGAAGCCGCGGGCCATCGTGTCGTCATTGGCGTAGACACCGCTGATCTGGTCGCCGAAGCGTGTGATCAGATCGCGGCTGACCACCAGCGCCTTTTGCTGGTCGAAGTCGGCATTGACCGTGTCGAGCACCTTGATGTCGGCATTGGTTTCCTTGAGACGGTCGGTGAAGCCGCTGACACGTCCGATCGTGGTGCCGTTGCCGGCCTGGCCGGCGATGATGACGACGGAGCCCTTGCCGCCGAGCGCCTTGCTCAGCGAGTCCGCCGCCAGCTTGCCTTCCTCGTAGACATCAGGCCCGGTGAACGACTTGATGAACGGCTTGGCATCGTCGCTCATCGGCGAATTGATGAGGATCGCCGGAATGTTCGCCTGCTGTGCGCGCGCCAGCCCCGGTATGTATGCCTGCGGGTCGAGCGGCCACAGGATGATGCCGTCGACCTTGCGCGCAACGCAGGTGTTGAGCTGCTCGGTGCCTTTCTGGACGTCGAAATCCTGGCTGAGGCTCAGGATCTCGATGCCGAGTTCCGCGGCGCGCGCCTGAAGCGCCTTGTTGGCCGGCGTCGCGTAGGCATGCGAATCCGCTGCCGTCACGTAGCAGACCGTCTTGGCGCTGGCCCAACCCGTCGATGCCAGCACAGCCGCCATAGCGGCGACGTGAAGCATGCTTTTCTTGCCAATCATGTGTTTCCTCCCAATCATGTGGTTCCTCCTTGAGTGATTGGATTGTCGCGAACGAGCGCCGGGCGCGTGCCCGGAGCCCTCCCCTTGGTGGTAACGGCCCGATCGAGCACGACGAGCAGGATCAGGATAAGCCCGGACACGACCTGCTGGACGTATGCGGGAACGGACTGGAACTCCATCGCGATGGTCAGCGAGCCGATTGTCAGCACGCCGCCGAGCGTGCCGAGCGCGGATCCCCTGCCGCCTTCGAGACGAGTTCCGCCGACAACGACCGCGGCAATGACGGCGACCGTCAGTTCCGAGCCGAAGACAGGCGAGCCGGTGTTGGTGACGAGGCTCTGGAGAACCCCCGCCAGGCCGGCAAGCGTGCCGGCAAAGACAAAGCCGAGAAAGACGATACGGTCCGAGGCGATACCGCTTTCCTTGGCAGCCGCCGGGTTGGACCCCACCGCAAAGACGTTGCGCCCAGGTATGGTGCGCGTCAGCCAGAAATGCAGCAGCACGATCAGGGCGATGAACAGCGCGCTGCGGAGGGTGAAGACATCGAGATAGATCTTGGCCAGCGCCAGGGAGAGCATGATGTCGGTTCCGGTCACCGGCTGGCTGTTGGTGATCCAGTGCGCGAGCGAGCGGAAGATCAGCATCGTCGCGAGCGTCAGCACGAGCGAATTCACCTTCAGGCCGACGACCAGCATGCCGTTGACGGCGCCTGCCAGGGTACCGACCAGGATGCCGACGATCGCGGCAGGGAGGATGCCGATCTCTCGCTGCAGGATGACCGATACGATGCCGGCCAGGGCAAACACCGCGCCACCGGAGAGGTCGATCTGGCCCGATATCAAAAGCACCGTCAGGCCGATCGCGATCAGGCCGATTGTCGCCGCCCGATCGAGGCCGAGGCCGAGGGTCGATGCCGAGAGGTAGCCGGGGACCACCAGCGCGGAAATGACCAGCGTCAGACCGAGAATGACGATGACGCGATACTGCGAGACAAGCGAAAGAAAACGCATCACGACACGCCCCGCTTGCGCAGCGCCGCATCCATGCCGACGGCGCCGACGATCAGGATGCCGAGCACGAAACCCTGGATCGGCGTGCGCACACCGTCGAGCACCATGACGTTGGTCAGCAGTTGCACGAAGATGAGGCCGGCGATGGCCCGTGGCACCGATCCGAAGCCGCCGACGATCGACACGCCGCCGACCACCACCGCCGTGATGGCACTGAATTCGTAGCCGCCGCCGATGAGCGGTCGCGCGCTCTGCAGCGTCAGCCCGAGCAGGCCGCCGCTGATGCCGGAAGCGAGTGCCGTGATCACGAAAGCGCCGGCCTTCACGGCCTGCACCGGAACGGCACTCGCCTCGGCGGCGCTGTAATTGCCTCCGGTGGCGAGCGTCCATCTGCCCCAGAAGGAGCGGGACAGGACGAAATGGCCGACAAGAGCAATGACCAGGAAGATCAGCACCACGACCGGAATGCCGAACAGCCGGCCCTTGGCGAATTCGGCGGAGGCGGGATTGCTGCCATAGACGATGACCCCGCCGACAGCCGCCTGGACGATGCCCAGTCCGATCGTGCCAATGCCGAGCGTGGCAATGATTGGATTGATGCCGACATATCCGACCAGGACCCCGTTGAGCAGGCCTATGAGGCCCGCGAGACCAACCGCCAGCACGAAGGCCGGCAGCGGTCCGATCATCGGCTGCAGCCCGAGCGACAGGATGGCGCCGCAGGCGATGGTGGCCGGCACCGACAGGTCGGCCAGGCCGCCGACCACGAGCACGAAGGTCATGCCGACGACGACGATGCCGACGATGGACATCGAGGTCAGGACGTTGAGCAAATTGCCTGATGTGAAGAAGGCGGGGCTGACGAAGGAGCCGTAGAGCATCACGGCGAGGATAGCGAAGGCCAGCCCCGCCTTCGACAGGACATCGACAAGCCTGCTGCCACGCGTAAAGCGGTCGTTGCGGTTCACGCCGCCGATCTCCGTGGCAGCTTCGGTCACGCCGTCTCCTCCCCCGTGGCTAGCGCCATGATGCGCTCCTCGCTCAATTCGCTGCGCAGGAGAGGCTCGGAGGCATAGCCATCGCGCATCACCACCACGCGGTCGCAGACGCCGAGGATTTCGGGCAGCTCCGACGAGATCATCACGACCGCCATGCCACCGGCGACGAGTTGGCCGATGATGTGGTGGATCTCGGCCTTGGCGCCGACGTCGACGCCCCGCGTCGGCTCGTCGAGGATCAAGGCCGAAGGTTTGGCGGCAAGCCATTTGGCGATGACCGCCTTCTGCTGGTTACCGCCCGACAGAAGGCTGATGCGCCGTTCGCCGTCGGGCGGTGAAATCGAAAACTGCTTGACCGAGTCCGCGGCAAGCGAGTGATCGGCGCTGCGGCTGATGCGCCCGAAACGGCTCAGGCGGCGCAGTATGGGCAGGCTGATGTTTTCCCGGATCGACATTCCAGGCACGACGCCGTCGCCCTTGCGATCTTCCGGAACATAGGCAATGCCTGCCCTGACCGCCTGGGATGGCGAGTTGATCGAGACCTCGCGTCCGTTGACGCTGACCGAGCCCTCGACAAGCCGCGACAGGCCGAAGATTGCGCGGGCGACCTCGGTGCGGCCAGCGCCCACCAGCCCCGTCAAGCCCAGTATCTCGCCGGCGCGTACATCGAAGCTGACATTGCGGAAGCGCGTGCCGTCGCTGATGCGTTCGACGCGCAGCACCGACTTGCCGATCTCGGCCGGGCTTTTCGGGAAGACATTGCTGACTTCGCGACCGACCATCAGCCTGATCATGTGAGCGGCATTTATGCCTTCGATCGGACGCGTCTCGATCATTGAGCCGTCGCGCAGCACAGTCACCTCGTCGGCGATTTCGAGCACCTCCTTCAGTCGGTGGCTGATGTAGATGATGGCGATGCCGTCATCGCGCATCTTGCGCAGGATCCGGAACAACGCCGCCGTCTCATGCTCGCTGAGGCTGGATGTCGGTTCGTCCAGGACGATGATCCTGGGCTGCGCCGCGTAGGCCTTGGCGATCTCGACGAGCTGCTGCTGGCTGATCGACAGGTTGCCGAGCCGTTCACGCGGGTTGATGGCCGCTCCGAGCTCATCGAGG
Organism: Mesorhizobium sp. M0618; assembly: GCF_040320765.1. Taxonomy (NCBI): domain Bacteria; kingdom Pseudomonadati; phylum Pseudomonadota; class Alphaproteobacteria; order Hyphomicrobiales; family Phyllobacteriaceae; genus Mesorhizobium; species Mesorhizobium sp. M0618. Next base: position 37,931 of record NZ_JAMYQH010000002.1, on the reverse strand, counting down.
ACGGCGGTCGCAGCCCGGATCATCTCGCCCTTGCGCAGAAAGATCCACTTGCCCGGCATGCGGCCGAGATAGACGTTTTCGGCGACGCTCAGGTCGGCGACCAGATTGATTTCCTGATGCACCATGCGGATGCCGAGCGCCTGGGCGTCGGCGGGCCGGCGCATGCGCACCTCGGCGCCGCCGACCCTGATTGTGCCGCTGCTGGGTGCGTAGGACCCGTTGAGCACTTTCATGAGCGTCGATTTGCCGGCGCCGTTCTCACCCACGACCGCATGAACCGTGCCGAATTTCACGGCGAAATTGACGTTGGACAGAGCCTTCACGCCCGGGAACGTCTTGCTGATGCCTCGCATGTCCAGGGCGCAATCGGCGGCGACAGTCATATCTGGCTAGGTTCCTCCTGGCGGGTGGCCGATCATCCTTGGTATCGGCCGTCGATATGTTAGTATAATAGTCGCTTCAAACGCAATTCGACCCTCTTCGAACTGGCTTGAACGTCCGCGCTTTTGAACACGCGGCTCAGTCCAGGCTCTCGGTTGCGGATTGAATTTCTCGCCGCGGACGATGACTATTGCACTAATATAACAGTTCTGGCAAGCTGGATTCCGGCGGTCGTTATGGACATCGTGTCACCGACACCCGACGCTTCCATTGGATGCGTTCCAATTGACATTCTAGTATTATCTAGCCATTTCTGGTGAACGAAGACACGGATTTGCAATGGACCTGGATCCTTCGACGCTCAATCGGGCTCTTCCGCTCCGCGATCAGATCTACCACAAGATCCGCAACCTGATCGTCGTCGGGCAGCTGAAGCCGGGAGAGGTCATCAACGAAGTCGCCATCGCGGAGGCCCTGGGGGTGTCTCGCACCCCCGTTCGCGAAGCGGTCAAGCGCATCAGCGACGAGGGCCTGGTCAAGATCCTGGCACAGACCGGCACCTATGTCGCTCCGATCAGCCGGGCCGACCTGGAAGAAGCCTATGTCATCCGGCGAGCCCTGGAGATGGAAAGCGCCCGACGCGCGGCCGCCAAGTTCACAGCGGCAGCCAGCGAATTGCTGGAAGACAACATGGCGGCGCACCGGCTCGCCATATCGCGCGGCAGATATGCCACCGCGATACAGCTCGACGATGTCTTCCACCGCACCATCGCCGAGATCTGCGGCCTGCCGATGATCTGGAGGGCCGTCGACATCTCAAAGGCACAGATGGATCGCGGCCGCTATCTTGCCATCCCCAAACCGGGTTATGGCGAACAGACGATCGAGCAGCACGAGGCCATTTTCGACGCGCTGAAGCGCCACGACGCCGAGGGTGCGGCGCAAGCGATGGAACACCATCTCGAGACGTCGTTCCGCAACACGCTCGAAGTTGCCGCCGACCTTCTCGGCTGAAGCCCGCGAGCAACCGGCATGCAAAGAATGGGGCTTTGTATCGGCGTGAAAGCCGAGGCGATCGCGGACTACAAGCGCGTCCACGCCGCCGTCTGGCCCGAGGTGCCGGACGTCATCAGTCGCGCCGACATCCGCAACTATTCGATCTTCCTGCGCGAACCGGAGAACGGTGGGAGTTGTGCGACCCCATGCAGACGCCGCTGCCGACGCGCGCCGACGGCGAATGGTGGGCGGCCATGGAAGAGGTCTTCCATCTCGACTGACCGTGTCCCGGCCGTGCGGCGGTCCGTTCTTTCATCCAGCCGTTTGCCGCCCTCAAACTGCGCCGCAAGGCGCACTCATTGCACGCCACTCACCTAACCGATCCGCCGCAACGCCCTGCAGTCCAGGCCTTTCGCAACCGCATCTTGACCACTGACATTCTGTTATATTAGTATTCCAAATCACTTTTGCCTCTCGGCGCTCCTTGTCGGGGGGAGCTTTTTCAGAGTTTGGGTCATGGCACGGTTCATCAAGCTGTCGGATATCGACAACATTCTTCTGGCGGTCGATCCGTTGAAAATCGGCGACAAAGCCGGGGACGTGGCGGCCAGGGCACGCATACCGCGCGGGCACAAAATGGCCTTCCGCGACATCGGCTCGGACGAGCCGATCGTGAAATACGGCCAGACCATTGGTTTTGCGCGGGGATCCATCGTCGCCGGCGACTGGGTTCACGAGCACAATGTGTATCTGCGCAATTTCGAACGCGACTACGTCTTCGGCACCAATACCAGGCAAACCGAGGTCGTTGCCGAGGCCGAGCGCGCTACTTTCATGGGTTACCGCCGGCCGAGCGGCAAGGTGGGCACGCGCAACTTCATTGCCGTCCTGACCTCGGTGAACTGCTCTGCCAGCGTCGCCCGGTTCATCGCCGACGAAGTCAACCGGTCCGGCATCCTGCGCGACTATCCCAATGTCGATGGCGTCATTGCGCTCGTCCACGGCACCGGCTGCGGCATCGACACCAAAGGCCCCGCTTACGACCTGCTGAAGCGCACGCAATGGGGCTTTGCCACGAACCCCAATGTCGGCGGCGTGCTGATGGTCGGGCTCGGCTGCGAAGCGTTCCAGATCCCACGCTGGATGCAATCCTACAACATCGAGGAGAGCACGACCTTCCGCACAATGACCATCCAGGAAACCGGCGGCACGCGAAAGACGGTCGAAGCCGGCGTCAAGGCGATCGTCGACATGCTGCCTACGGTGAACGCTGCCGAAAGGACGCCGCAGCCGGCCTCCGAACTGGTGCTTGCGCTGCAATGCGGCGGCTCGGACGGCTATTCCGGCATCAGCGCCAATCCGGCACTTGGCGCGGCGGTGGACCTGCTTGTCGCGCAAGGCGGCACGGCCGTGCTTTCGGAGACGCCGGAGATCTATGGCGCCGAACATCTCCTCACCTTGCGCGCCGAGAGCCGCGCAGTGGGTGAAAAGCTGATCGAACGCATCCGCTGGTGGGAGGATTATACCGCCAGGCACGACATGGAGATGAACAACAACCCCTCGCCCGGCAACAAGCTGGGCGGGCTGACGACCATCCTGGAGAAATCGCTCGGCGCCTCCGCCAAGGGCGGCACCACCAATCTGCGCGCGGTGCTGGAATATGCCGAGCCGATCAACGAGCGCGGCCTCGTCTTCATGGACACGCCCGGCTACGACCCGGTCTCGGCCACCGGGCAGGTCGCCGGCGGCGCCAACATATTGTGCTTCACCACCGGCCGCGGTTCGGCCTTCGGATGCAAGCCGACGCCCTCGATCAAGCTTGCCTCCAACACCTTTATCTTCGAGCAGATGCGCGAGGACATGGACATCAATTGCGGGGATGTACTGGACGGCGTCTCGCTGGCCGAGAAGGGCCGGGAAATCTTCGCCGAGATCCTGCGCGTGGCATCCGGCGGGCGCACCAGGTCGGAAGCGCTCGGCTATGGCGACAACGAGTTCGTGCCGTGGAGCCTTGGCGCGACCATGTAGCGATATCGCCCGCCTGCACAGGCCGGCGGGCGCCCACGAAAAATCTCAAACGGAAAGAACCGCTCGACATGAACAGCATCGATCTTGACGGCCAGCACGCTGTCGTCACCGGCGGCGCCCAGGGCCTCGGCTTCGCGATGGCCAGACGCTTCGTTGCCTCCGGCGCGACGGTCAGCTTGTGGGACCTCGATGAGGCACGTCTCGAGACCGCACGAGAAGAACTCGGCAGCGCCGCTTCGACAGAATTGGTGGATGTCGCCGACTGGGCGTCGGTGGATGCCGCGCGCGCCAGGACCGAAGAGGGCGCCGGCAAGATTTCCATTCTGGTCAATTCCGCCGGGATCGCGGGCCCGGCCGCCCCGCTCGACGTCTACGACATCGAGACGTGGAAGAAGGTCATCGACGTCAATGTGAACGGCACGTTCTACGTCAACCGGGCGGTGGTTCCGGGAATGAAGGAGCGCAATTACGGGCGCATCGTCAACATCGCCTCGGTCGCCGGCAAGGAGGGCAACCCCAACGCATCAGCCTATTCGGCCTCGAAGGCGGCGGTCATTGGCCTGACCAAGTCGCTCGGCAAGGAACTGGCGCAGTACGACATCGCGGTGAACTGCATCTCGCCAGCCACGGCGCAGACGCGCATTCTCGAACAGCTGACGCCGGAGCATATCGAATATATGCGCTCGCGCATTCCGCGCGGCCGCCTGCTGGAGGTCGACGAGGCCGCCGCCATGGTCGCCTGGCTCGTCTCCAAGGAGAACAGTTTTACAACCGCCTCTACATTCGACCTGTCTGGTGGGCGGACGACCTATTGAAAGGCAGTTGACGTTCAGCCAGGCAACCGACCGAGACCAATCGCAAAGCGCTCCACCATCGCGAGGCCAGGCTCGCTGGGCCGCATCGCCGGAGCCCGGTCGTGTATCGGGATGCCTGCGCGGGCGCCGAACAGCCGCTTGCCATAGCAGATCAAGTTTTCGATGCCTTGCATGACGAAGACCGCTGCCGGCAACATTCTTGCATATTCAGCCTCGGCCGTGGCTTCGCCTCCGGCGCGGAACGCATGATAGGCGCGCACGGCATAGTCGGCGCAATCCGGCGCCAGGATCATGCCGCGGCAACCGATGCGGAAATTGTCGATCAGTTCCAGGCCGCCACGCCCGTTGAAAACCGGTATCCGGCCATCGGTGCGCTCGATCAGCCCGGCGATGTCGGTAACCGGACCCTCGCCCTTGATCAGCCTAACGTTGGGATACAGCGTGACGAGGTCGCGGATTTCGTCTGATGAAAGGCCGCGCCCGAAAAACGCCGGCGCGTTCTGGATCACCACCGGCAGATCGGTCGCCTCGGCAACGCGGCCGAAGAACTTGATGTATTCCGGCGCACCATAGGACCCAACCGGCGGCGGCTGCAGGATCACCCAATCCGCTCCCACGCTTTCAGCATGGCGAACCTGTGCGACCTGCTCGGCCACCGAAGCGCCGAAGATGGTGAAAGCGAGTGGCACTTTTCCGTCGGTGTCTTCCGCCGTCCAGTCCATGATCGTCCGGCGCTCGGCCTCGGACAGCTTGGCGACTTCCGTCGCCAAGCCGAGCGCCGCCATGCCGTGCACGCCGCTCGCCAGGCAGATCTCGACCTGCCTGCGCATCGCCGCGCGGTCGAGTTTTTCGTTCTCATCAAAGAGCGCGTAGAGAATGGCGTGAATGCCGTGGAAATCATAAGGTTTGAATTTTGTCACGCGGACCTCAATGGCTTTCGCGTGGAATGGCGTGGCCACGGCATCCGACGAGAAAATCGAGGTCGGCGCCGCGATCCGCCTGCAGCACATGGTCGACGTAAAGACCCTGATAGCCGCCGCGCATAGCCGGCTGCGGCGGAGCCCAGGATGTCCGCCGCTTTGCGAGTTCCTGTTCTGACACGTCGAGATGCAGCTTCCTTGCTTCGACATCGAGCTCGATCATGTCGCCGCTCCTCACCAGCGCCAGCGGGCCGCCGACCGCGGCTTCGGGTGCTGCATGCAGCACAACGGTGCCGAAAGCAGTGCCGGACATGCGGGCATCGGAAACGCGGATTATGTCGCGGACGCCCTTTTTCAGGAGCTTCCGTGGCAGCGCCATGTTGCCGACCTCGGCCATCCCCGGATAGCCCTTGGGGCCGCTATTCTTCAGCACCATGATCGAGCTCTCGTCGATGTCGAGCAAGGGATCGTCGACGCGCGCCTTGTAGTCGTCGATGTCCTCGAACACGACGGCGCGGCCGCGATGCTTCATCAATCCTGGCGAAGCAGCCGAAGGTTTGATGATAGCGCCGTCCGGCGCCAGATTGCCGCGCAGCACCGCGATGCCGCCCTGGGCGGTAAGCGCCTTGTCGCGCGGGCGGATAACCTCGGGATTGTAATTTTGGGCATCGGCGATGTTGTCGCGTACGGCCTTGCCGGTGACCGTCAGCGCGTCGAGATCGAGCAGATCGGCGATCTCCTTCATGACCGCCGGAATGCCGCCGGCGTAGCAGAAATCCTCCATCAGGAAGCGACCCGATGGCATCAGATCTAGGATGGTCGGTACGTCGCGGCCATAATGGTCCCAATCGTCCAGCGTCAGCTCAGTGCCGACGCGGCCGGCGATCGCCAGCAGATGCACAACCGCATTGGTCGAGCCGCCGATCGCACCGTTGACGCGGATAGCGTTGGCGAAGGCCGCCTTCTTGAGGATGGCCGACGGGCGCAGATCCTCATTGACCATCTCGACGATGCGCCGCCCGGTCGTGCGGGCGATGCGGCTGCGGCGTGCGTCGACCGCGGGATAGGCGGCGTTGCCGGGCAGTGCCAGGCCGAGCGCCTCGACCATCGAGGCCATGGTCGAGGCCGTGCCCATGGTCATGCAGTGGCCCGGCGAGCGCGACATAGCGCTCTCGGCATTGGCGAAATCCTGCTCGCTCATCACACCGGCGCGAACGTCTTCCGAAAATTTCCACACATCGGTGCCGGAACCGATTTCGTGGCCCTGGAAGCGGCCATTGAGCATCGGCCCGCCGGAGATGGCGATCGACGGCAGGTCGCAGGAGGCCGCGCCCATGACCAGCGACGGTGTGGTCTTGTCGCAGCCGGCCATCAGCACGACACCATCCATCGGGTTGCCCCGGATCGCCTCCTCGACATCCATCGAGGCGAGGTTGCGAAACAGCATCGCTGTCGGGCGCAGATTGGATTCGCCGCAAGAGAAGACCGGGAATTCGAGCGGCAGGCCGCCAGCTTCCAGCACCCCCGCCTTGATGTGCTCGATCAGGCCACGGAAATGGACGTGGCAAGGCGTGAATTCGGAGAAGGTGTTGCAGATGCCGATCACCGGGCGGCCGTCGAAGGCATCGTCGGGCAGGCCGTTGTTCTTCATCCAGCTGCGGTGGATGAAGGCATCCTTGCCCAGCCCGCCGAACCAATGCTGCGATCGTCTCTTGGTCATGGTCTTTCCGGCGTTCAGGCGGGATGCTGCAGCTGGCTCAGCCCGCCATCGACGACGAGCGTCGCCGCGTTCATGAACGGGCACTCGTCGGAAATCATGAACACCGCGGCCAGCGCGATCTCGCGCGCCGTGGCGATGCGGCCGCCGGGGTGCAGCGCCATGGTGTTGGCGCGTGCTGCGGCCGGATCGGCAAAGCTGTTCCAGTAGTCGATCGCCTTCTGCGTCTCGACATAGCCGGGGGCCAGCGCGTTCACGCGCACGCCTTGCGCCGCATATTCGAGCGCCAGCGATTTGGTCAGGCCGAGCAGCGCGTGCTTGGCGACGGGATAGGGGAAGGTGTGCGGAATGATGGTGAAGCTGTGCGTCGAGGCGATGTTGAGGATGGCGCCGCCGCCGCTCGCGATCATGCCCGGCAGCACAGCCTTGCTGCAATTCCAGGCGCCCTTGACGTTGACGTCGAAATTGCGGTTCCACTCTTCCTCGGTCGCCTCGAGCGGCGTCGAGAACACATTGACCCCGGCATTGTTGATCAGCGCGTTGATGTGGCCGATTTCGTCGGTCGCTTGGCCGACGGCAGTGGCAATCGCGGCTCCGTCGCTGATGTCGGCTGCCGCATGCCCGACATGGCCGTGCGGCGCGGCAAGGCCGGCGACGGCCTTGTCCAGCAGTGCGCCGTCGCGGTCGACGAGGAACAGTCTTGCGCCTTCGGCAAGGCAGGCCTCGGCGATGGCGAGCCCGATGCCTTGCGCGGCACCCGTCAGGAAGATGCGTTTGCCGGAAAGGCGCACAGCCATTTTTTGTTCCTCCAGCCTATCGCCGACCCAGTGCCGATGAGCGCAGATTGTCGAGCAGCACGGCCAGCAGCAAAATAACGCCGCGCACGATGTACTGGTAGAAGGCCGGGATGTTGAGCAGGTTCATGGCGTTCTCGGCGATGCCCATGATCAGCACGCCGACGATGACGCCCGACATGGTGGCGCGGCCGCCGGCGAGCGAGACGCCGCCGAGCACGCAGGCCGAGATGACCGAAAGCTCCAAGCCCACCGCCGCGTTGGGCTGGCCCGAGGTGATGCGCGACGCCAGCAGGATGCCGGCGATACCGCAGACGACGCCCTGCAACGCGAATATCCAGATGCGCGTCCAGTCGACATTGACACCGGCAAGCCGCGAGGCCTCAGGATTGCCGCCGATGGCCAGCGTGTTCTTGCCAAAGACGGTGCGGTTGAGCACGAAACCGAAAATGCAAAACAGGATGGCAAGCACCCAGACCGGCGTCGGTATGCCGAGCAGTTTCGAGAGCGCCAGCTGATAGAAATCCGAGCTGTTGATGCCGACGGCGCGGCCGTCGGACGCGATCAGCGCAAAGCCGCGCACGATCTGCATGGTGGCCAGCGTCGTGATCAGCGCGTTGATGCGAAATTTGGCGATGACAACGCCGTTGATGAAGCCGACGAAACCACCGCAGGCGATTGCCGCCAGCAGGCCAAGCAGGATCGAGCCGGTGTAATTCGACGCCATCACAGCGACCATGCCGGCAAAGGCGACGATCGAACCGACCGACAGGTCGAAGTCGCGCGCGGCGAGGCAGAACATCATGGTGCAGGCGACGATGCCGACGGTGACCACCGACTGCAGCAGGCCGAGCATGTTGCGGTCGGTAAGGAAGTTCGGCACCAGAGCCGACACCAGCGCGAAGGCGACGACAAAGATGACGACGAGGCCCTGTTCGCCGAGCAGGATTTTTTTCAACTGGTCGGTCATGCCAAAGTCCTCAGGATGCGATCGCGTCGGGGGTTTTCTGATCGGGGAGAGCGGCGGCCAGGATCGCCCTTTCGGCGAACTGGTCGCGGGTGAGTTCGGCGCTGACGCGGCCACCGCACATCACCAGAATACGGTCGCAGATGCCCATCACTTCCGGCAGTTCGGACGAGACGACGACGATCGCCATGCCGTCCTGCGCAAGCTGGTAGAGCAATTCGTAGATTTCCGATTTGGCGCCGACATCGATGCCGCGCGTCGGTTCGTCGACGATGAGAACCCGCACCCCTTGTTCGGACAGCCAGCGGCCAAGGATGACCTTCTGCTGGTTGCCGCCGGAGAGATTGATGATGTCCTGCTTGCGCGACGGCGTGCGCACCTTGAGCTTCTTGATGAAGGTTTCGGCGGTGGCGATCTCGCTGGCGCGGTTGAGCACGCCGAAGCGCGTGTGATGGCGCCGCGACGAGATGTTGATGTTCTCCTCGACCGAGCGGCCCTGGATAATGCCGTCATGCTTGCGATCCTCCGAGCACAGCACGATGCCGGCCCGGATCGTACCACGCGGATCGGCGGCACGGACCAGCTTGCCGTCGACGGTGATGCTGCCGCCCGAGCGCGGATCGGCGCCATAGACCAGCCGCATCAGTTCCGAGCGCCCGGCGCCGATCAGGCCGAAGAAGCCGACGATCTCGCCTGCCCTCGCCTCGAAACTGGCCGGCGTCTTCAGTTTGGGGCCGCTGAGAGCGTCGACCTTCAGGCGGACATCGCCTGCCCTGCGCGGACGAAAACCCCAGATGTCGGAGATTTCGCGACCGACCATTTCGGCGACGACCTGGTCGCGCGTGACACCCTTCAATGATGCATGATGCGCCGCGAGCTTGCCGTCGCGCAGCACGGTCAGGCTGTCGCAGAGCCGGAACACTTCGTCGAGCCTGTGCGAGACGTAGATGATGACCTTGCCCTCGCCGCGCAGGCGGTCGATCAGAGCAAACAGGATTTCGCTTTCGCGCGAGGACAGCGACGAGGTCGGCTCGTCCAGCGCGATGACGCGTGCGTCGAGCATGATCGCCTTGGCGATCTCGACCATCTGGCGTTCGCCGATGGACAGCGTCTTGACCTTGCGGCGCATGTCGATGTCGATGCCGGCCGATTTCAGCTTGGCGCCGACGTCGTCCAGCATCCGGCGGCCGGCGATGATGCCGGCGTTGGCGGGGAAACGACCGAGGCTGAGGTTTTCGGCAACGGTGAGTTCAGGAACGAGTTGCAGTTCCTGATGAATGACAATGACGCCATTGTCGAAGGCATCCCGGGTCGAGGTATAGGCCTGAATCCTACCGTCGATGCGGATCTCGCCCTGATCGGCATGCTGGTCGCCGGACAGTATCTTGATCAGGGTGGATTTGCCGGCGCCGTTCTCGCCCATCAAACCATGCACGGCGCCTTTGTCGACACCGAACGAGACGTCCGACAGCGCCTTGACGCCCGGATAGGTCTTGGTGACGTGCGAGAAGTCGAGAAAGGACACGGGCAGCGATCCTCTTATGGAATGGCAAACAGGCGGCGGGATGAGCCGCCGCCTGTTTGTACAGGGAGGATTATTCGATGCCGAGACCCTGGCGGACCTTCTGGTAGTCGTCGCGCTTGGCGAGTGCACCCGAGGTCAGGATCAGCTTCTCCGGTTCCTTGTTGTTGGCAACCCAGTCATACATGTTGAGCGCCGTCTCGTAGCCATGACGCTTCGGCGAGATGATCACGGTGCCGACGAAGCCGGTGGCCGTCGGCTTCTTGAACTCGTTGATCGCCGAATCCGCGCCGCCAATGCCAACACCGATCATGGCGTCCGCCGGAATGCCAACGCTTTCGGCTGCACGCACGGCGCCGAGCACCGCCTCGTCGTTGAGGCCGAAGGAGACCCACTTCTTGATGTCGGCATGGGCGTTGAGCACGACGGTCGCCGCGTTGAGGGCAGCTTCCGTGTCGGTCTTGGCCTGAGGGGCGTCGATGATGTTCTCGGCCTTGAAGCCGTTTGCCTTCAGCACCGAGATGGCGCCTTCGACGCGATCGACGGCGGTCGGCAGTTGGTCATACGAGACGCGGATCGCGCCGACCTCGTCGGCCTTCCAGCCGCGCGCCTTCATTTCGTCGACGATCGCCTGGCCGACGGCTTCGCCGATCTTGGTGGCCGAAATGCCCATATGCGGCACGTCTTCCAGTGCCTTGCCGTCGGCGCCGACCAGACGGTCGTCGACAGTCATAAGCTTGAGATTGTTGGCGGCGGCCTTGGCGACGATGCCGGGGCCAAGCTTCACGTCCGGTGTGCAGACGATGAAGCCCTGGGCGCCCTGGGCGCCGAGATTGTCGATCGCCGACATCAGCTTCTCACCGTCCTCGGCACCGATCTTGACCAGGGTAAAACCCTTTTCCTTGGCGGCCTGGTCGGCGAACTTCCATTCGTCCTGGAACCACGGCTCCTCGGGCTGTTTGACGATGAAGCCGATCTTGGTGTCCTGAGCATATGCAGCGATGGTCGTGACGGACAGCACGGCAAGCGCGCCCGCGACGAGCGCGGTCTTTAGAAGTCGCATGATTTCCTCCCAGCGATAGACCGGGCGCTCAGCCCGGATGCCGGACTCTCTAATCGCTTTTATCATACTAGTCAATTGATCTGGTATGATAATTAATGTACATGCTCTGACCAGTGACCGCTGGCGCAATTGATCCGCATCCGTTAAGGCCGGACCGGTTGTGCGAAACCAGCGGTTCGCCGCCTTGGAGGAGGGCTGGGTGACCGGGACTTTGAAGAAACCGCAAGGTGACACAGCCACTCGCCGCCCGCGCGTCATGCCCGATGTGACCAAGGCAATGGCCTCAGACATCTTTTCCGGGCGCTACCCGGCCGGATCCTCCTTGCCGACCGAAAACGAACTCGGCGTCGAATATGGTGTCAGCCGCACTGTCATCCGCGAGGCCCTGAAAGTGTTGGCGGCAAAGGGGCTGGTGCTGTCGCGGCCGCGCGTCGGCACGATCGTCTGCAACGAGGACGACTGGAACATCATCGACCCACAGGTGCTGGCCTGGCACGCGCCGCATGCACTGGACGACAAGCTGTTCGACGCCATCCTCGAAACGCGCCGCGCCATCGAACCGCTGGTCGCCGAACTGGCGGCCACGCGCGCAACGCTGCAGGAAATAGCCGATCTCGAAGCGGCATGGCGCGGCATGGCCGGCGCCGGCGAGGATCTCGCCGCCTTCTCGCGCAGCGACATCGCTTTCCACCAGATCGTCTATGCCGCGAGCCATAACCCGATCTTTCGCCAGATCGGCAATCTCATCGACACCGGGCTGAAATTCTCGCTCGAGGCGACGGCGGTGATTTCGCTCGACCGGCGCATGGAGGCCGTGGCGGCGCACCGCGAGGTGGTCGAGGCGCTGCGCATGCGCGACGCCGAGGCGGCGCGTGGGGCCGCAAACAAGATCCTCGACCTTGCGGCGCGCGACCTCGTCAGCGCCAAGAAACTCAAGAGCAACTGAGATTGCGCATGAAAATCATCTCGCTCACCACCTACATCGTTCCGCCGCGCTGGCTGTTCCTGAAGATCGAGACCGATGCCGGCGTCACCGGCTGGGGCGAGCCGGTCGTCGAGGGCCGGGCTCTGACCGTCGAGGCAGCGGTCAAGGAGCTTGGCGATTACCTCATCGGCAAGGATCCCCGCCTGATCGAGGACCACTGGACGGTGATGCACCGCGGCGGCTTCTACCGTGGCGGGCCGATCCTGATGAGCGCCATTGCGGGGATCGACCAGGCACTGTGGGATATCAAGGGCAAGGCGCTCGGCGTTCCCGTGCATGAGTTGCTCGGTGGCAAGCTGCGCGACACGATCAAGGTCTATTCTTGGATCGGCGGCGACCGGCCGGCCGAAGTGGCCGCTGGTGCCCGGGAAATGGTTGCGCGCGGCTTCCTGGCGCTCAAGATGAACGGCACTGAAGAACTGCAGATCGTCGACAGCCACGACAAGATCGACGCCGCTGTCGAACGCGTCGCCATGGTGCGCGAGGCCGTCGGACCCAACATCGGCATCGCCGTCGATTTTCATGGCCGCGTGCACCGGCCGATGGCGCGTGCCCTGGTCAAGGAACTCGAACCCTATAGGCTGATGTTCATCGAGGAGCCGGTGCTCAGCGAAAACCGCGAGGCGCTGAAGGAGATCGCCGCGCTCGGCTCGACGCCGATCGCGCTCGGCGAGCGGCTCTACAGCCGCTGGGACTTCAAATCCGTGTTCAAGGAAGGCGTCGTCGACATCATCCAGCCTGATCTGTCGCATGCCGGTGGCATCACCGAATGCCGCAAGATCGCGGCGATGGCGGAAGCCTATGACGTCGCGGTGGCGCCGCACTGCCCGCTCGGGCCGATCGCGCTTGCCGCGTGCCTGCAGCTCGACGCGGTCAGCTACAACTGCTTCATCCAGGAGCAGAGCCTCGGCATCCACTACAACGCCGCCAACGACCTGCTCGACTATGCCGCCAACAAGGATGTCTTCCGCTACGAGGATGGTTATGTCGCCATTCCCGACGGCCCGGGCCTGGGTGTCGAGATCGACGAGGAGTATGTCAAGGAACGCGCCAAGGAAGGCCACCGCTGGCGCAACCCTGTCTGGCGCCACAAAGACGGCTCCTTCGCCGAGTGGTGATCGGGCCGGCTTCCAGTCTCTAAGCGCTCCATGAACAGTGAAGACTTTGTCCGGCGAACAGTTGCTCTCGAGAAATGGCTGGTTCGTTCCGTTTGATGGGGGCGCTTTCAGCGGCGTTGCCTGAACTGACCATCAAACGCAGATGACCGCAGTACCACACATTCATCGGCTGCGAATTGCAGAGGGACTGTTTGGTGGAGCCAATCGGGATCGAACCGACGACCTCTTGAATGCCATTCAAGCGCTCTCCCAACTGAGCTATGGCCCCACTTCCGGCAGTCAACCGGCGCCGTTTCCGGCGAAGAGATCCGGCGCGGGTTGGAGACCGCGCCGTTAGTGCAGGCGGCTTCTAACCCCGCCCTTCTCAGATATCAAGCCTTCAAGAGCCGCTTTTTCTTCGCAGGCTACGAAAGCCTGCAAACGCCCGCTTTCAAGGCCGATCAGACCTCGTCGTCGTCGTCGCCGACGCCGATCATGTCGGCAACGTCGTCATCTTCTTCCTCTTCGTCGGCGAGGAAGGTGTCATCCTCGTCGTCGCCCAGGTCGACGTCATCCTCGTCGTCGCCGAGATCCGGCAGGTCGTCGCCCTTGGCGTCCTCGTCGGCCTCTTCAAGCGAGACGACCTCAACGCCCTCTTCTTCCTCGGCGTCCACTTCCTTCTCGGCCACTTCCTCTTCCTCCTCGAGAGCGGCAATCTTGCCTTCCTCGAAATAGGAACGCGGATAGGTCTTGCCGGTGTAGGGCGAGACGATCGGGTCCTTGTTCAGGTCGTAGAATTTTCGGCCCGTCTCCGGGTCGATACGTTTTGTGCCAAGTTCGGTTTTTGCCACGGCAAGCCTCGTCAATAAAAGAGTGGTCCCCTTAACCACAGTTTGCAGCGCTGTCAAAGCGAAAAGCCGGCGTCACAAAACCATACGTTGAAAGGCGTCGCGTCAGTGACGACCATGGGGGATGACCATTTCGGCCCGCCGTGATACGAGACCGCCGCAACAAATGAAAAGCGCCGGCCTGCCGGCATTCCGTCCAGGGAAATTCCATGTCTCACGCCGCCGCGCCCAAGCCGGCCACCGCCCGCCAATCCCCAGCCCTTTCCGGCATCGCGCGCGTGCCGGGCGACAAGTCGATCTCGCACCGCTCCTTCATGTTCGGCGGCCTCGCCTCCGGGGAGACCCGCATCACCGGCCTGCTCGAAGGCGAGGACGTGATGCGCACAGGTGCTGCCATGAAGGCTATGGGCGCACATATCGAGAAGAACGGCGACGAGTGGGTGATCCGCGGCACAGGCAATGGCGCACTGCTGCAGCCGGACGGCCCGCTCGATTTCGGCAATGCCGGCACCGGCTCGCGGCTCACCATGGGCCTCGTCGGCACCTATGATATGGAAACGACCTTCATCGGCGACGCCTCGCTGTCCGGCCGGCCGATGGGCCGCGTACTCGAACCCTTGCGCCAGATGGGCGTGCAGGTGTTGAAGGCGACGCCGGGCGACCGCATGCCGATTACGCTGCATGGGCCAAAGCATGCCGCCCCGATCACCTATCGTGTGCCGATGGCCTCGGCGCAGGTAAAGTCGGCGGTGCTGCTCGCCGGCCTCAACACGCCCGGCATTACCACGGTGATCGAGCCGGTGATGACACGCGACCACACCGAAAAGATGCTGAAGGGTTTTGGCGCCAATCTGTCGGTCGAAACCGACGAACGCGGCGTGCGCCACATCTTTATCGAAGGACAGGGCAGACTGACCGGCCAGACCATCGCCGTGCCGGGCGACCCGTCCTCGGCCGGCTTCCCGCTGGTGGCCGCGCTGATCGTGCCGGGTTCCGACATCACAATCGAGAACGTGCTGATGAACCCGACCCGCACCGGCCTGCTTTTGACGCTCCAGGAAATGGGCGGCAAGATCGACATTTTGAACCCGCGCAACGCCGGGGGCGAGGATGTCGCCGATTTGCGCGTGCGCTACTCCGAGTTGAAGGGCGTCACCGTGCCGCCCGAGCGGGCGCCGTCGATGATCGACGAGTATCCGGTGCTGGCGGTCGCGGCGAGCTTCGCCGAGGGCGAGACGCTGATGCAGGGGCTGGAGGAGCTGCGCGTGAAAGAGTCCGACCGGCTGTCGGCCGTCGCCAACGGGCTGAAGCTCAACGGCGTCGATTGCACCGAGGGCGAGGCCTCGCTCGCCGTGCGCGGAAAACCGGGCGGCAAGGGGCTGGGTGGCCATCCGAACGGCCAGGACACGACCGTGCAGACCCATCTCGACCACCGCATCGCCATGAGTTTTCTGGTCATGGGGCTGGCGACGGAAAAGCCGGTGACGATCGATGACGCCGCGATGATTGCGACGAGCTTTCCGGAGTTCATGGGGCTGATGACGGGGCTGGGCGCGGAGATCGGCTAGTCGATGGCTTGGGATCAGACTGCAACGCTGGCGGGACAGCACCCCCCTCTGTCCTGCCGGACATCTCCCCCGCAAGGGGGGAGATTGGCGGCTTTGGCGCTCCATTCAATCCTGCAATATTGGCGATTGGCTAAGTCAGCGGTGATGGCTGATCTCCCCCCTTCCGGGGGAGATGTCCGGCAGGACAGAGGGGGGTGTGAAGAATCTCGGCGCCCGTCTTCTTCATCGCACCTGTCAATCGCGGCGGCCCGCCAATGACTCACACCTTCACCATCGCTATCGACGGCCCGGCCGGCGCCGGCAAAGGCACCCTCGCCCGCCGACTCGCCGACCATTACCGGCTGAACCTGCTCGACACCGGCCTCACCTATCGCGCCGTCGCCTATGCGCTGATCCAGCACGCGCTGCCGCTCGACAATGTCTCGGCGGCCGAAACCGCTGCCCGCCAGGTCGATCTGGCGAAGCTCGACCGCGCGGTGCTGTCGGCGCATGCCGTCGGCGAGGCTGCCTCCAAGGTCGCGGTGTACCCGACGGTGCGGCGTATCCTCGTCGAAAAGCAGCGCGACTTCGCCAAGACGCCGCCGGGTGCGGTGCTCGATGGGCGCGACATCGGCACCGTCGTGTGCCCCGACGCCGACATCAAACTCTATGTGACAGCGAGCGCGGAGGTGCGGGCACAGCGCCGGCTGTCGGAGATCGAAAGCATCGGCGGCACCGCTGATTTCACCGAGATCCTCGCCGATATCGTGCGCCGCGACGAGCGCGACATGGGTCGAGCGGACTCACCGTTGAAGCCGGCGGCCGACGCGCACTTGCTTGATACCAGCGAAATGGCTATAGAAGCCGCGTTTCTTGCAGCCATGGCGATCATAGACGACGTGCTGGCCAAAAGAGACAACGCCTGATCCGGGTTTTCCCTCGTATTTCCGTTGTCGGAGGCGAAGAAAATACCCATATCGGGCACGAACCAGCCTGCCAGCATTCTTCATGCGCCGGAATTGCCGCTTAAAGAGCGGCCCAGGGTTTTTGTAGCCCGGAACGCCGGTAGGCCAAACGCAACGCTAACCCACGGCGCCCGTCCCGCTTTTAGATGCGGGGCACTCCAGGAGAAACAATGTCAGCTGCAAATCCCACTCGCGACGATTTCGCGAGCCTGCTCGAAGAATCTTTTACCGCCGGCCATTCCGGCGAAGGTCAGGTCGTCAAGGGCATCATCACCGCCATTGAAAAAGACATGGCTATCATCGACGTCGGCCTCAAGGTCGAAGGCCGCGTGCCGCTGAAGGAATTCGGCGTCAAGGGCAAGGACACCACCCTCAAGGTTGGTGACACCGTCGAAGTCTATGTCGAGCGCATCGAAAACGCGCTTGGCGAAGCGATGCTTTCACGTGAAAAGGCCCGCCGCGAAGAGAGCTGGGTCCGTCTGGAAGAGAAGTTCACCAAGGGTGAGCGCGTCGAAGGCGTCATCTTCAACCAGGTCAAGGGCGGCTTCACCGTCGACCTCGACGGCGCCGTGGCCTTCCTGCCGCGCAGCCAGGTCGATATCCGCCCGATCCGCGACGTCTCCCCGCTGATGCACAACCCGCAGCCGTTCGAGATCCTCAAGATGGATCGCCGCCGCGGCAACATCGTGGTGTCGCGCCGTACCGTGCTTGAGGAGAGCCGCGCCGAACAGCGTTCGGAAATCGTGCAGAACCTCGAAGAAGGCCAGGTTGTCGAAGGCGTCGTCAAGAACATCACCGATTATGGTGCGTTCGTCGACCTCGGCGGCATCGACGGCCTGCTGCATGTCACCGACATGGCATGGCGCCGCGTCAACCATCCGACCGAAATCCTCAACATCGGTCAGACGGTCAAGGTGCAGATCATCCGCATCAACCAGGAAACCCACCGCATCTCGCTCGGCATGAAGCAGCTCGAGAGCGATCCGTGGTCCGAGATCGGCACCAAGTTCCCGATCGGCAAGAAGATCAAGGGTACCGTCACCAACATCACCGACTACGGCGCGTTCGTCGAGCTGGAGCCGGGCATCGAGGGTCTCATCCACGTTTCGGAAATGTCGTGGACGAAGAAGAACGTGCATCCCGGCAAGATCCTGTCGACGACCCAGGAAGTCGACGTGGTGGTGCTCGAGGTCGATCCGGCCAAGCGCCGCATCTCGCTCGGCCTCAAGCAGACGCTCGAGAATCCGTGGCAGGCTTTCGCCTCGAGCCATCCGGTCGGCAGCCAGGTCGAGGGCGAGGTCAAGAACAAGACCGAGTTCGGCCTGTTCATCGGCCTCGAAGGCGACGTGGACGGCATGGTGCACCTTTCCGACCTCGACTGGACGCGTCCGGGCGAGCAGGTCATCGAAGAGTACAATCGCGGCGACATGGTCAAGGCGCAGGTGCTCGACGTCGACATCGACAAGGAGCGCATCTCGCTCGGCATCAAGCAGCTGGCCAAGGATACGGTCGGCGAAGCGGCGACTTCAGGCGAACTGCGCAAGAACGCGGTCGTCACCTGTGAAGTCATCGGCGTCAAGGATGGCGGTCTGGAAGTGCGGCTGGTCGACAGCGGCATCGAAACCTTCATCAAGCGCTCCGATCTGAGCCGTGACCGCGACGAGCAGCGCCCCGAGCGCTTCACCGTCGGCCAGAAGGTCGACGCGCGCGTCATCGCCTTCGACAAGAAGACCCGCAAGCTGCAGGTCTCGATCAAGGCGCTGGAAATCGCCGAAGAGAAGGAAGCGGTCGCTCAGTACGGCTCGACCGACTCCGGCGCTTCGCTGGGCGACATCCTGGGTGCCGCGCTGAAGAAGCAGGGCAGCTAAGCCCTTCGCACCGCGAAGCCCTTCGAAGCGAAGTTTTCGCACAGGCTCGAAAACAAAACCCCGCCGGAACAATCCGGCGGGGTTTTTCTTTGACCGCGGTAAAGGGTGGAAGGTTACGCCCTGCCGTAAAGCGGCACCAGCGTACCACTCATCGCCAGATTGGCCGGCGATGCCAGATAGGCGATGGCCTCGGCGGCGGCTTCGAGGCTGACCCATCTGGTGACATCGGCATCCGGCATGTCGGCGCGGTTTGCCGGCGTATCGAGTGTCGACGGCGCCACGGCATTGACCAGGATGCCCTTGTGCTTCAGCTCTTCGGCCATCGCCACCGTCATGGCTGCCACCGCCGCCTTGCTGGCGGCGTAAGCGACCATGCCGGCGCCGCGTCGCGGATCGAGCCCGGCGCGCGCGGTGACGTTGACGATACGGCCCGCGGTATCCGATGCGAGCATAGAGCGTACCGCGGCGCGGCAGCACAGGAAGGCTGTGCGCGCATTGGTGTCCATCATCTCGGCAAAGGACGCCGACTCGATCTTTTCAACAGGTGCCGAGGTGAAGCCGCCGGCCAGATGGATCGAGCCCCAAAGGCCTGGAACCTGGCTGTAGAACGCTTCGACCTTGGCAGGGTCCGAGAGATCGACGTTGTGCACCAGCTGGACACGGTCATGCGTGGTAAAGGGGAAATGCGTGGGGGCGGCAGCATGGGCGTTGGGCACATGGCAGATCGCGCCGTCACTCAGCAGTTTGCCGACAACCGCACCGCCGAGCGCACCGGTTCCACCGGTCACGACGATATGCTTGCCTTCAAGTGTTTCCGTCATCTTGGACGCTCCTGTCATTTTTTTGTCGTTAGGTCGTTTCTGTGCCGCCGACGCGAAGCGTCGCGCCTTTTGCGCCATCACTCAATTGACATCTCGACATGGCAGTTGTCGCGTCTTTGCATGCGTCCGCCCACCGGCCGGCCGTGGTTCAGGGCCGTCGAGACGGGAAATACGTAGCACCGTCCTTCAGTCAACCGTGATTTCGATGACGCGCGGCAGTCCGGTGGCCCGGGCGCGCTTCAACGCGTCCGCGAGAGCGTCGATATCGGCAAGCCGTTCGGCGCCGATGCCATAGGCCTCGGCCAGCTTGCAGAAATCGGGCGGCGCCGGCGATACGCCGACGGGCTCGACACCGACATCGAGCATGGAGGTTTCGATCTCGCGGTAGCCTCTGTTATTCCAGACGATGAAGATGACCGGCGCCCGCGCATCGAGCGCGGCGCCCAACTCCGGCAGCGTGAACTGGAAGCCGCCGTCGCCGGTCAGGCAGACAACCGGCGCATCGGGTATCGCAAGGGCCGCGCCAATCGCCGCCGGCGGGCCATAGCCGAGCGCGCCGAAGCCGGTGGCGGCATTGAACCAGCCGCCTGGGCGGTCGTGGTCGTAATAGAGGTTGGCCGCATAGATCGGCTGCGTCGAATCGCCGACGATGAGCGCGCCCGGCAAGGTGTCGCGGATCATCTCGACGGCACGCACTTGCGCCTGCAGGGTCGGATTGAGCTCGGCAAAGGCTGCTTTTCGTGTAGCAGCGGCGCGCGACGGACCGCCCTCGCTTGCCCGGACATGGCCCGTTTCCAGAAGCAGCGCTTCGAGCGCCTCGGCGCAATCGGCCTGGATCGAAACGGTTGCCGGGCGGCGGGCAATCTGGTCCGCGCCGATATCGATGCGGATCAGATTGGCGGGCAGGACGAAGCCGCCATCGCTGTAGCCGTCATAGTCGGTCGGGCCGAATTCGGTGCCGGCGGCAATGACCAGATCGGCTTCGGCCATCAGCGCCCGTACTGTCTTCAGGCTGGGACTGGCCGGCACGCAAAGCGTATGACCATGCAGCAGGCCGCGCGCATTGGTGGTCTGGACGACCGGCGCTCCCAGCCGCTCGGCCAGACGCCGCAATGGCGCCCCGGCGCGTTTGGCGCCGCCGCCGACCAGGATCAGCGGGCGGCGCGCGGCAGCGATGAGTTTGGCCGCGCTGGCAATTGCGGCACCTTCCGGCGCGGGTGGCGTCACATTGCTCAGCATGGCAGCGATGCCATCCGCCGGCTTGACCATGACGTCGGTCGGGATCTCGATATGCACCGGGCCGGGCCGGGCCAATGAAAACAGGGCGAAGGCCTGCGCCAGAGCAGCGGGCAATTCGCTGGCCTCGGTGACGCGCTTCGAAAACAGCGCCACCTTCTCCATCATGCCGCGCTGATCCGGCAGTTCATGCAGATGGCCGAGGCCCTTGCCCAGCGTCGGCATGGCGTTGACGCCGGATATGACCAGCATCGGCACCGAATCAGCGCGTGCCTGCCCCATGGCGGTGATGGTGTTGGTCAGCCCCGGTCCGGTGATGACGAAGGCGACGCCCGGCCTGCCGCTGGCGCGCGCATAGCCATCGGCCATGAAGCCGGCGCCCTGTTCGTGACGCGGCGTGACTTGGCGGATCTTCGAGCGCGCCAGCCCGCGGTAGAGCTCGACCGTGTGGACGCCCGGAATCCCGAACACCGTGTCGACGCCATGCGCTTCGAGCAGCGAAATCAACGCCTCCCCGACCGTCGTCCCAGTGGTGGCCCCAGTGGCGATCATTGGCGCAGCACCGGGCGCGTCAGGCAGGTCGGACCGCCCTCGCAGGCGATGCAGAGCGCATCCGCATCGAAGGTGGCGACCGTGCAGCCGGCCGCTTCCATGGCGGCCGCCGTCCTGGGAAAGCCGGCAACGGCAATGATCTGGCGCGGCGCGGTCGGCAGCACATTGAGACTGAGCCCGCTGGAGGCGAAGAACTCGTCGGCATCGCCCTCGACCAGCTTGATGCCGCGCGCCCGCAGCATCTGGTAGAAGGCGGCCGGCAGCAAGGGCGCATAGACCAGCGCCAGATCGTCGGCGAGCGGGCTGATCACCGACATCAGATGCAGGCAGGCTTCCTCGCCGTGCCAGAGCGGCAGATCGAAACCGAAGACCGAAATGCCCTTAGGCGAGAGCAGGTTCGAAAGCTGCTGGATGCCGTCCTGGTTGGTGCGTACGCCACGACCGACGGCCAGCGTGGTTGCGTCGACCCAGACACAGTCGCCGCCTTCCACCTGGCCCGGATCGTCGATCCGGCCGAGAATGGGGATCCCCATGCGCTTGTAAGCTGCCTCGTGCAGACCGGGCTCGGCACGGCGCAGCGCCTTGCCCATCGAAAGGATAATCGCGCCATGATCGGTCATCAGCGACGGATCATGGGTGAAGACGGAATCGGCCAGCCCGTCATCGGCGTCCGTCAGCCATTCGATCTCGGCGCCGGAAGCCGCGACCATGCTGGTCAACTGCTCATGCTGGGCCGCCGCCTTCTGCGGATCGAACCCCGGACCATAGTGCCATTCCTGTGCCCTGGCATGACGCATGGCGCTCGTGGCGGACCGCATCAACACGCGTTTCAGGGGTCCGGCCATGGACTGCGACCCGTATGATTTGCCCACTAAATTCTCCCTGAACGTCGGTTGGCGCCACTAACCACTACAGCAAGCTGTGATCAATAGTCCAAAAACCATGGTTGACGGAGGCAAGCGGAACGGTCCATCCTGAGCATGGGAACTCTGTCCAGTGACGGGTAATGGGTAAAAGATACCAGCAGCGACGAGCTCGAACGCTCCGCGGAGCGTGGAAGGAATGACGGCCATAAGCGCCGCATCCGGGATGACAGCGCAAAGCGCCGCACCCGCATTGAAACATACGGCGCAGGACGGCGCCGCCGAAGCCATCCATGTCGAGAACCTGCACAAGAGATTCGGTGAGCTGCATGTGCTGAAGGGCGTCTCGCTGTCGGCGCGCGACGGCGAGGTCATCGCCATCATCGGCGGCTCGGGCTCAGGCAAATCGACCCTGCTGCGCTGCATCAACTGCCTGGAAAACCCCACCAGCGGCATCATCCGCGTCAACGGCGAGGAGATCAAGCTCAAGGCCGACAGCCATGGGCACACGGTTCCGGCCGACCGCAAGCAGATCGAGCGCATCCGCTCCAAGCTTGGCATGGTGTTCCAGAACTTCAACCTTTGGAGCCACATGACGCTGATCGAAAACGTCATCGAGGTTCCCGTACATGTGCTTGGCATCAAGCGCGATGTTGCGATCGACGAGGCCGAAAAGCTGCTCGCCCGCGTCGGTCTGGCCGAAAAGCGCGACGTCTATCCGGCCTATCTGTCAGGCGGCCAGCAGCAGCGCGCGGCGATCGCCCGGGCGCTGGCCATCAATCCGCGCGTCATGCTGTTTGACGAACCGACCTCGGCGCTCGATCCCGAGCTGGTCGGTGAGGTGCTGAAGGTGATCGGCGACCTGGCGCGCGAAGGCCGCACCATGGTGCTGGTCACCCACGAGATGAAGTTCGCCCGCGAGGTCGCGACGCATGTCGTCTATCTCTACAATGGATTGGTCGAGGAAGAAGGCCCGCCGGAGCAAATCTTCGGCGCACCGAAATCCGAAAGGCTGAAGCAGTTCATCCGCAACATCGGCTAGGACAGGCCGGGACGGAAGAAAACCGGGAACCAACAACAAACTGGGAGTCGTGACATGAAGACTGTTCTGAAAACATTCGCCGCAGCGCTGCTGCTGGGCGTCGCCGCCATGGGCGTGGCCAAGGCCGATCCGGTCAAGATCGGCGTCGCCGCCGAGCCTTATCCGCCCTTCACCTCGCCCGATGCTTCGGGCAAGTGGGTTGGCTGGGAGATCGACTTCATCGATGCCGTCTGCGCCGAGGAGAAGCTCGATTGCGTCATCACCCCGGTCGCCTGGGACGGCATCATCCCGGCACTGACGACCAAGAAGATCGACCTCATCGTCTCCTCGATGTCGATCACCGCCGAACGCGCAAAGACGATCGATTTCTCGGACAAGTACTATAACACGCCGACCGCGATCATCGGCCCCAAGGACCAGAAATTCGGCTCCGCCCCGGACGACCTCAAGGGCAAGATCGTCGGCGTGCAGGTTTCGACGGTGCACGCTGTCTACGCCAAGAAGCATTTTGGCAGCACAGCCTCCGAGATCAAGGAATACCAGACCCAGGACGAAGCCAACAACGATCTTGCCGCCGGCCGCCTCGATGCGGTTCAGGCCGATTCCATCGCGCTTGGCGAGTTCCTGAAATCCGACCAGGGCAAGGCCTGCTGCGACTTGAAGGGGATGGTCGCTCCGGACGACGAAGTGCTCGGACCGGGCGTCGGCGCCGGCGTGCGCAAGGAAGACACCGAACTGAAGGGCAAAATCAACGCCGGCATCAAGGCGATCCGCGCCAACGGCAAATATGACGAGATCTCGAAGAAATACTTCGATTTCGACATTTACGGCGGTGGCGGCGCACAGTCGAACTGACGATCCTCGTATGAGCAGGGGCATGGCGCCAGCGCCATGCCCCCTGCTCGATCTTTCCCAGGCATGTTTGCCGCCGACGCAGCCGTCGGCGGTTGGCCAGCACTTCGGGGGCGACGCTGATCGACGCACTTCTTTCGGCCTCCGCGGCCGGCATCACCGAGCTTCTCTCGCCCTACCCGCCAGGCTGGGGCGGGGCTCTTCTGGTCGGGCTGCTGCATTCGATCGAGATCGCGCTGGGCGCCACGTGCCTCGGCCTTCTGATCGGCACCGGCGGCGCCTATGGCAAACTTTATGGCGGGCCGGTGGTGCGCGATCTCCTGGCGGTCTACACCACCATCGTGCGCGCGGTGCCCGAACTGGTGCTGATCCTGCTGCTCTATTACGCCGGAACCGACCTGATCAATCAGGCGCTGACGGCCATGGGCTATCAGCGCGTCGACGTGAGTGGCCTTGCCGCCGGCATCGCCGTGCTCGGCTTCGTCCAGGGCGCCTATTCGACCGAGGTGATACGCGGCGCGATTCTGGCCATTCCGCAGGGCCAGATCGAAGCCGCGCGCGCCTATGGAATGTCTCCCGGCCTGCTGCTGCGGCGCATCACCTTGCCGTCAATGCTGCCCTTCGCCATACCGGGCCTCGCCAATCTCTGGCTGATCGCCACCAAGGACACCGCGCTATTGGCGGTCGTCGGTTTCTACGAGCTGGCGCTGGCGACGCGGCAGGCGGCGGGTGTCACCAAAGCCTATTTCACCTTCTTTTTCGCGGCGGGCGTGCTTTATCTGCTTTTGTCGCTGTTCTCCAACCTCGTCATCGGCCGTGTCGAGACCTGGTCGCGGCGCGGCATGCCTTCGCTCAAGGAGGCGCGCTGATGGCCAACGAGGCTGCCATCATCAACGTCGTCGCGCGAACGTCGCTGTGGCTGCAGCCGCACCGCATCGTGCTGATCCTGATCGCACTCGGCCTGGTTCTGTCGGCCGCCTTTTTCATGCGCTGGGACTGGCTGCCGCAATATTATGAAATGGGCTTGATCGGCATCTGGCGGTCGCTGTGGATCCTGGCCGTCACCTGCGTCCTGGGCTTCCTGCTGGCCGTGCCGCTAGGGCTGGCGCAAGCCGCCGGCTCATTCTGGTTCGCCGCGCCCGCCAAGGTGTTCTGCACGGTGATCCGGGGCACGCCGCTGCTGATCCAGCTATGGCTGCTTTATTACGGCCTGGGCTCGCTGTTCCCGCAATATCCTTGGATCCGCGAATCCTGGATGTGGCCATATCTGCGGCAAGCCTGGCCCTATGGCGTGCTGGCGTTGACCCTGTCGTTCGCCGGCTATGAGGGCGAGGTGATGCGTGGCGCCTTTGCCGGCGTGCCGAAGGGGCAACTCGAAGCCGCCCGCGCGTTCGGCATGAGCCGCTGGAAGGCGTTCCGGCGCATCTGGCTGCCGCAAGCCATCTATCGGGCGCTGCCGACGCTGACCGGGGAGACCGTGCTGCAGTTGAAATCGACGCCGCTGGTGGCGACGATCAGCGTCATCGACATCTTCGCCGTTTCGTCCAAGGTGCGGCAGGACACCTATCTCACCTATGAACCCCTGCTGCTGCTGGCGCTGATCTACATGACGATCACCGGTATTCTGGTGTTTGCCTTCAGCAGGATCGAGGCGCGGATCCCGAACAAGATTGGTTAGAGGGGAGTAGGGGAGTAGGGGAGTAGGGGAGTAGGGGAGTAGGGGAGTAGGGGAGTAGGGGAGTAGGGGAGTATCAGGTTACTATCCACATTCACATTTCCATCCCCATTCGCTATTCACTGCCCACTGTCCCCTACTCCCGTACTCCCCTATTCCCTTACTCCCCTAGGACGGCCATGATGCAACTCAGTCTCGACCAGGCAAAAGGACTGTGCCGGATGGCGGCACTTGGCGCTGGCGCCAATGAGGAAGCGGCACTATCGCTCACTGCTTCGATCATAGCAGCCGAGGCCGAAGGGCTTTCCTCGGTCGGTCTGTCGCATTTCATCGACTATCTCGAGGCGCTGGAAGCCGGACGCATCGACGGCAATGCCGACCCGGTGATCACCCGGCCGGCGCTTGCGGTCTATCTCTCCGATGCACGCGGCGGGCTGGCGCATACCGGCTTCGACCGCACCATCGACGACCTCGCCAAGGCGGCAAAGCTGTTCGGTGTCGCCATCTTCTCGCAGAAGAACGCCTATACATGCGGGGCGCTCGGCTATTTCACCGGAAGGCTGGCAGCACTTGGGCTGGTGTCGTTCGCCGCCACCAACGGCCCGGCCGTGCTTGCCGGCTCGGGCTCGGTCAAGCCGGTCTATTGCACCAACCCGATGTCGTTTGCCGCACCCGCCGCCGACGGCGCGCCGCTGGTCATCGACCAGTCGTCAAGCGCCACCGCCTTCGTCAACATCCGCAAAGCGGCCGAAGAGGGCAAGACAATCCCGGAAGGCTGGGCGCTGGACGCCAGCGGCAACCCGACCACCGATCCGGCCGCCGCCATGAAGGGCGCCATGCTTGCCTTCGGCGGCCAGCGCGGTGCCAACATCGCGTTGATGGTCGAAGTGCTGGCAGCCGGCCTGTCAGGCGCCAACTGGTCGCTCGACGCGCCATGGTTCAGCGGCGGGCCGGACAGTCCCGGCACCGGCCTGTTCGTGCTTGCCGTCGAGCCCAAGCTGCTCGATCCGGATTTCGAGCAGCGAATGAAGGACCAACTCGACCGGCTGCGGCGGCGCTTCGGCGTGCACGTGCCGGGCCGCGCCCGTGCAGAGGCGGCAGAGAAGGCGCAAGCGCAGGGCATCACCGCATCCAAGGCGGTGGTGCAGCGCATTTCCGAATTCGCCGCACGCTACTCTTCCTGAATAATAATTAAATATCAATTGGTTATCTGAAATCAGCCCGCCCCAGGCGCGGTGCGGTGCGATTTTCTTTGCGCGCCACTGAACCTTTCCGCGCCTTGCTGCGACACAGCTTTGTCCAGGGCAAGGCGAGCTTGCCCGATCCACACCGGGGGAAGCAGCAAACCGAAATCGAAAGCCTGCATCACGCGATGGCCGGTCCTTCGCGCCTCGGAAACTCAACCCAAATCAAAGGAAATTGTCATGACCAACACCAAGATCACCATGCTGACCGCCGTCCTTCTGCTCGGCTCGTTCATGGGTGCCACACAGGCAGCCACCTTGAAGGCCGCGCCGGCCAAGCCGTCCAGCCCGGGTGTCATCACTGCCCCGAGCGGCGGGGCCACCGAAGATCACTACTGCAAGAACGGCCATGCAAAATTCGCCAATTGCAGCGCCGATTTCGTCGCCGCCTGCAAGAAGGTTGGTGGCACCATGTCGGATGTTCAGGGCTGGGGTGGGCGTACTTGCTTCACGCCCTCCTGATACCGTCTCAGGTCAGGCCGCTCCGTCGGCCCCTGACTTCACATGGACGTCGCCCGGAAAACCCCGCTTCTGCGGGGTTTTCTGCGTTTGGCCGCGCAATGTTAAAACATTCGTAGTTTGGTCAACTTTTGTTTATTTGACTTCGTCCGACCTGATCGGCCGTTTGCGCTGATCAAGCAAAACAGAGGAGCTACAATGTCGGCAAGCACGGACAATCCCCGCAACGCCCTTATCATTCCGGCCCTTGGTAGGGTTTACGCCGCTCTGCACGATGGTGCCGAAACGGTTCTTCGCGTCGTCGCCGGTGGGTTTCTAGCCATCCACGGTTCGCAGAAGATCACCAATCCTTTCGGCGCCGCCGAGATGGTCGAGGGTCTCGGCTTTTATCCGGGTGCGTTGTGGTCCTTGCTTTTGGCCTGCACTGAATTCTTCGGCGGCATCTTCATCGCCATCGGGTTTTTGACGCGGCCGGCCGCCTTTGCCGGCCTGTTCGTGCTGCTGGTCACGGTCTGGTTCCACTGGGTTACGATGGACCAGGGTTATTCGGGCGCGGAGAAGTCGCTGCTGTGGGCGGCGATCCTGCTCTTCTTCGTCATTCGCGGCGGCAACCGCCATTCGGTCGACGCCCGTATCGGCAAAGCGTTCTGACAGGCTGATAGCGACGACGCGTCGCCCTTTGCCTTTGGCACGAAACGGATTATGAAACGGCTTCAGCCAAGCTTGCGAGCGCCGGAGCCAGCCATGACCGAAATCCTGCAGACCCCAAAGCTCGTCGTCGTCTTTGGCGGGTCAGGCTTTGTCGGGCGCCATGTCGTGCGTGCGCTGGCCAAGCGCGGCTATCGCATCCGGGTCGCCTGCCGGCGGCCCGATCTTGCCGGCCATTTGCAGCCGCTTGGCAATGTCGGCCAGATCCAGCCGGTCCAGGCCAATGTGCGCGTGCGTTGGTCGGTAGACCGCGCCGTGCAAGGCGCCGACCATGTCGTCAATCTGGTCGCCATCCTGCATGAGAGCGGCCGGCAGAAATTCTCCGCCGTGCACGAATTCGGCGCCCGCGCAGTGGCCGAGGCCGCGCGCTCGGTCGGCGCCGGCCTGACCCACATTTCTGCGCTTGGCGCCGATCTGGACTCCGAATCGGACTACGCGCGCACCAAGGCGCTTGGCGAAAAGGCTGTGCTGGAGACGATCAAGGACGCCGTGATCTTCCGGCCGTCGATCAATTTCGGACCCGAAGACGGCTTCTTCAATCGCTTCGCCAACATGGCGCGCTATTCGCCGGTGCTGCCGCTGATCGGCGGCGGCCCGACCAAGTTCCAGCCGGTCTATGTCGGCGACGTTGCCGAAGCGGTGGCGCGCTCGGTCGACGGCAAGGTGGATGGCGGCCATATCTATGAACTCGGCGGGCCGAAGGTGCTCACCTTCAAGGAATGCATGGAAGAGCTGCTCGAGGTGATCGAGCGCAAGCGCCTGCTGGTGCCGGTGCCGTGGTGGGTGGCCAACATCCAGGCCTCGATCCTCGGCCTCTTGCCCAATCCGCTGCTGACCAAGGACCAGGTGATGCAGCTGCGCGAACACAACATCGTTTCGGACGCGGCCGCCAAGGCCAACCGGACGCTTGCGGGGCTCGGCATCCAGCCGCAATCGATCGCGACGATCCTGCCCAGCTATCTCTGGCGCTACCGCGCCGCTGGCCAGTTCCAGCAGCGCAAGCCTGCAGCATAGTCGTTACAGCTACCTGAAGGGGTCACGCCTATCTTGGCGTCACCCGCATCGGCAGACCGCCTTGTGGCTGCGTGGTGAGTTTCTGCACCGGCCAAGGCTTGGTTTCGGCGGTGGTGTCGAAGCGGAAGCGCGACAGCATGATCGCCAGCGCGATGATCGCCTCCTGCATGGCGAAGCTGGCGCCGATGCAGACGCGAGGACCGGCGCCAAACGGCAGATACTGGAAGCGGTCGATCTTTTCGCGATTTCCCGGGTGGAAGCGCTCCGGCAGGAAGGCATCCGGCCGGTCCCAAAGCTTCCTGTGGCGATGCACGACCCATGGCATCACCAGCACGGCGGCATGCTTGGGGATATGAAGATCCTTCCACATTTCCGGTTCGATCGGCTCGCGGTTGATCGACGGCGCCGGCGGATAGAGCCGGAGCGCCTCGTCGAAGGCGGCGCGGGTGAACGGCATGGCATCGAGCCATTTCGTCGGATCGGGCTCGCGCGCCAGCACCTGGTCAATCTCCTGCTCGACCCGGTTGCGCTCCCACGGTGATTCCGCCAGGCAATACAGCGTCCAGCCCAAAGCCCGCGCGGTCGTCTCATGGCCGGCGCCGATGAAGGTGATGATGTTGTCCTCGACCTCGGCCCGCGTCAGTCCGTCGGGGCCCTCGGCCTTGAGCAACAGCGTCAGGAAATCCTGCGGCACGGCACCTGGATCGCGCTTGAATTTCCCTTCGCGCATCTTGACCGTGTCGGTGACGATCTTGCGGAAATAGGCCATGGTCTTGCGGCCACGGATGCGGGTCAGCCTCGGCAGCCAGTCGGGCGCGCGCAACAGATCGAGCGGGTCGACGCGTCCCATGGTCTCGAACAGGCGGTCGATCTCGTTGGCGAAACTGCCGGGCTCGCCAGCGATCTCGCCGGAAAACAGCGTCTCGGCCAGGATGTCGTAAGTGAGCAGCGTCATGTCATGAGCGATGTCGGACGTGCCGCCGTCTTCATAGCGGGTGACGAAGTCCAGCGTGCGTCTCAGCATCGGCTGGGCGAAGCCGAAGATGTGGCGCGGCGTGAACACCGGCGCCATCGCCTTGCGCGACCGCTTCCAGACCTCGCCCTCGGCGGTCAGCAGGCCGTCGCGCAGGATCGGCCGCAGGATCTTCTGGCGCACCGTCGCCATCTTGTAGTTCCTGGCGTTGTCGACCAGCACATGGCGGATCAGGCCGGGATCGTTGGCGACGATCAGATGTCCGCCAACGCCATTGGCCGAAATCCAAGGTTCGTTGTAGGTGTGTTCACCCCACAATTCGAGCGGGTTGCGGTAGACGATGCGGATCATCTCCAGCGTCGAGGGCGGCGTCGTGCGCGGCTTCGGCGCCGGGGGAATGAAGGGGGCGGGCTGGATGTCCATGCTGTGCTCCGCTGATGACCCAATGTAGTGGGCCGCAAAGCAGGCGTCCATGTGACCGTACGGCAAGGCCCTGCTCTCCGGAACGTGACCGGTTACCGTGAGGTGCCTTCTTGTTGCCCCGAGCGGCATGCCCTAGGTGGCAGTCACCAATGGATACCGCTATCGCAGGAGCCCAGCTTGAAGCACCAGTTGAACATCATCATCGGCAGCACGCGGCCAGGCCGCGCAGGGCCGGTTTTTGCCGAGTGGCTGGAGACGTTCGCGCGCGAGCATGGAAAATTCGAGCCGGTACTGACCGACATCGACACGTTCAAGCTTCCGGTACTGGACGAACCGCACCATCCAAGACTCGGCAATTACCAGAACGACCATACCAAGGCCTGGTCGAAAGCGATCGATGCCGCCAATGCCTTCGTCTTCGTGGCGCCGGAATACAATTATTTCGTGGCGCCGGCGATCGTCAACGCGATCGATTATCTCTCGCGTGAATGGAAGTACAAGCCTGCCGCCATTTTCAGCTATGGCGGCGTCTCCGGCGGCCTGCGCGCGGCGCAAGCGCTGAAGCCGCTGCTGACCTCGGTGGGTGTCATGCCGATCTCGGAAGGCGTCGCGCTGCCGATGTACCAGAAACTGCTCGACGAAAATGGCGCTTTCAACGCCGGCGAACAGGTGCAGGGCGGAGCCAAAACCATGCTCGACGAGCTGTTGCGCTGGAGCGAGGCTTTGAAGCCGATGCGGGCTGCCTGAAAACGCTGGTCTTCCGCAAAAAGCCCGGCTTGCTCATGGCATAAAGAGGTGGAATGTTCGCGCAAATGGACAAGCCGGGGGGCGGTTCGACTTGCGTTTGCTTTTTGCCTTGCTGCTGATGCTCATGAGCACCGCCGCCGCGGTGGCTGAGCGGCGCGTGGCCTTGATCATTGCCGACGACGACTACCGCCTGATCCGGCCGCTTGCCAATCCGGTCCATGACGGCGAGGCGATGGCAGCGGCGCTGAAGAAGCTCGGCTTCGAGGTCGTCCTCGAAACCAACCGCGACCTGAGGCGCATGCGCCGCGCGCTCGACGATTTTCGCCAGGATGCCAAAGGCGCCGACGTGGCGCTGGTCTACTTCTCCGGCCACGGCGTGGAAATCTCGGGCGATAACCGGCTGCTGCCGGTCGATGCCGACCCCTCTTCGCTCGATGCGCTGGAGAAGACCAGCTTGCCTCTGGAGGAGGTGCGCAAGACCGTGGCCGCCACCGCCAAGGTCGGCCTGATCATGCTCGACGCCTGCCGGAGCGATCCGTTTTCGGGCACGGTGGGTGACGGGCGCGGCGCGACGTCGCTGGTCAAGGATGTCGTGGAGAATGTCCGGCCGGGGCTTGGTCGGACTGGCCGCGCCGAAAACATCCTGTTCGCTTTCTCGGCAGCACCCGGCGAGACGGCGGCCGACGGAACCGGCCAGAACTCGCCATTCACCACGGCGCTGACCAAATATCTCGGCACCAGCGGGCTCGAAATCCGCTCGGTGCTGACGCTGGTGCAGCAGGAGGTCTACGATTTGTCGCGGGGCAAACAGCTGCCTTACGTCGAGAGCGGCCTGCCGAAGCTGTTCTTTGCCGCGGCCGCCAAGGAACAATTGCCGGAGCGCGAGCGCCTGTTGCTTGCCATGGCCGACGTGACGCCGGAAATGCGCGGTGAGGTCGAGCAGGTTGCCAGCGATGCCGACATGCCGCTGGCGCCTCTCTACGGCGTGCTGATCAGCTCCGACGCCAGCCACCTTTCGGCGGAAAGCCTGAATGCCCGGTTGCGCGAGGCGGCCGACGCCTTCGTCAAAGTGCGCGGCGAAATGAGGACGCTGGCCTCCGATGATCCGCAGGTGACGGAATTGCGCCGGCAGGCCGAGGAGCAGCTTTCGCTCGGCGCCTTCGATGGGGCTCGCGCCATCCTCGCAAAGGCCGCCGACATCGACAATGTTTCGCGCAACGCCTTGAAGGCCAACTTCGTCAACCGCACGCTGTCCGAGGCGGCGACGCGTTTCCTGTCCGGCGGTGCGGCGCGCGCCGACCTCGACTACGCCACGGCCATCAAGGATTATGAATCGGTCCTGGCCCTTTACGGCGAGGCCGGGCAGACCGATCTGACCCTGGACCACGCCGACCGCCAGATCCGCACGCTGGACGAGCTCGGCAAGCTCTACACCCTTGTCGGCAACACCGATGCGGCAGGCCGCGCCTTTGCAGCGCTGGTATCCAATCTCGAGCTGCGTTCGGCCCGGGAAACCGACCCGAGCGTCAAGCGCGATTTTGCCGTCAGCCACATCAAGCTCGGCAACATCAGGCTGGCGCAAGGGGACCTGCCGGAAGCGCTGGAAAACTATCAGACCGCCAGAACCATGCTGCGGGATTTGACCAAGGCCGAGCCTGATCGCCTGCCATGGTTGGGGGACTTCGCCATGGCCGACGACAAGATCGGCAACGTGCTGGTGACGCAAGGCGATCTGGCCGGCGCCGCGCAAGTCTACCAGGAAAGCCTGTCGATCAAGAAGCAGCTTGCCGATAACGAACCGGAGCGCGCCGAGCTGCAGCGCGACCTGACCATCACCTATGACGAGATCGGCGGCCTTGCCCGGGTCATGGGGCGACTGGACAACGCCCAGATGGCCTACGAGGAGAGCCTGAAGGTCCGATTGGCGCTGGCCGAGAAGAAGCCGCGGGACGCCGAGCGGCAACGCGATGTCTCCATCAGCCATGATACGATCGGCGATCTCAAGCGCGAGCGCGGCGATGCGGCGGGCGCACTCGCGTCCTATAAAGCGGGCCATGCGATCGTCGAACAATTGGTGGGCCGCGACCCCGACAACAGTGAGCTGAAGCGCGACCTGTCGGTCGGCAACGCAAAGATCGGCAATGCGCTGAGCGATCAAGAGGACTGGCCGGTAGCCCTCGCCGCCTACAGGCAAGCCCTCTCGATAGCCCGCGTGCTGGCGGCCAGTGACCCTGCCAACGCCGACTGGCAACGCGACCTCTCGGTCAGCTTGGAAAAAGTAGCGGGCATTCTGGCGATTCAGGGCGACCGCGCCGGAGCACTCAAGGCCTATATAGATAGTTTCGCCATCGCCGACCGGCTGGCCAAGCTCGACCCTGCCAATGCCGACTGGCAACGCGACCTGTCGATCACTCTGTCCGAGATCGGCATGCTCAAGGCCAAGCAGCGCGACGTCAAAGGCGCGCGGCAGGCTTTCCAGGACAGTCTCGACATCCGCCAGCAGCTCGCCCGGTCCGACCCAAACAACGCCACCTGGCAGCGCGACCTGGTGGTGGCCATGATCGACTACGCTCAGGTCGCCAAGAACCCCAAGGCCGTGCTTTCCCAGGCGCTGGACATGACGCTGGAGCTCGACCGCAGCGGGCGGCTGGCGCCGCGATATAAGTTCATGATCAAGTTTCTCAGGGACCGGCTGGCCAAAGTGAAATAGGGCCTGACGGGAGGCTGTCATGGACAGCCGGCTCATTCCCCGTGAAATGCCTGCAAACCTTGGAAAAACCGCCTTTTGCGCCTATATCTAGTGCATATCAGAGGCGCGATTCGGAGCGGGTTTTTCGCGCCGTGCAAGCGGCATCCAGACAACAGGTTTTCATGAGCGATCAGATCGACAACAACAACGGCGCTGAAGCCGAATACGGCGCCGATTCCATCAAGGTTTTGAAGGGGTTGGATGCTGTCCGCAAACGCCCCGGAATGTATATCGGCGATACCGACGACGGTTCGGGCCTGCATCACATGGTCTATGAGGTGGTCGACAACGCCATCGACGAGGCGCTGGCCGGTCACGCCGACCTCGTCACCGTGACGCTCAACCCCGACGGTTCGGTCACTGTGATCGACAATGGCCGCGGAATTCCGACCGATATCCACACCGGAGAAGGCATTTCGGCGGCCGAAGTGATCATGACGCAGCTGCATGCCGGCGGCAAGTTCGACCAGAATTCCTACAAGGTCTCGGGCGGCCTGCATGGCGTCGGCGTGTCGGTGGTCAACGCGCTGTCGGCGTGGCTGAAGCTGAAAATCCGCCGCAACGGCCAGATCTTCGAGATGAGTTTCACGCATGGCAATGCCGACGCACCGCTGAAGGCGACCGGCAGCTATGAGCAGGACAAGCAGCCGGGCACCTATGAGGGCCGCAGCGGCAGCCAGATCACCTTCTTCCCGTCGTCTGAGACCTTCACCATGGTCGAGTTCGACTTCGGCACGCTGGAACACCGGCTGCGCGAGCTTGCCTTCCTCAATTCCGGCGTGCGCATCATTTTGACCGATGCCCGTCACGCCGATGTCGTGCGCCATGAACTGCACTATGATGGAGGCCTCGAAGAATTCGTCAAATATCTCGACCGGGTCAAGAAACCGCTGATCGACAAGCCGATCGCCATCAAGGCCGAGCGCGACGGGATCACCGTCGAAGTGGCGATGTGGTGGAACGACAGCTACCATGAGAACGTGCTGGCCTTCACCAACAACATCCCGCAGCGCGATGGCGGCACGCATCTGGCCGGCTTTCGCGGCGCGCTCACGCGCCAGATCACCGGCTATGGCGAATCTTCAGGGCTGACCAAGAAGGAAAAGGTCTCGCTGATCGGCGACGATTGCCGCGAAGGTCTGACGGCGGTGCTGTCGGTCAAGGTTCCAGATCCGAAATTCTCCTCGCAGACCAAGGACAAGCTGGTCTCGTCGGAAGTCCGTCCTGTCGTCGAAGGCCTGGTCAACGAAGCGCTCGGCACCTGGCTGGAAGAACACCCGAGCGAAGGCAAGGTGGTCGTCGACAAGGTGATCCAGGCCGCGGCGGCGCGCGAAGCGGCGCGCAAGGCGCGCGATATCACCCGCAAGAGCTCGCTCGGCGTCACTTCCCTGCCCGGCAAGCTGGCCGACTGCCAGGAACGCGACCCGGCGAAATCCGAAATCTTCATCGTCGAGGGTGATTCCGCCGGTGGCTCGGCCAAAGGTGGGCGTTCGCGCCAGAACCAGGCGATCCTGCCGTTGCGCGGCAAGATCCTCAATGTCGAGCGGGCGCGCTTCGACCGCATGCTCGGCTCCGACATGATCGGCACGTTGATCACGGCGCTCGGCACCTCGATCGGCAAGGACGAGTTCAACGCCGACAAGCTGCGCTACCACAAGATCATCCTGATGACCGACGCCGACGTCGACGGCGCCCATATCAGAACCTTGCTGCTCACCTTCTTCTTCCGGCAGATGCCGGAGCTGATCGAGCGCGGCCATCTCTACATCGCCCAGCCGCCGCTCTACAAAGTGACGCGCGGCAAGAGCTCGCAATACATCAAGGACGAGAGCGCGTTCGAGGAGTTCCTGATCGGCTCGGGACTGGAGGAAGCATCGCTTACCCTCGGCTCGAGCGAGGTTCGCATCGGACAGGACCTGCGCGGAGCCATCGACGACGCGCTGGCGGTGCGCCAGCTGATCAACGGCCTGCACACGCGCTACAACAGAGGCGTGGTCGAGCAGGCGGCGATCGCCGGCGGGCTCAACCCGGACGTGTTCACCGATCTCGGCCGCGCCAACGACATGGCGGAGCGGATTGCAAAACGCCTCGACATCATCGCCGAGGACACCGAGCGCGGCTGGACCGGCCGCATGTCGACCTCGAATGAAGGCGTCGGCGGCTATGTGTTCGAGCGCACGGTGCGCAGCGTCAAGGAATACGCGCATCTCGACCTGGCGCTGATCAATTCGGCCGACGCACGCCAGCTCGACCGCTACGCACAGCGCCTCAGCGAGGTCTACGGGTCGCCGCCGGTGCTGCGCCGCAAGGATGTCTCCGAAACCATCTCGGGACCGCTGGCGATGCTCAACGCGGTCTTTGCGACCGGCCGCAAGGGCCTGACGATGCAACGCTACAAGGGTCTCGGCGAGATGAACGCCGAACAGCTGTGGGAAACCACGCTCGATCCGAACGTGCGCTCGCTGCTGCAAGTCAAGGTCAATGACGCGACCGATGCGGATTCGCTGTTTTCGCGGCTGATGGGCGATGAGGTCGAACCCAGGCGCGAGTTCATCCAGGACAACGCGCTGTCGGTCGCCAATCTGGACATCTGATCTGGACATCAAATCTGAATTGGCGCGCTGCGGCGCGCCAATGTTCCGCTGGCGGCAAGAAATCATTTTACAACGCGCCGGAACGGAAGTTCCCTTGGAACATTGTGACAACATCGATTCACAATATTCTAACAGGAGGCCTCCATGGGACGTGGCATTTTGCTCTGGTTGCTCGGCATTCCGATTCCGATCATCATTCTGATCATGCTGTTCGTACGATAGGGGGCTTCCATGCAGTCCACCCTGTCGGCGGCCGATGTTTCCGCCTCAACCGAGTCCTCCTCCACCGCCGTCAGCTGGGGACCGATCATCGCCGGAGCCTTCGCGGCCTCGACATTGACCCTCATCCTCATGCTGCTCGGTTCGGGGCTGGGATTGACCATGGTGTCGCCATGGTCGGGATCGGGCGCATCTGTCACCACTTTCGCGGCGTCCACCGCGATCTGGCTTGTCATCGTGCAATGGCTGTCCTCCGGCGTCGGCGGCTATCTTGCCGGACGCCTGCGCACCAAATGGGTCGGCATCCACACCGATGAAGTCTATTTCCGGGACACCGCACACGGCTTTCTTGCCTGGGCGCTGGCCACGTTGCTCGTCGTCGGCGTGCTTGGCTCCGCGCTTTCCGCTGCGATAGGCTCAGGCGTGCAGGCGGTGTCCACCATCGCGTCTGGCGCGGCCATGGGCGCATCGGCGGGGGCTTCGGCCAATGCCGGCAGCACATCGGCCGACAATGCGACCTCCTACCTGGTGGATTCGCTGTTCCGTCCGGCCGATCCGGGCAGGCTGGCTGCCGCCAATCCGGACAGCGATGCGGCTGCGACCGGGCAGGCCTCGCGCATCCTGATCGCCGGTGCAGCGGCAGGCGAGGTTTCCGCAGACGACAAGACCTATCTGTCGCAACTCGTCGCCGCCCGCACCGGTCTTTCGGAAGCAGATGCCAAGGCGCGGGTGGATGCGATCATCGCCAGGGCTCAGGACGCCAAGGTCAAGGCGCAGCAGGCCGCCGACACCGCCAGGAAGGCCAGTGCGACGTTTGCCCTGCTTGGTGCGCTCTCGCTGGCCATCGGCGCCTTTATCGCCAGTGCCGCCGCAGCCCTCGGAGGCAGGCAGCGCGACGATGAGGAAGCGGTTTTTCTCACCAGCCGCTGAACTGCACTTGCAAGGCGAGTCCACTCCGGACCGCCCGGAGTGGACATTGCTCTGAATTGTCATGCGGCGCTGCCTCGGCCGCGTTCGCTGAAATCTGTTCCTATTTTCGGGCAGGAATCGTCGGCGTTTCCGCTTGGCTCGGCTCCAGTTTGCGACCGAGGTCGACAGCGTCGCGCAGCACGGCAAGATGCGAGCGCGGCCGATAGTTGGGGGGGGGCCCGCCGCCCCGGGGCCGCCCGCCGCCCCAACCCAGGGGGGGGGGGGGGCGGCGCCGGCCGCCCCCCCGGGGTGCGGGGGTGGGTGTGAAGCCCCCCGCG